>JACOSB010000108.1 GCA_016179105.1 Candidatus Acetothermia bacterium
GCAACAATTGCGTCATGAGGGTATCTTGGGTTTGTTTCACAGCTTTTCCCTCCTCCATTCGGGTTCGATTCATCCCCGATCTTGGAGGGAACAGCTTTCTTACGCCCCTCCCAATTTACAGAACTTAGTGTACACAGCCCACGGTACACGTACTAACGCCGCCCACCGAGGGGCTACAGATGCCATTGGAGGGTGTAATTCCAATAGCAAGGGCGATCTTTATGGTGAGGCCGGTATTAAAACCCGCCGTAAGTGTCAACGTATGCGTAGGTGAGAATGCAAATGTAGCGAGAGTTTGGGCTCTCCCCAATGAACTTCCTGTACCGACCGTAGACACCGACAGCAACACTGCTGTCGCCACGACTGCAATGAGTGTTCCTTTGAGACTTGTTTTGAAAGACATTAGTCTTCCTCCTTGATATGTGTTTTGGTACTTTTAGAGCGCCCCAGTTCGGCGCTGGTTTGCTATATCCTTCAGGTGTGTTGTTTGTCGTTCTCACCTCTTTTCGCGTTTTCCGAAGACATAACCGCAGCATAAACGATGAACATCACGAAAAAGTCACAGAAAAATTCATTACTGGGACAGCAATACTGCGACACCCTCTGAGTTTGGTCAAAAAATTATGCTCGAAACCCAGCCGAACAACTTAGGTAGGGCAAGTGTGATGTGCGCTGTTCGTGATGAAGAGGGTGAACCTGTAGTCTTAAGCCCTGAGCCCAGCCCATTAACTTTCCGGCAAGACAACCAAGGATAGCCTTTCGGCCTGTAGCAATCAAAACTATGACCCTCCGCGCGCCTCATTGAATCCCTAGCCCGATGCTGTTTACGACGAGAACCGAGGTTGAAGAAATGACGGCATTGCAGTAATCTAATCGACACAGGGAGGGAAACGAATCGGGTGCACTCTCAGGTGTTAGCGACCCTGCCTGAAATGGCAAAAACGCTGAATAGAACGACAAGGGCCGTTAGCTCAGTGGCAGAGCATCCGCCTTTTAAGCGGAGGGTCGCAGGTTCAATTCCTGCACGGCCTAGAATAAGTGCTGCAGTTTGGAAGTGCTGCGGTGCTGCTGTTTGAACTGCAACACTGCAGCACTTCTCAACAATAACACTTATCTTGTCCCTATCGTCTAGCGGCCTAGGACGTCGGCCCTTCAAGCCGAGAACAGGGGTTCAAATCCCCTTAGGGACGAAACTGAAATTTGAGCCATACCAGCATGTAACTCACTAGCGCAATTGCGCGCGTACCTCTGCCGCCTGACAGCACGAACGTGGCCGTTTTACGCCCAGTTATTAAGACATTCAAGCGGGCAAGCGATTGTTGCAGAAGATGTTTCGTAGAGCAATTCTAAACATGCTGCAGTATCCCCTTTGCTAGGCTGAGAGATGCTCTCCAAGTTGACACTATTTAGATACTCAGGAACTCACACAAGCCAGTGAAGTTGTTGCTCGATTTTCGCTTTAAGTGACAGGTCAGCTTTGGGTTCCCCATGGGAGTTGCATAACCAGCTTTGAATTCGCCCTCTTGATAGTAGACATTTGTCTGGATATAATACTTTCATCCGTCATGCAAAGGGGCGATAGAGTTATGAAGATTAAACTAAATAGTGTATTAGTAGAGGAGAAATCATCATGACAAAAAGCGATACAAATAGTGGTAGTACCTCGCACGGCGAAAACGCAGTGCATGACCGCAAACAGGTAGCCGTAAAGTTCCTACAGCTTGTCGTGGCAGGTCAGATCGATGAGGTTTACCGGAAGTACGTGGACCTTCGAGGTAAGCACCACAATCCTTTCTTTCCCGCAGGTTTTCCGGCGCTACAAAAAGCCATGATCGAGAATCACGTCCAGTTCCCGAGCAAGTAGCTCACGATCCAGAACGTGCTCGGTGATGGCGATCTGGTAGCCGTCCACTCCCACATCGTGCTGCGTCCTGGCGAGACAGGTTTCGCGACCGTGCACTTGTTCCGCTTCCACGGTGACAAGATTGTGGAAATGTGGGACTGTGGCCAGCCTGTGCCAGCTGATTCACCAAATAAGGATGGGATGTTCTAGTAAAGGAGAGACCATCATGACAAAGAACAAAGTCAACGCAAAGGCAACGAACAAGGACGCCAAGGGCAGCCACGCTTCGGTGAACGGTCTCGAAATGTATTACGAGATCCACGGTACTGGAAAACCGCTGGTGCTGCTTCACGGCGGCTTGGGCGTAATCGGCATGTTCGCTCAACTGCTGCCGGCCCTTGCGGAAAGTCGGCAGGTCATCGCCGTCGAGTTGGAGGCACATGGGCGCACCGCCCATCTCGATCGCCCGATGAGTTTCGAGCAGATGGCCGACGACATCGCCGCGCTCATCAAGCAACTCGGACTCAATCAAGCCGACCTCTTCGGCTACTCCCTGGGCGGCGGTGTCGCGCTACACACCGCCATTCGGCACCCAGATGTGGTACGCAAGTTGGTGGTCGTCTCAGCCACCTACAAGAGCGACGGCTGGTACCCCGAGCTTCGCGCGGGAATGAGGTCAATCAATGCCGAAGCCGCCAAAGCGTGGGTCGGATCCCCGATGCATCAGGCGTATGTCAGCGTTGCACCCAAGCCGGAAGATTGGCCGACACTGGTGACCAAGATGGGTCAACTGGTTGGGCAGGAGTATGACTGGTCGGAGGCAGTGTCGGCGCTCAAAACGCCCACGATGATCGTGGTTGGGGATGCCGACGGTGTCCGCACTGCCCATGCCGTGGAATTTTTCGAACTGCTGGGCGGCGGCAAGCGCGATGGCGGTTGGGATGGGTCCGGAATGTCCAATGCTCGGCTCGCCATCCTGCCCGCCACGACACATTACAACATCTTCTCATCCCCCGCGCTGGCAGCCGTCGTCATCCCGTTCCTCGACGCGCCGACGCCGGAGGCCAAGTGATCTGCGATGGTCAGGGGACCATCGCAAACATGGCTTGCGGCTCAATCGTGGACTAGAAACGAAGCGAAAGGAGATGCTCACCGACCTCTTCGACGGACGGAGCCAATTGATCGTTTATCATTTCATGTTTGGTCAGGACTGGGTGCGGCACCACGACAGGTACGGCGACGTGTAAACATAATCAGAATTAACGGTATCGAAAGCGCCTTGAGACAAGCAAAAGCAGCCGCTAAGATCGCTCATGACAGAGAACACTGCTGAACATATTCGTCAAGTTGTGGACGATGTCTATCGCACAGAATCGCGCCGGATCTTCGCCACCTTGATCCGCCTGCTCGGCGACTTCGATCTCGCCGAGGACGCATTGCATGACGCCTTCACAGCAGCCCTAGAACAATGGCCGCGAGATGGAGTACCCGCCAATCCCCGGGCGTGGCTCGTTTCGACCGGCCGCTTTAAGGCCATCGACAACATGCGGCGGCGCGCTCGGTTCGACGCATCCCTGGCAGAGCACGCAGCGCGACTCGAAGCTGCTACCCCGGCCTTCGCGGCGTGGTACGATCAGAGTGTGGAGGACGACCGTTTGCGACTGATCTTCACCTGCTGCCATCCCGCTTTGCCGCCGGAGGCCCAGATGGCGCTGACACTACGGGAGGTATGCGGCCTCACGACCGAGGAGATCGCACGCGCCTTTCTTGCCGCGCCCCCCACGATTGCTCAGCGTATTGTGCGCGCCAAGGCGAAGATTCGCGATGCAGGGATTCCCTATCAGGTGCCGTCGCCAGCCGATCTGCCAGACCGGTTAGACACGGTGCTCCTCGTGATCTACCTAGTGTTCAACGAGGGATACTCTGCCTCGTCGGGAGAGTCGCTGACGCGACCCAATCTGTCGGGCGAGGCGATCCGCTTAGGAAGGCTCCTCATGGAGCTGCTACCGGAGCCGGAAGTGATAGGACTCCTGGCGCTGATGCTGTTGCACGAATCGCGACGTACCGCGCGTACCTCGCCGACAGGAGACTTGGTTCTGCTGGAAGACCAAGACCGCTCACTTTGGAACCGAGATCAGATCGCGGAAGGGCTGGCATTGGTGGAACGGGCGCTCTCGTCGCGCCGGTTCGGACTGTACACCCTCCAGGCTGCGATCGCGGCAGTGCATGCCGAAGCGCCCAATGCCGCTGTGACCGATTGGGCTCAGATTGTCACACTGTACGACCTGCTGGCGCAGGCAAATCCATCCCCTGTGGTCGAACTGAATCGGGCAGTAGCCGTCGCGATGCGCGATGGACCTTTGGCAGGTCTGGACCTGATCGACGCCATTTTCGCCCGCGGCGACTTGGCCGACTACCACTTAGCTCACTCAGCGCGGGCGGAGCTATCTCGGCGATTGGGAAGAACGACGGAAGCCCGAGCCTCCTACGAACGAGCCCTCACCCTCACGCAACAAGAGCCTGAACGGCGTTTTTATAAGAAACGCTTGAGCGAACTTTAGACTTTCAAAAACAGTTGTCGATTTGGGGTTCCGCCGAACGACTATTTAGTGTAAACAGTTAATTCAACAACCCGAAAGGAGACATAACAATGCGATTCATGATTTTGGTCAAGGCCAACAAGGAGTCAGAGGCGGGCGTTCTTCCCGACGAGAAGATCCTGACCGCAATGGGGAAGTTCAATGAGGAGCTGGTGAAAGCTGGTGTAATGCTCGCGGGCGAGGGGCTTCACCCGAGCTCGAAGGGCGCGCGCGTCAAGTTCTCTGGAGGCAAGCACATCGTCACCGACGGGCCTTTCGCCGAAACGAAGGAGTTGATCGCTGGCTTCTGGCTGTGGCAGGTGAAGTCGAAAGCAGAGGCGATCGAGTGGCTGAAGCGGGCCCCATTCGACCAAACCGAGGTCGAGATTCGCCAGGTGTTCGAGGCGGCGGACTTTGCGCCGAGCGACCCAACGGGTGAGCTCCGTGCGCACGAGGAGCGTCTGCGCGCCGAAGTGGCCGCGCGCCAAAAAAATAAATAACCGAAAAATACAAAGGAGTAAAAGGTTAGCCCAGTGTTCGATAGGAGAGATTATGAAATACATTTGCCTCGGACATATGGACGAAAAAAAATGGGAAACGATGTCCGAAAACGAGCAGAACGCCTTCATGGACGAGTGCTTCGCTTACGACGATGAGCTCCGGGAAAAGGGTCATGTTGTTGGCGGTGAAGCGCTGCAAAGCGCGCAGAGCGCGGTGATTTTACGGTACCACAAAGGCAAAGTGACCATCACCGATGGCCCCTTCGCTGAGACAAAAGAGCAGTTAGGCGGAATTCTGAGGCTCGAAGCCCGGGATTTGAATCACGCCATCGAGTTGATCTCGAAGCATCCCGGCGTGCGCGGAGGCCCTTTTGAGATTCGCCCGGTCGCGGACTTCACAGCGCTGGTGGCGGAAAGCAAGCGGCGACGTGCAAGATCAAAAAGAGGTTAACATGAGGGAAAACAATCTCGTCGCCCAATGGTCAGCCTGGGGGCCGCGTCTGCAGAGTGTACTGCGCATCGTGGCCGCGCTCCTGTTTATTTTCCCCGGCACGATGAAGCTTTTCGCCTTCCCTATCGGGATGCCCCCAGGGGTCGAATTGACCCCGCTGCTTGTCGTCGCCGGCATGCTCGAGGTGTTTGGCGGGGGGTTGCTCCTCCTTGGCCTGTTCACTCGCCCGGTCGCCTTCCTTCTCTCGGGTGAAATGGCTGTAGCGTATTTTATGGGGCACTTCCCACAGGGCTTCTGGCCGATCGTGAATGGGGGCACGGACGCCATACTGTACTGCTTCCTCTGGCTCTACTTTGCGGCCGCCGGTGCGGGACCGTGGAGCCTAGATGCAAAGCGGGAGAAGCAACAAAAACATCCAACTGGAGTAATACATCTTAGATTTCGCATCGAAAAGCAAAGGAGAATTATATGAGAAAAGTAATTGTATTCATGCTGACAACACTGGATGGCTTCTTTGCAGGGCCAAACGGAGAATTAGATTGGCATAACGTGGATGAAGAGTTTAATGAATTTGCCATCGATCAGCTAAACTCAGTGGACACTCTTTTATTTAGCGATCGGGATTCCCCCTCGAGTCGCTTTCGCAGAAACCAACTGGCATTTAGTACGTAATCTGGCTTTACTGGGCGTCGGCGCTCTGCTGGCATTGGCGATGGCTTGGTTCGGCAGTAGTGTGTCCGTGCTGCGCCAAGTGAATGCGTTAGTGAGCGCCGCGCAGCGCCTCAGCGGCGGCGACCTGAGCGCGCGCACCGGATTGAGACAGGGGACGGGAGAACTAGGTCAATTGACCCGCACCTTTGACCAGATGGCTGCCAGGCTCGAGCAGCGTGAGATAGAGCACCTGCGACAAGAGCTTTCTGAGCATATACTCGCCGAGGCGGGAAAGGTGCTTGCGGTCTCGCGCGACTACCAAACCAGACTTTCGAATGTAGTCCAGGTGGCTGTACCGCAATTCGCTGACTGGTGCATGGTTCATCTCGTGAAAGAGGGTGTAGAAGGTGTACAAGCGCAGCTCATAGCTGTCGCTCATAAGGACCCTCTCAAGGAGCAGTTAGCTTATGAGTTACAGTGCCGTTATCCGCCGGACCCCAACGAGCCGCGCGGAGTGTATCACGTCATGAGCACCGGCCAGCCTGAATTCTACTCGGATATTCCCGATGCGCTGTTGGAAGCTTGGGCTTGTGATGCGAAGCAGCTGGAGAATATCTGTAAGCTGGGAATAAAGTCGGCGATGATCGTGCCGCTGGTAGCTCGCGGGCGCAACTTGGGAGCGATCACGTTCGTGCGAGATGCGTCGAGCGAGCGCTATGACACAGAGGACCTGGCGCTCGCTCAGTCACTGGCGGACCGCACCGCACTGGCGGTGGACAACGCGCGGCTCTATGAAAAGGCTCAACAGATGAATACTCAACTGGAGCAGCGCGTCTCGCAACGCACTGCCCAACTCCAGGCGGCTATCAAAGTCCTCGAAAACGAGATCGCTGAGCGCAAGCAAACCGAAGACAGACTGATAAGCTCGCAAGGGCAATTGCGCGCCTTGGCAGCCCATCAGCACTCTCGTCTGGAAGAAGAAAGAACTCACTTAGCCCGAGAGATTCACGACGATTTGGGCCAGCTGTTGGCAGCCTTGAAAATGGATCTCGCTTGGCTCTCCAAGAAACTCTCCGAGCAGCAACCCCTACAAGAGAAAACAAAATCGCTGATCCAGTTGGTCGAGAGCACTGCCAAATCGATGCGTAAAATCGTCATGGAGTTGAGACCCGGAGTCACAGAGGACTTAGGTCTGATCGCGGCGCTAGAGGGGCTGGCGCAAGAATTCCAAATGCGTTCAAAGATTAAAAGCCAATTTACTTCTAATGTGAAGGAGCTTTCTTTGGGAACAGAATACAGCACCGCAATCTATCGCATTGTGCAAGAAGCGTTGACCAATACCGCCCGCCATGCCCACGCAACGGAAGTGCAGATCAGTTTGTGTGAGCAAGCAGACCAGCTTATCCTGACCGTGCGAGATAACGGAAAGGGGATTAACTCACAGGATATGACCAAAGCCAAGTCGTTCGGACTGCTGGGCATCCGCGAACGAGCCTTGGTGTTTGGCGGAGAGGTTGAAATAGATGGCGTTGCAAGACAAGGGACCACCCTCACGGTCCGCATCCCACTCCGTCAGGAAGGAAAAACGATATGATCAGCGTGCTCATTGCTGATGATCATCCGATCGTGCGCCAAGGGTTAAAACAGATCCTGGCGGGAGAATCCGATGTCAAAATAGTGGGCGAGGCTCAAAATACGCAAGAAATCTTTAAGCTGATCGGCACACAACCCTGGGACATCGTTATCTTAGACCTGAGCATGCCCGATCGTGGTGGTCTGGAGGTCTTGAACGACTTGCATCGAGACTTCCCTCAGCTGCCGATACTGATCTTGAGTATGCACCCGGAGGATCAGTTCGCGGTTCGAGTGTTGAAAGCTGGAGCGTCCGGTTATATGACTAAAGACAGCGCTCCGGAAGAATTGGTGAACGCCATCAGGAAGATTCTGGCCGGGCATAAGTATATTAGCTCAGCATTGGCAGAGAAGTTGGCCAAGGATTTGGAGGCAGGAACCAAAAAATTACCCCATGAGACGCTGTCCGATCGAGAGTATCATGTGATGTGTATGCTGGCATCCGGCAAGACAGTCAGCGAGATTGCTAAAGAACTTTCATTGAGCGTAAAGACGATCAGCACATATCGGGCGCGCGTCTTAGAAAAGATGGGTATGAAGAATAACGCCGAGTTGATCCATTATGTGCTGAAAAATAAGCTAGCGTATTGATGAGATGGCCTAGCAAAATGGCTGACATATCGCCATTATTTTCTCCTCCCTAAAGTCTAAAAGTCCTGCCCTTACTTGAGAATGCGCTTAAATCCTACAAGAAGTTTAGCTTTCCGCCTATTTACCTAGTGCCCCATACTGTTTACGATACGAATGGAGTAACGATATGAATAGTTCATGTGATCTGAATCACTCTAAATGGCTGCCCAGCCGCTCACGAATTACACCCGGTCGGTTCAAACCAGGCTTTTATACTCACCCCAGACCAACCAGAGTTTTTCCCGCGGGCCTACCTCCTCATCCCCTCTCCCCCACGGTGTTTCTCTGGGAACCAGAAGTGATCGACCGGGTGTATACCCTCCCGGCTCAACCTGAGCATGAGACCGCCTCCCAGACTCTAAACAATTCATCCGCTATACATATTGTTATCGCTGATGACCATCCTGTCGTGCGTCGCGGGGTAAAACAGATCCTGGAGGAACAACCAGATATGAAGGTGGTGGGCGAGGCGCAGGATGCCATCGAGACCCTCGAGCTGATCCATAAACAGCCCTGCCACATTTTAATACTGGACCTAGCTATGCCCGGTGGCGGGGGGATGGGGGTACTAAGACAGTTGCAACGGGAAGGCTCGCAGTTACCGGTACTGGTGCTGAGTATACAGTCAGCAGAACAATATGCCCAGCAAGTCTTACGAGCAGGTGCGGCAGGCTATCTGACTAAAGAGAGTGCACCCGAGGAATTAGTGTCCCCTTCGGGGATGGTTGAATCCCCTCGCCTTCTAGGCGAAGGAAAGTTTGGCGAAATGTGAGCAAAGCGAACATGAGCCGCCGTTGTCGTTTCTGTACTCGTTCTTTGACTTTGCATTTGGACTCAATTCC
>JACOSB010000096.1 GCA_016179105.1 Candidatus Acetothermia bacterium
CGTGCAGAATGCCGACCTGATCGGATCAGCGCTAGCAGGCTGCGGCGGTCGGAGACCTTGAGCTGCACTCGATGCTTTCTCATGTCTCATTTTAATCCCTCACCATCTACCCATCAATTTCACATGGTTAGAGTACTAGTGCCTGATTAACCTTCACCATCTTTGCTCCACGCCCTACGAATTCTGAATCGCGTTCAGGGACGCCCTTTAGGAGTGAAGGCTTAGGCCATGGGTGCAGCTCACCCAGACTTTTCTCTTTTGTCTCTTCTAACTTGGGGAATAAATTCCCGTTCTCTGTTTGCAGATAAAGTGCAGGTATTCCCCACTGGATCGCTTCAAACCCTTTCGCGTCTGCTACGTAACGGATTTTGCGCGCGGTCAAAATGGCTTCTTCCAAAGGCTTTTCGCCCAAAGCCCGGTAGATGTCGCTAGCAAACGCAAAAGCAGGCTCGACAAGAGCTGAGTATTGCATTGCCAAGACTCCACCTACTCCAGCGCGAACCAACGCTGTGGCCGTGTTGGTGAACAAATCTCCAGGTTTCTCTCCCTGCGCTGAAAGGCAGGCTGTCAGAAAAACGAAGCGAACGCCTTTGCCATCGAATAATGCACGCAATCGGCCTGCATCCACAATTTGCTTGTCTCCTACTTCATCCTCAAATGCTAGTCCACCCACAGTTCCATGACCGACGAAGTGCACGATATCATAATGCCCTTGGGCTAACTGACGAGCGAAACGTTCCGATGTGATCGGAAGTGCGAGAAAATCCAGATGCAAACGTCCTGCTTTCACTAATGGTTCTAGCTCTGCTAACAGAAGATCATGCACGTTCCGTGCGTTGAAGCGATGCAACGTCAAGGGTTCAGCGATAACTACAAGAGCACGAGGTGTTTTGGCTTCAGTCACTTTGGGCGAAATAGTTTGACCCACACGTCGCACTATCGAACGCACCGTAGCCACCGGCGTTCGTTCTTGGATGTCAAAAAGATATTCCCAGGGTAGAGCCAAGAGAGATTCAGCTCCATCCTCAAATTGCAAGACCAGTTTGTCTTCTGCATCCATCGTGCGGTAGTGCTCGTGCAACGACGTATTAGCCACGAACAGTGCTTTGAATAAGAGTTTCCCAACCTCGCAAAGTACACGATCAGGCTCAAGTTGTCCAGCTGCATCTGGCTCGACAAGCTGATAAAGCGTACGAAGCTCAACTGCCTCGTCTTTATCTTTATCAACGTCCAGTGGTGAAACAAAACCTCCCAGGCTGCGATTGTCTAGCGAGGTCAGGCTGTAGTTTTTGTCCTTATCAGCTTTACGAAAACAGATAATCAAATCCATCAAGATAGCATTATAACAAATGGAAACGTGGAGAGAATGCTAGCTTTGAGGCCCCTGTTTGAAGTATGATCGAAGTCGTAGCTCGGCCAATTTCTCAAGAGCTCAAGGCCTCGTATGGAAACGAAAAATTATCAACATTTGTTGGTCGATCAAAAGAACGGAGTCGCTCGCGTCACGCTGAATCGTCCCGACGTGCGCAACGCACTCAACGAAGTGCTCATCGCTGAATTAACAGATTGTTTCAGCAAACTCAGTGCGAATATGAGTGTTCGCGTGGTCGTCCTTCACGGTGCTGGCCCTGTCTTTTGTGCCGGCGGCGATCTCCACTGGATGCAACGCTCGATCAATTTTTCTCCCGAAGAAAATCGACGCGACGCGCGCGGGCTGGCCGAAATGTACCGAGCGATCGACGAATGCGCTCAGCCTTTGATTGCCAGCGTGCACGGAGCTGCCCTCGGCGGTGGCATGGGCATGTGCTCTGTTTCTGACATCGTTCTGTCGATGCCCGATACACAATTCGGATTCACCGAAGTGAAGTTGGGTATCGTGCCCGCCGTGATCTCTCCGTTTGTGCTCAAGAAGATTGGAGAAGCCAACGCACGAAGATATTTTCTCACCTCCGAACTTTTCAATGCCGACATCGCAAAGCAAATTGGTTTAGTGCACGAGATTCTGCCCGCCGATCAGCTCGACGCGCGCGCCGACACTCTCGCGCAGCAAATTCTAAGCAACGGACCACAAGCTGTTAGAGAAGCAAAAAAGCTCATTCGTAATGTCATGCAATTGCCATTAGATACAGCGCTCGATCACGCCGTCGAACTGATCGCGCGCCTGCGCACCTCACCCGAAGGCCAAGAAGGGTTACGCGCGTTCTTGGAAAAACGGCCTCCACGTTGGCGACAACCCTCACAGGAGAGCAAATGAAAAATGTTTAAGAAGATCTTGGTGGCCAATCGCAGTGAGATCGCCGTGAGAATCTTTCGGACACTGCGCGAGCTGGGTATTCAATCGGTCGCTGTTTATTCAGAGCCCGATGCTCAAGCCCCGCACGTCCTGGCGGCTGATGACGCTGTTTTGATTGGACCTGCTCCGGCTCGCGAGAGCTACCTCAAGATCTCCGCGATTCTGGACGCCGCGCGCAAAACTGGAGCCCAAGCGATTCACCCAGGTTACGGTTTTCTATCTGAAAATTCATCGTTTGCTCAGGCTTGTGAACAAGCCGGGATTGCCTTCATCGGACCGACGGCGGACTCGATGAGAAAGCTCGGCGACAAGCGCGCGGCGCGCGAGACCGCCCAGCAACTTGGAGTGCCCACCGTTCCGGGAGTCAACGAGTGCGACACGTCCGAACAGATTCGCGCGGCTGTCCACCAAGTTGGGTTGCCCATTTTATTGAAAGCTTCCGCCGGTGGCGGCGGCAAAGGCATGCGCCTTATACACCAAGAGAGCGAATTGGATGAAGCGATCCAAGCCTCTCAACGCGAGGCCCTTTCAGCTTTCGGAGATTCTCGACTCATGGTTGAAAAATTCGTCAGCCCGGCCCGCCATATCGAAGTGCAGCTTTTAAGTGATGCTCACGGGAACGTGATCGCCCTGGGCGAGCGCGAGTGCAGCCTACAACGCCGTTACCAAAAGATTATTGAAGAATCTCCTTCAGCAGCCGTCAGCTCCGAGCTGCGCGAGAAGATCCAAGAAGCCGCGTGCAAGTTGGCCCGCGCTACCGGCTATCGCAACGCAGGCACCGCCGAGTTCTTGCTCGGCCCGGACGGGAATTTCTATTTTTTAGAAGTCAATACGCGCCTTCAAGTTGAACATCCTGTCACCGAATGCGTTACTGGGTTGGATTTAGTCCGCAAACAGATCGAGATCGCTGCAGGTGAAAAACTCTCGCTGCAACAAAAAGACATCTTGCTTCGGGGACACGCGATCGAAGCGCGTCTCTATGCTGAAGACCCAAGCAATCGCTTCTTGCCCACGACGGGAAAAATCTTAAAGTTGCGATGGCCGACGCTGCCGGGAGTGCGTATCGATAGCGGCATCCGTGAGGGTCAGGAGATTTTAACGCACTATGATCCGCTGCTCGCGAAAGTGATCGCGTGGGGGCTGGATCGAGAGCAGGCACGCCAACGACTCATCCAAGCCTTGCGCGAGACAGTCCTACTGGGACTTGTGACCAACCAAAGTTTTCTCGTCCAGCTCTTAGAAGATGATTCTTTCAAAAACGGAAAAACGTTCATCCATACGGTTGAATCTACGATGTGGGATGACCCTGAGGAAGAATGGAAAGAGCCGATGCTTCTCACGGCGGCGCTCGCGCTTAGTTCAAGAACTCAACGCGATCGCAACGCGCGCGCTGAGGATAGAGTGATGAGCAAAGACCCACACTCACCATGGGAGAGTCTGGGTCGCTGGAGGATGCTGGGGTAGGGACAAAACTTCTATTAATCTCTACGGATTGAATTATGCAAAAGAAGATTCATCTGAAAAACCGAGATCGAATCTATGAACTAGCGCTTGAGAGCAAGGGCGTTCATCATCGCTTGAGCATCAAAGAGCCTTCAATGCCTGAGACCACCATCCAAGCTGATGCTTCGCTCCAAGCCGACCAAGCTTTCTTGACAACGCAGCAAGGTCGCTTTGTTTGCGCTGTCGCACAAGATGCAAATGGCATCTGGGTGGGTTGCCAAGGGCATGTCGAGTACTTTGAGATCGAGCGCAAAGTAGTTCATAAAAAAACCGAAGCGAAAGCCGACAACGAACTGCGCGCGCCAATGACCGGTCGCGTCATCTCTGTGCGCGTGCAGCCGGGGCAAACCGTGCAAGCCGGGGACGTCGTCGCGATCTTGGAGGCGATGAAGATGGAGTTCAGAATCGAAGCACCGTATGCTGCTCAGATCGAGAAAGTAACCTGCCGCCAAGGAGATCTCGTTGACTTGGGTCAAGTGCTTGTCACACTGGGAGCACCGTTGGTAGCACAGAACAAAAAGTAAGCGTCTATATGAGAATAAACCTAGCTGATAAACCCATCTATCTCACCGAGGTCGGCCCGCGCGATGGGCTGCAGAACGAGAAAGAGATCATCCCAACAGAAGTTAAAGTAGCGTTCGTGAATGCGCTCTCGCGCACGGGTGTCTCCGAAATCGAAGCCTCTTCGTTTGTCTCGCCAAAAAAAATTCCACAGTTAGCAGATTCATCGGAAGTTTTCCAGAAAATTGAACGCGTGCCAGGGATAATTTATTCTGCGCTTGTACCCAATGCGCAAGGGTTTGAGCGAGCCCTTGAAGCAAAAGTAAATAAGATCGCCGTATTCACAGCTGCTTCTGAAACGTTCAATCAAAAAAATATCAACGCGACGATCGCAGAATCCATTGAAAGATTTAAGCCTGTCGTCGCTCGCGCCAAGCAAGAAAAACTTCCCGTCCGCGGCTACATCTCGACGTGCTTTCATTGCCCCTATGAAGGCAAGATTGCCCCTAGTGCCGTCATCCCCATCGTGCAACAACTCTTGGCGCTGGGTGTCGACGAGATCGTGCTCAGCGACACGATCGGGAAAGCCGTGCCCACGGAAGTGCGAACGCTCCTCGATGCCGTCCTAAAACAGCTCTCTCAAGAGCGTGTGACCCTGCATTTTCATGATACCTACGGAACGGGGATTGCCAATGTGCTCGCGGGCTGGGAGTACGGCATCTCACGCTTTGATGCGTCGGCGGGGGGATTGGGCGGCTGTCCGTACGCTCCGGGTGCTTCCGGCAACGTCGCCACCGAAGATGTCGTCTACGCCCTCCAGAATTCCGGCGCAAAACTTTCTGTAGACTTAAACCAAGTTATCGCTGCCTCACAGCGCATCGCGGCCCATCTTCAAAAACCCCTTCCTTCACGGGTTTACGGGGTTTATCGATCCAAAAACTGAATCATCTCGGTTGCTGGCGTCAGAATGCAACGAATATAATGAGCCCGTTCTTGGCAAAGGGAATTTTTTCCATGAATCTGACCGAACGACTCTTGAATCGGGATCCCAGCGCCCTTGCGAAACTCATTTCTCAAGTAGAAAATCGCGTTCCGGGCTACCCAGAAATTTTAGATCAAATTTTCTCACACACCGGACACTCTTATCGCATCGGGATCACCGGGCCGCCGGGTGCCGGCAAATCGACTCTGGTCGATAAACTCGTGCGGCTTTTGCGCGCCGAAGGGAAAACCGTCGGCGTTCTCGCGTGCGATCCAACCAGTCCCTTCACCGGCGGCGCGCTGCTCGGTGATCGCATCCGTATGCAAGATTTAGTCTCAGACGACGGCGTTTTCATCCGCAGCATGGCCACCCGCGGAAGCTTGGGAGGACTTGCTAAATCCGCTCAGGAAGCGGCCTTGCTCTTAGAAGCTTTCGGGTTCGATTGGATTATCTTGGAGACCATTGGCGTGGGCCAAGTCGAAGTGGACATTGTCCAGGCAGCCGACACGACGGTTCTTGTGTTAGTTCCGCAATCGGGCGACGTCATCCAAGCGATGAAAGCCGGCTTGATGGAAATTGGAGATGTCTTCGTCGTGAACAAATCCGACCAGGGCGAAGCAGACCTCGCGTACAGAAATTTACAGACGATGCTCGGTCTCTCGATGCACGAATGGATGCCACCGATCGTGAAGACCGTCGCCTCGCAAAATCAAGGCATCGTAGAATTGCGCAGCGCGATCGAACGACACAAAGCGTATCAAGAGAAAAATACTCTCTCGCACCGACGACGGGTAAGATTAAAAGCTTTTCTTCAGATGATCATCGAAGAGGAGTTACAGCTTCAGCTCTGGCACAGTCAGAGGTTGAAGACTCTCGACGCACAGCTCGAACAGATCTTAAACAAACATCAGACGCCTTATCGCGCCGCCAAAGAAATCCTGCAAAGCATCAGCAGTTCTTTGCAAAACAATTAAATCTGACCTAGAAGACTACTGCAATCCCAAAAGCCACAGCCTCAATGGTGTGCGCCCCGACAATCAACGATGTTCTGAAACTCACGTTACCCAGTGTCCAGCTCACATCTCCCCAAAGCTCGGAAAAACCAGAGAGCAGCCCGGACATTTTGAGCGTCAAGTCCAAAGTCAGGTGGCCTAAAGCAGCCGAGATAATGATATTGTGCTCCAATACTCCCAAGGTACAAGAAATAAAAAAAAGCGATTCAGTACAAAGGGTTAAGTCGCTCGTAATTGTTACTCCTAAGGGATCGAATGTCGTGATCAGTTCGGCCAGCTGTGCTTCATAATGACCCACAATCCCCGGATAGAAGTACCATATGGCAGTGACGGACATGTCTCCGTACTTGAAGGACGCCGTCAAGAAATCAAAACGCGGATCCAGGCTCCCATCGAGACGAATGGTATTGCTGATCATCAATCCACTCCCAAACGGAGTTAGTCGATAGCGCTGACTCCATTCGAGATAGCTCAATCCATTGGCTGAGGGATTTGATTGACCAAATTTGAACTCGATCCGAACACTGTTATCGACCCCGGCGAAGACCAAGTTGCGAATGAAAATCTTCTCTTCTTCGACGCCAAAGCTCGGAAGAACCTTGCCGCCATAGTTGCGCTCGATCGGTTTGCACTCACCCCAACATTCAAGACCTTGCCGCGCTCCCAGCCACGTCTCAGAGCGCAAAGTGATTCCGCTTACGGTCTGGCCTTCCAATCCGAGGACAATGCCCGTCTGCCAGCTTCTTGTTTGTGTGGTGGGTTGGCCCGCGTTAAAGTTAGCGAAGAGCGCACGCGTGTTGAGCGTCAAGCCCGCGATGTTGATACTCAGATCGACGATCTTTTTGGATAATTCCAGGGGCGCGTCCAACATACCGAAGGTATCGAAGGTGCTCCCCAGGATCAGGTTGGCTACCGCCGGATGGAACACTCCAACATCTTCGAGCAAGAAATAGAGCGTATCATCGGCGGCCGGACAATCCAAGAACGGAGGCGTCAAATCACCGGGGGTGCTGTAATTGATGCAGTAACGGGTAGCGAGTGTAAGGCTGCTCCGAACGTACTCGATCTCGACTAAGTCCGAGGAGAAAACAAACGTATCTCGGAAGGTCAATGCGCCGATCGTTCCTGCGATGACGAACGTTTGTGATTCGACTCCTTTGAAGGTGAACACCGTCGCCGTCGTCACATCCAGCCCCGAGATGGACAATGTCAATAGTAAATCAGCTTCAACCTTCACCCGCGTGTCATCGACCTTGTCGCAAGTTACGGAGTTGTTCGTGATCAAGTTCGCACATAATGGCTGAATTACGAGGTCTAGCGTAAAGCTACCCGCAATGGGGGCAGCCGGAGTAGCGTAGGGAAATCCCCCCAGTATCGCAACGATGAAGGCCAGTCTCAAGCACTTCCTAAACATAGAAATTTACCCCCTGACTGAAGGCACTCTTCGGGCCCATCTAGAACTTCCATATGAAGCTAAAGCTAAGCGCTTTCAGGGCATCTAGACCGATGACGTAGCTGTTGGCCAACTCTACTTCCGGAATTAGTTTGTACCTCAGATCAAACCGCGCCTCACTGAAATGGCTTATCAAACCGAGCAAGATCAGCTGGGCATCGAAGGTGAAGTTTGCCACAGCCGCGGAGATAGATATATCGTGCTCCAGCGTCCCGCTGAGACAAGAACTTACGAAAAGTGTTTCGGTACAAAGCGTCAAATCGCTGACCGCGGTAATATCAGAAGCTTCAAAGCTGTTGATAAACTCTGCCAATTGCGCTTCCCATGTGTTCGTCAAGGATTGATAAATGTAGAAAATGGCCGTGCTGGTGAGAGCCCCCATGCGATAACTCACTTGCAGCGTATCGAAGCGTGGGTCCAGCTGACCGTTGAAGCGAATCGTATTGCTCACAGAGAGCCTGAGCGGCTGAAGCAGAGCGCGTTGATTCCACTCCAGATAAGTGAGTCCCGGCCCGGCATCGCCCGGCTGGGTGAAGAATTGAAACTCTATGCGAAGAGTGTTGCTCACACCCGCTACCACCAGGTTACGAATGAAAAGCTTTTCTTCTTGGATGGAAAAATCGCTCACGAGGTGTCCGCCATAGACGCGCTCGTTCGGCTTGCACTCAGCCAAACACTCCAACCCCTGGCGAGCGCCAAACCATGTTTCTGCCCGCACGGTAACCCCACTCACCGTTTGGCCTTCCAGGCTCAACACTGTCCCCATCGCAAAATTTGGGGACTGCGCCGTCCCCAAATTGCCGAACAGCGCGCGAACTCCCAGCACCAGCCCCACGACGTTCAGATTAATGTCAACCACTTTCTTCACGAAATAGAGCGGGCCATCGAGGGCTCCTGCGCTGTCGTAGGCAAAAGCTAATCCCAGATTCTGGATGATCGGATGATAGATTCCTGCATTCTCGATCAAGAAATACAGATTGCTATCCACTTGGGGGCAGTCGAAAAATGGAGGAGTTATGTCGCCCGGATTCTGATAGGCCACACAGTAGCGCATCGCGAGCGTGCTGCTGTCGCGAACGATCTCGATCTCTGTGACGCTCGGAGCGAAGACTAACGTTGTCCGTGCCGTCAAGGCTCCGAGCGTAGCCACGACGTGGAAGACCTGCGCTTCGAGTCCTTTGAACGTGAACGTGGACGCGCTGGTGATGTCTAAACCACTCAACGAGAGCGTCACCACTAGGTCCGCCTCCAGTTTGAGAAAAACCCCATCCACTTTGCTGCAACCGACAGCAAATGGCCCGGTGAACGTCAGCCTGTTGCAGTCCGGGGTGATCACCAGATCGAGGGTCAAGCTACCGCTCAGCGGAGCCGCCGTGCCGGCTACAGAAAAAGCCACGACCAACGATGCTGCCCACACGAAGTACTGCGATTTGCTAAACATCGATCACGACCTCCTGACCCTTAGAATCTGACCGCACTGGACAGCCGCACGACCTCGATGTAATCAGTTTTTAGGACCGCAGAAAGAGCGAAGTCCACATGACCTGTCCTCCAGGCTACATCCATCCAAAGCTCTGAAAAACCGTTCATCAAGCCAAAAAAGACAGCTTTGCTGTTCAAGACAAAATCTCCGATGACCGTCGACACATAGACGTCATGTTCGAGAGTGCCTCCGGTACAAAAGCCTACAAAGAGGCTTTCGGTGCAGAGAATCAAATCGCTGGTGAGGGTCACGCCGGGTGGGTCGAGGACGCTGATGAATTCTGCGAGCTGTCCCTCCCAGACCCCGGATGCCGCAATATAAGAGACCCAAGAGGCGGTGACAGAGACATCGCCAAACTTAAAACTGGCCTGCAGCAGATCATACCGTGGGTTGAGGTCTGGACCTAAACGGAGGGTGTTGCTGACATTGAGGTTGAGCGGCTGTAAGCGGGCACGTGAATCGATTTGCACAAACGTAATACCCGGGTTGGGCGTGCTGGAGCCGGTCTGTGTGAAAAACTGAAACTCTGCGCGGAGATTAAGCATAACACCCGCGAGCACCAGATTGCGTAAGAAAAGCTTCTCTTCTTGGATGGTGAAGTCTTGCGGAGAAAGCACTTTACCGACGCGATAGATTTCGAGAGGTTTGCACTCTCCGAAGCATTCTAACCCTTGTCGAGCCCCAATCCAGCTTTCGGCACGCACGGTGATTCCACTGACGGTCTGCCCCTCCAGCGCTACGATCAACCCTGTCACAAACGAGGGCGTCGTGGAGGTACCTAGGTTCGCGAACAAGGCGCGGGTGCTGATCGTTAGACCCGCGATGCTGAGGCTGATCTCGACGATCTTTTTACGAAAAACCACAGCATCACTCAGCATCCCGGCGGCATCGAAGAGCGTGGCCAAAACTAGATTTTGATAGGCTGGATGAAATACCCCCACATCCTCAATCAAATCATAGAGCAAGCTATCTGTCGCAGGGCAATCCAAAAACGGCGGAGTGAGATCACCGGGAGCAGAGAAGTTAATGCAGTAGCGCAGTGAAAGCGTGCTCATGGTACGGACATCTTCAATCTCTGTGATGCTCGGGGCGAAGATGAACGTGTCCCTGATTGTGAGAGCTCCTATGGTTGCCGCCAATCTGAACGCCTGAAACTCCAGTCCCTCGAACGTGAAGACCGTCGTGCTGCCGATCTCGAGCCCACTGATGGTGAGGCGCACGATGAGATCGGCCTCGAACTTCATGATCGTGTCGCTCACTTTGTTGCAGGGCAGAGTGACGTTGAGCGCATTGAGTGCGCTCACGCAGGTGGGAGCAAAGACGATGTCGACTGAAAAACTGCCGCTGATCGGGGCAGCGCTCAGTGAGGTGACCAGCGCGAGGGCGAGAACCGCCACCGCGAGAAACGCAAAAGAACCCCTAGCCATACTCATACCCCCTTGCTGAGAGAAACCGATTCAAATCACACAGACTATTCCCCTCGGCACCCTTAAATTTTAGGGACTGGCCGGCGCGTCACCGGAGTATGTACGTTACAGTTTTTCAGGGACACTGACTCTCTTCGATTTTCCGAATCCCGTCCAATTTGTGTGATCTTTTCAGCTACTTAGATAAGAAGTAGCGAGGATCACGCTCGCATTCGGGTGGTCGTCATCACTCTGGAGGGGGGGCCCGCTCTCCTGTCCAGAGCTAAGGACAGAAGATCTGAGCTCGAGGCTACAAAGGGAAAAAAGCGAGGCGGCCGGCAGGCTCAGTGCGAGTCCGCCGGCCGGTTGCAGCACAGCAAGGTCAGTAGGACCTCATAGGGAGGAGGGGTCTTAGGTCTCGTTGCTGCTTTGAGGTTGGACCTCTGACTTAAATTTAGATGAGATCGCAGGAAGTTGCCATGTTTTGCGTCATGCGAAAGGCTGATTTGGGTCAGGGGCGCTGATTCTACCGTAGGGGCGAGGTAACCTCGCCCCTACCGTTGGGATTTTACCGAGTGTACAAATCCGTACGGCGATCTTTGAACAGATCGTTCATGGACGTGACGCGCTTGTCGTCGGCCGCGCGCGGCTCGATCTCGACAATCTGAAGACTCTGTTCGTCAAGCCCGGCCTTGGCGAGAATTTCGCCCTTGGGAGAAACAATCTGACTCTCGCCGGTGAACGCTAGTTCTCGGCCTTCGCGCACGTCCTTGCCCGTACGATTGCACAGCACCCAAAACATTCGATTCTCCATCGCGCGCACACGAGTGACTTGCTGGCCGTAGCCGGGCAAGACTAAGTTCGACGGATGGCAGATGATTTGCGCGCCTTGGAGAGCCAATTGACGTACCGCTTCGGGAAACCAGTAATCGAAGCAGACCAAAATCCCGATCTTGACTTGTCCAATATTATAGACTTGGAAAGGCGAATCTCCGGGCGCGAAATAGAGTTTTTCTTCTGAGAAGAGATGGGCTTTGCGATAGACGGCGCGTACGCCGTCGGGGCCGAGGAGCACGGCCGAGTTGTAGAATTTGTCCTGCGCGCGCTCGGCGATGCCATGAACTATAGACATCTGCTTGCGCTCGGTGAGCTGTTGGAGAAAGAGCGTTGTCGGTCCGGGTACGGGTTCAGCCAGCTCAATCAAATCTTGTTTGGACGTGAAGAGATAGCCCGTGTTAAAGAGCTCGGGCAGCACGAGCAAATCTACAGAAACATTGGCAAGTACCTCGGCGACAGCTTTTAAGTTTTCGCGTCGCTTGCCGAACTGGGGCGCAAACTGGAAGAAGCCGATCTTCATAAGTTCTCTCTTCATCTTTGAGCTTGTTTGCCCAAATCTATCCGAGTTATACTCGATCGAGGCTCGAAAATCACCCTAAGTTGTACTTGACAAGAGAGAAACCACGGGTATAGAATCGAAAAGCACAAAGAAGACGAGAGCTGCACTCTCTTCACAAAGTCTGTGCGCTCGGCACACGGGGGGTGATGTCTCTAGAGTATTTCTTAAGTGAAGGTTCCACCTGTCACACTTTAGTTGCTCCACAAAACTACGAGGAGGGGTATCGATGGCATTCAGTAAAAATGTTTCTCGTCGCAGCTTCCTCAAGAAGGTCGGTATGGGCGCGTTGGCCGCAGGAGTCGCGAGCGGCTTCTATCCTTTCCGTGTTTCTGGCCAGCCCGCACCACTCAAGATCATGCAATGGACTCACTTCGTTCCTGCCTTTGACCAGTGGTTCGATCCCTATGCCAAAGCATGGGGACAGAACCATAACCCGCCTGTGGACGTCACTGTCGACCACATCTCGTTCGCTGATATTCTAACCCGCGCCTCTGCCGAAGTCGCAGCTCAAGCCGGACACGATCTTTTCTTCTTCTTGGCTCCGCCCCCAGCGTTCGAGCAACAAGTCATCGACCATCGAGAGATCGTCGAGGCGGTCACGAAGAAGCATGGCCCCATCACCCAATTGGCTCAGAAGAGCACCTTTAACCCGGTCACGAAGAAATGGTTCGCCTTCTCGGACTTTTTCACGATTGACCCCTTCGACCTGCACAAAGATATTTGGGACGCGATCGGCAAACCCAACGGCCCCACGACCTGGCAAGAGTTGCTCGAGGCCGGCGATCAGATCCGCGCAAAATTCCCAACGCTCCAAGTCCCGATCGGCGTCGGCTATTCCAACGACGTTGACTCCAACATGGCGATGCGCGCGCTCATGTGGTCCTTCGACGCTTACGAGCAGGACGAGAACCAGAACGTCGCACTTAACTCGGCCAACGCGCTCGAGGCACTCAAGTTCGGCGTCCAACTCTTCAAGCGCGCGAATCCGGTGGTGCTTACCTGGGACGCCGTCTCGAATAACCTAGCCTTCAATGCCCATCAGACCGGGATTATTCTCAATTCAATCTCGGCTTATCGCACGGCTCAGTTGAACAACCTTAAAGTGCCGGGCACAGATACTCCGCTTGCGGACAACACGTTCTTCGTAGGCCCCTTGAAGGGACCGCGTGGCACCGCGATCAACTCCGAGCACGTGATGAGCTCGTATGTCATCTGGAAGTTCGCCAAGCAACAGGACTTGGCCAAAGAGTTCTTGGTCAGCTTGGTGGACAACTATAGCTCTGAAGGCTTCGCCTCTCCAGGCGCACAACTCCCGGGCACGAAGGGTGCGGTCCTCAACAGCAAGCTCTATAACACACCCTCCTTCTTGGGCGCAGCCGCTCCCAAGAGCGTCACCGATCCCGCGAAGCGCTCGCGTGCCGGCTATGAATGGTTGCGGGATCAGTTCAATAACGACCCCTTCAACTCAAAGCCAGCCAACAAACTGGCCCCGCTCTTCAGCGCCGTCGAAGAGCCGTCGGCTGACGGGACTTCTGTGAAGCAGGGCTGGAGCACGAACATCGGCCATCCAGGCCCCGCTCATGCCGCGATCGGCCAAATTTTTGACGAATATGTGATCCCGCAGCTCTTCGCGCAGGCGGCTCTTGCCCATGGAACTCCAGAAGCTTTACTCAAACAGTACGATGACAAGTTCAAGGAGATCTTCAACTTCTGGCGCAAGCAAGGGCTCTCGGGCGGCGACCCCAGCAAGGACAAGTAGGCTTCTCTAAGGAGAGCAAACGAAGAGGGCCAGTTGAGTATGACTGGCCCTCTTCTTAACCTTAATTTATGGCCAAGGTAGAAACTCGCGGACTCAAAAAGCATTTTGGCAAAGTGCACGCCGTCGACGGCGTCGATCTCACGATCGATGACGGTGAGTTTCTGGTCTTATTAGGACCTTCGGGCTGCGGCAAGACCACTCTTATGCGCATGATCGCCGGGCTCGAACAGCCGACTGCCGGAGAGATTCTCATTGGTAGCGAAGTCGTGAACGATCTACCGCCGCGCGTGCGCAAGATCGCGATGGTCTTCCAGAGTTACGCACTCTATCCCCACAAGACAGCGTTCGATAACATCGCTTTTCCCTTAAAGGCCCAGGGACCAAAGGATGCGACAGGGGGCTTGGCAAAACTGCTCAACTTCGAGCGCTTACTCATCAGTGCCAAAGCTCGTCGTCGGCGACGAGAAGAAATTCAAGAAAAAGTGCAATGGGCTGCGAACTTGATGAAGATTTCGCACTTATTGGATCGCAAGCCGCGCCAACTCTCGGGCGGCGAGCGACAGCGAGTCGCGCTCGCCCGCGCGCTCGTGCGTGAGCCCAGCGTCTTTTTGCTCGACGAGCCGCTCTCGAACTTGGATGCAAAACTGAGACATTCTGCACGCGATGAGCTCAAGCGTTTCCAAGCCGAAGTCGGCATAACAACAATTTATGTCACGCATGACCAAGTCGAAGCGATGGGCCTCGGCGATCGCATCGCGGTGATGAATGCGGGAAAAGTCCGCCAGATCGGGACTCCACGCGAGGTCTACCATGAGCCCGCCGATACGTTCGTAGCCACGTTCGTCGGCACGCCGCCGATGAATCTTATGGAGCGCACTGACGCAATCGTCGGCTTCCGCCCTGAAAGTTTTATGCCCCGCGGTGTCTACAACTCTCACGATAATTTAGTGAAATTTCAGTTCCATGTGCGCCGCACGGAGCACCTCGGCTCGGATCGGCTGCTGTACGGTTCTCTCAAAGGGCCATTCCAAGCCGACGTGATTGCCAAACTTCCGTTCACGGTCTCGACTGCAATTCAAGAACATCAAGATCACGAGTTCGCTGTCCGCCCCGAAGATGTTAAATTTTTCGACAAGAGCAGTGGTCTACGCACGGAGGCTAAGGCACTGTAGATTATGGCATTGACAAAATTTGCCACAGAGATCACGGAGATCACGGAGATTAGCTTTTAGCTGTTGGCTTTTGGCCGTTGGCTAATAGCTAGAAGCCAAAAGCTAATGGCCATTTTAGGAGGATCATCGCTGATGGAAATCGCGCGTGAGGTGGCACGGCCTCGACGTCGGTCTTTGATCGACCGGGAAGCATGGCTCGGCTCCTTGATGCTCAGCCCAGCCATCGGCTATATCTTTCTCTTGATCGCCGTCCCCTTCTTCTTGGCGATCTATCTGAGCTTTACTAATTCCATCGCGGGCAATTTGAACGCTGAATTTATTGGGTTCGCCAACTTTCAGAAAGTTCTCTCCGAACCCGTCTTCCAACGAGCCCTCATCAATACGTTTATCTTCACGTTCGTCTCTCAGCTGATCGTTTTGGTCTTGGCCAAAATTCTCGCGCTCGCTCTGATGCGAAGTTTCCCCGGCAAGCCCATCGTGCGCTTTTTGATTTTGTTACCGTGGGTCGCGCCGATAGCGCTCACCACCAAAATGTGGTGGTTTATGCTCGAGCCAACTTATAGCATCATTAGTTGGACTCTGCAATTCTTCCATCTGATCGGCCCCTTCGATTGGAAAGGTTACAGCGACGAGGTGACCGGCATGATGTGCATAATAATGATTCACGTCTGGCGCATGCTCCCGTTTGCGACCGTAATTATTCTCGCGGGTTTGACCTCGATTCCTCAAGATTTGATGGATGCGGCGATCGTCGACGGGGCCAGCCCTTGGCGTCGCCTCTTCGAGATCACCTTGCCCTTGATGCTTCCTGTGGTTGCCGTTGCTGTACTTTTCGGGGTTATCTTTACTTTCACGGACTTGATTGTCGTTCGTCTGCTCACGAACGGTGCGCCGTTCGATACGACACAAGTCTTAGCCAGCCTCTCCTTCCGACGCGGGATCGACTCGCGCTTACTCGGGCAAGGGGCTGCCATCGCGCTCTTCTTGGTGCCCATGCTGCTCATCGTCTCTGTGTTGATGCTGCGCTATGTCCGCAAGACGGAGGTGGCCTAAATGAGAATCCCGCGCTGGCTACGCCGGTCAGTAGAGGGGCTTTCGCTGGGCCTCATCTTAACGGTCTTCGTCGTCTTCACGGCCTTTCCCTTCTACTGGATGGCGCTCGCCTCTTTCAAGCAAGATGCTGATCTCTATCGCGGAGCGACGGACATGACGCAAAATCCCTATTGGTTCAACATGGCTCCGAGCCTAGAGCATTTCAAGGTCCTTTTCACGCCCGAGGCACCGTTTCTTAAATATGTATGGAACACTTTCAAAGTAGGAGCGCTTGTCTCGCTGATCACGCTCTTGATTGCTGTGCCCGCCGGCTACAGCCTCGCGCGTCTGGCAGGGCGCTGGGGAGAGCACTTAGGCATCGGGATATTCATCACGTATCTTGTGCCGCCCACACTTCTTTTCATTCCCTTGACGCGCGTCATTAATATGCTCGGGCTCCAAGATTCTCATTGGGCCTTGATATTGATTTATCCGACATTCACGATCCCTTTCTGCACATGGCTCATGATGGGTTTTTTCAAATCCATTCCTAAAGATATTGAAGAGCAGGCGATGATCGACGGTCACAGTCGTCTCGGAGCGATTCTCAGAACGGTCTTGCCTTTGTCTCTTCCAGGATTGCTCACGGTGGTCATCTTCTCGTTCACGCTCTCGATGCAGGAGTTCGTCTACGCGCTGACCTTCATCAACTCCAGAGACAATTTCATGATCAGCGTCGGCGTCCCGACCAATCTCATCACGGACGTGTATAATATCGGCGCGATTGCAGCGGCTACTTTAATCTGCAGCATTCCCGTCGCGATCCTTTACAATCTCTTTCTCGATAGATTCATCGCGGGCCTCACCGGCGGAGCTGTGAAGGGATAGTTCTATGCCAGAGATCAGCGTCGAAGTGCGCCAAGTTGGACAGACAACGACTTCTGAGGGAGTCGCTCGTCAACATAAAGTGCTCGTGGACAGGCCCGAAGCCAAGGGTGGCCTCGATAAAGGAGCGATGGGCGGCGAGTTGCTCTTGCTCGCGTTCGGCGGGTGTTTTATGAGCAATCTCATCGCGGCCGCTGCTGCACGAAATATCACGGTGCAAAATTTAAAGACAGTCGTGCGTGGTGAACTCGGAAGCGCTCCGCCGCGCTTCGACTCAATTATTTTAGAAGTGCATGGGCGTTGCGCGGACGAAGACCTGATGCAAAAAATCATAGAAATATCTGAGCGCGGCTGCATCGTGCACAACACGCTCAAGCCGAGCGTGAAACTTGAAGTAAAACGCGTCATGTAGGGGCGAAGCATGCTTCGCCCCTAGCTCGGTAGGGTTCTCAATCTCACGATCACATCTTCGACGCTCAACATTTCTTCTTGCCCGCTCCTCATATCGCGCAGCTTCACTTTGCTCTGGACTAACTCATCGGGGCCAACAATCAAAACATAGGGAATGCTGTATGCGTTCGCGTATTTAAGATTGTCGCTGATGCCCTTGCCCGCGAGGTCCATATCGGTGTTGATGCCGGCACGACGCAGTTGCTGCGCGATCTGTCGCCCCTCTTTCACGATCGCCTTGAATGGGATCACATAGACTTGCGTGACACACTTGGGCAAGCCTTCGGCAGATTCAGCACGGCGCATTTTTAACTCTTGAAGGATCGGCTCAAGGCCGAACGAGAAGCCTACCGCCGGGTATTGTTCTTTTGATCCCAAAAATGTCCCGATCATATTGTCCCAGCGCCCGCCAGACCCGAACGCACTGTTGATCTTGCTATCGCGCACATAGGATTCAAAGATAGTTCCCGTATAATATGCTTGGCCGCGCACCATCCTTGGGGTAAAAATCACGCGCTCGGGCGCATCTACGTAAGCATAAAGCTCACGCAGCTCGCGCAGGCCTTCGCTTTCGGGGATACGCATTGCGATCGCTTTCATACGTTCTTCGCTGTTTCCTCCGACTTGGATGAGTTCCAAGGCTTGATCAATAGCTTCAGAGGCAATTTTCTTCTCCATCAACTCTTTACGCACTCCGTCTTGGCCGAGCTTATCCAGCTTATCCAGAGAGATGAGCGCTTCGAATGCTGCGTCACCTGTGAGACCGACTTTGGCCAAAAGATCGTTCAGAATTTTCCGGTTGTTCACTTGAAGCTCGTAATCAAAACCAAGTTTGGAGAAAACATCGGCAGCGATATTGAGGCACTCGGCATCGGCGAGCATCGAGCGCACGCCCACGGTATCGGCATCGCACTGGTAGAACTCCCGCGTGCGGCCTAATTTCACGGGGCCGTCGCGATAGACCGTACCGATCTGATAGCGCTTGAACGGTCTCTTAATGGTCGGGTTCATCCCGATGTAGCGCGCCAAGGGAACCGTCAAATCGTAACGCAACCCTAGATCGCGCTGGCCTTGGTCGGTTAGCTTGAACGTTTCTTTCAGAAGCTCGGACCCGCCGGCGTACTTCGCGGCCAGAATCTCCCAGCGCTCGACGATCGGTGTTTCTAAGGGGTTGAACCCATAGGCTTCGAATGTCTTGCGAATGAGCCCAATAAGCTCGTCGCGCAGAATTTTTTCTTCAGGCGGAGTGTCGCTCATCCCGCGCGGCAGTTGCAATTCCATGATGCTCCTTGCGTTCGCTCACTGAATTTACGGAAGTGCACTCAGTCTAGCAGTCCTAAAAGAATCTGGCAAGATGCTCGGTTGGCCCTGTAGGGGCGAGGTGACCTCGCCCCTGCGATTTGACACCGCCCCCGTGGCTTGTGCTAAAATATCCCAAATCGCGGTCTCTCAAAAACAATCGGGCCCCTGGCACTTTGCCTGGGAGGTCCTCTCGGGGCGAGAGAACGGATTGAGAGGTGCACAGGAGCCCGGCGTTCCTCTACAGTTCCACTATATACCCGTTTCCCTGAACTGTCAATAACTTCCGCTACATTGGCGGATCGGCTCTCCTTTTGTTATAAAAGAAAGACGATGCCCAAACGCGAGCTTAATCTCGAAAACACTCTCCAGTTCTTTGTTTCTCAGTTGGAGCAACTCTATGGCGAAGACCTAGCCTCGGTGACGCTGTATGGCAGCACGGCCGGGGTCGATTACAACCCGGAGCGGTCCGACCTGAATTTTCTGGTCATTTTGAAAGAATTAGACCCCAACCAGCTTCGAAAATCCGTTTCACTCGTCAAGGGCTGGCAACAGCGCCAGATCGCGACCCCACTCTTTTTAGACCCCTCTTTGATGGAGTCATCGCTCGCGCTCTTCCCCATGGAATTCTTGGAGATGAAAGACCAGCACGAGACGCTCTACGGTCAAGACCCATTGGCCACGCTCGAGGTTCCTGCAAAATATCTAAAGCTCCAATGCGAGCAAGAGCTCAAGGGCAAGCAACTGCGTCTCCATTTAGTCTATTTAGCAGCGCAAGCTCAGCAGCCCGCGCTCGAAGAACTCTTGATCGCCTCTGTCAAATCTTTTGGAGTCATTATGAGAACGTTGCTGCGACTCAAGGGACTAGAGCCCCCGCGAGAATTCTTAGAGATTCTCACCGAAATTGAGCGCGTCTTTCATCTTCAGCCCGACGGCTTTCGCGAGGCGCATCAGTTGCGCATGGGGTTTCGGCGCTTTGACCGCGATGAAGCCGAAACGCTCTATAAACGCTTGATGCATGATGTAACGAGCCTTGCCGACAAAGCTGAGGATTGCTTCCGGGAGTGAAGATTCTTGATATTTAATGCGATAAACCAGTTTTTCCCTCACCCCCATCCCCTCTCCCGTTCAACAGGAGAGGGGTGCCGAAGGCAGGGTGAGGGCTCTAAGCAAACTCTGTTCCTTATCTCTGCGGTTCTATTGAGTCTTTTTGTTTTTGTTCAGGCTCAAGAGACGCCTGTGCCGCCGTCGGCCGGTCCTGTCTTGGATTACGCTGCTCTGATTGATGATGCACACGCAACCCAACTCATTGTATTGCTCCAAAAGCTAAAAGAAAAGACCAACGCAACCGTCGCTGTGCTTACGGTGAAGACAGGCCCGAGGCCCTGGGACCGCAGTCAAGTCGAAGCCTATGCTGCACGTGTCTATGCTGAGTGGACGCTAGCGAAAACCCCAATCGATAGCAATGTGCTCTTCTTAGTTGCCATCGATGATGCTCATCAATCTGCTCAAGCCTTCCTATATCGAGGACAAGCCGCGCAAGAGTTGATCGACAACGTGAAGGCCGGAAAGTTGCTCGACAAATTCGCTTCTCCAGCTTTTGAACGGAAAGAGTACGCCAAGGGCATCTACGAGACGACCTGGGCTGTCGCGTTCGTGATGGCACAAGCGTATAAGATTACGCTGACCGGAAAACCTCCGTTTGAGGGAGACCCGCTGGCAGGCGATTCCGGTTCTCAGAATATCGCGATCTGGTTGATCGTGCTGCTCGTCCTGGGCGCTTTTGCTTTTCAACGCATCAAGCAGCGAAAACCAGGAGAGTCTTTGCTGCCGTGGATAGGTCGGAGAAAGCGTGTCCGAAGACAACCGTCTTCTCAATGGCGAGGCCCGTTCAGTAGAGGGAACTTTGGTGGGTTTGGTGGACGCTAAGATCTCAAACAACAGACTAATCCTAGCAATTCTCTTTCTACGGTAAACATACTTGTCCGTCGGGCAAACTAGCAGAATTTGCACTTCCCCGCTCATAGAACTCTTAAAGTGCTTTTAGGAAAACAAGGCAAAGCACCTCCCCACAGTACCAAGGCATTTGTGAATGTCTTTTGTGTTCTTGCTCGGCATTATATACGCTCCCCCCTATTGTCTGACAAGTCGACGACATAGAACTTGCGTAGGCTACGCACCTGCCAGAATCACCTACGTGAGTCTGGTGGATCACTGCATTGCAACTCTAACCCCTCGACATTCTCTTGAGATTTTTGGCTAAAAATGATGATAGTATGAAGGATTATTCCAAATTAAGGCTCTTTTTTGTCTTTTTCAGTGAGCTTAGTCGAGGGCTTGTGAAGAATGTTGTGGTGAAAAATGACCAAAACCACAGCATTCTTCATTTTGCTTATGGGGAGATGATTTTAAGTCGGTATCGCTCAATTATGAGCGCTTTATTGGAGGTTAAACATGAAGGACGTTGTGGTGGGTGAGAATCACGGAAGGCGCTGAAGCTCCACAGAATACACGGGAAACGGCCTGCCTTTCTTCCGCGCTTTCCGTGACGTTTCCGTGTTTTCCGTGATTCAACTCAACGCCCGCTCGATCGCTTCCACTCGAAAACTATATTGCTTGGCCGCGTAGCTCACAAACTCCTCAACGCTTAACCCAAAGGGCATCTGCCCATCATAGAAGTCAAATGACTCTTGTATCAGACCCGTCGCCAACGGAAGCAGCTCGTTGAGACGGTGTTGAATCACATCCCAGATCGCGCGATCTTGCTCGACCAAGCGCTGCAAGAGATAAATCCCAAACGCGATGTGACGTGCTTCGTCTTGCTGCACATAACGAATCCCCTCTACTAAACCGGGCATCAGATTTTTTTCTTTGAGCGCGCGCGAGAAGCCGTGATAGCCCGTCTCGGCCAAGACTCCTTCAATGATCATATGATAAGTCACGACGGCTTCGGCCTGCGCTTGCGGAGAATGATCTGTCAATAATTTGTTGAGCACGCGCGGCAGCTCTAGCTCAAAAATTTTTCGATAACTCTCACCCAAGAACGACCCCATCTCAAAGGGTTTTCCGACGACTTCGTCGAACCAGCGGTCGAACCATTCGAGATGCTTCGCTTCCTCAAAGAGCTGCGCCGTGAGAAACATCTCGTCTTCCAAATGATTCCCCTCACGACGAATCGCAATCAAGAGCGGAGAGAGATCGTGTGCGACCGCCTCTTCGCCGACGTGAAAGAGCGAGCAGAGCTGCAAGGTGGCTTCTCTCTGTGCTCCGTTGAGCGAGGCCCAGTCTTTCTTATCTTGGACGAGAGAAATTTTTCTCGGGTCCCAGAGCAACTCCTTCGCTTTGTGATAATCCAGCATCGGCGGTAAGTCGTGTCGAATGCGCATAAGGTCCTTTTCTCTATTTTTTCAGAGACCGCCAAGACGCCAAGGGAATTTTTTACGTAGGGGCGAGGTTACCTCGCCCCTACGATGATTTCATTTTCGCCCAATCTGGACATTCCCGCTCTGGGTGCTGATCTCTATGCGCGCGTCCGGCTTGCCTCCCCCGACTTGCGCCGTGACTTGCCATTCATCCCTCAACCCCGTGGTCGTCAGCGGGAAATCAATCTTAATCTGACCCGAAGTGCTCCGAGCCCTGATCTGAAATTGAGAGTCCTGCGGCAGGGCGAGCACAACCTCTCCGGACTGAGTCTGGAAATGCCATTGTGCTCCCAAGGTAATCTCGGAGTCCAGCTCAATGCCCCCGCTCCTTGACTCCACGGTAAGATCACCCCGAATGTCATTTAGAAAAATTAACCCCGACTTGCTCTCGAGCTTTGTTTGGCCCCTTAGATTGGCCAGCGTGAGACGCCCGGTCGTCGTCTTGATGTCGAGTGCTCCCTCGAAACTTTTCACCGTGGCTGCGCCCCAGCCCAACTCAGCTTTGAGCGTCCCGCTCAGGCGCGAGACGTTGAGGTCTCCTGAATTTGTCTGAATGTCCAGTGACGTTCCCTCGGGAACTTTGAGCTGAAAATCGATCGAGACCGCGGGATCAAAAAACCCGCCGCTGGGCAGTTTGTACTTGCTCAAATCGCCCAATCGAATCTTAGTTCCTTCACGCTCTATAGGAGGGTCGCTCTCCAATTGCTTGAGCAGTTGCCGCGCTCCCGCGCGGTCGCCCGCCCGGACGCCAAACTTCATCGTCACGGAAATCTTTCCTTCCGGCCCTCGATCAATCCGCACCGACCCGCCCGAACTTTGCACCGAGAGCGTCGCCGACCCATCCACGTCGAGCGTCTGCTCCGATGAGAGTTCTCCCAGATAGACGAGCCCGCACGATTTCACAGAACCCTGTAAGAAGAACGCGAGCAGCGCAATCGAGAAAAGACGGCTTGCGAAAGATATGTTCATAATTTCCTCTTGTTTTCTTGGGTAGAGGCCACCCCCTGTGGTTGCCCTTTTCTCAGGGCAGGCACAGGGACCTGCCCCCACATTGTTCCAATCATCTGCAATTCTACCCAGACGACTTTAGCAGTTGTATCGCCCCGATTCAATGGGAGACTTGCCCGCTCCCCTCCAAGGCTGATACAATGGCAGCAATTTCCCATGAGGAGTTTTCTATGCTAGACCTGAAGTTGATTCGCGAGAATCCGAAAGAGATTGAGCGGCGTCTGCAGAGGCGCGACCCCGCTATTTCGCTCGGGAAACTTCTGGAGTACGACGAGGAGCGCCGCAAGATTATCGGCCACGTCGAAGAGAAAAAGAGTTTGCGCAACAAAGTTTCCGAGCAGGTCGGGAAACTCAAGCGCGAGAAGAAAGACGCCGAAGCCCAAAAAGTCATCGCCGAGATGGGCCAGCTCGCCGACGAGATCAAAGCGCTCGATAACAAACTCGCGCAGCTTGAAACCCAGATGAAAGATATTTTGGATCGCTTGCCGAATCTGCCTCATCCGAGCGTTCCGGTGAGCCAGAACAAATTTGACCAAAAAATTTTACGAATTCATAAAGAAAAACCCAACTTTAGTTTTGAGCCCAAGACCCACTTAGAGTTAGCCGAAACATTTGGGATGCTGGATTTCCCCCGAGCGGCCAAGATCGCCGGTTCGCGCTTCCCGCTCTATCGGGGCTGGGGCGCGCTCCTCGAGATGGGGCTTATCCAATTTATGTTCAAGTATCAGGTCGAGAAAAACGGTTACACGCCCATGATCCCTCCCTATCTCGGGAACGAAGAAAGCTTTTACGCGTCATCGCAGTTTCCCAAATTTAGAGAGCAAGTGTACGAGATCCCCGAAGACAAACTCTTCATCAATCCGACGGCGGAGATCGTTCTCTGTAACGTGCATCGCGATGAAATTCTAGAAGCTGATCAACTGCCCATTAACTACGCGGGCTACACGGCCTGCTTCCGCCGCGAGGCCGGCACTTATGGCGAAGAAGAGCGCGGGTTGATTCGTATGCACCAATTTAACAAAGTCGAACTCTTTAAGTTTACCAAACCCGAAGAGTCTTACGCCGAACACGAGAAGATGTGCGAGGACGCCGAAGATATTTTGAAAGAATTGGGCATCCACTATCGGGCAGCACTTTTGCCCAGCTGCGATATGGGGCTGGCAGCCGCCAAGACGATTGACTTGGAAGTCTGGATTCCCTCGCAGAATCGCTACTATGAAGTCAGTTCGGTGAGCAATTGCGAAGATTTTCAAGCGCGCCGTGGCAACATTCGCTATCGGCCCGGCAAAGATGCGAAGCCCCAGTTCGTGCACACGCTGAACGGTTCGGGTTTAGCGACTTCTCGTTTGTTTATCGCAATTATAGAAAACAACCAACAACCCGACGGCTCGGTGGTCATTCCTGAGCCTTTGCGAGATTACGTCGGGGCTGATCGCTTGAAACCATAGTTTACTTTCGGAGTAGATTAAGTTATGTATTTGACACAGCTATTGTTCATGGATTAGTCAGTCGGACAAAAAAATGAGGAGGCCTCTTTTCATGAATCGCATCTCGCTGGTGACAGCGGTGGTCGTGATTGTTTCGCTTGCCGCAGGTATTGTTTTTGTCCTGGGTGGAGCACAGCCCTTGCCCGATTTGGTCGTCAGCGATTTTCAGATCAGTCCCGCGAATCCCAAGCCGGGCCAAGAAGTTCAGCTGACCGCAACGATCACTAATCAAGGAGCCGGTCCGGTGAATGATACGTTCGTGGTTCAATTCAACGTAGGTCGCCGTACGGTCTCTAGCCGTTTTCTCCCAGGGCTTCTCGCTGGTCAGTCGACGACCGTAGAAGCCAGCTGGGATGCCGAAATGGGAGAATTCCGGCTTCGCGTCATCGCCGACGCCTTCGGCAAAATTTTCGAGTCCAATGAAAGCAATAACGTACGCGATCGCCTGATCGACGTGAGCGATTCCGACCCGACTCAGTCGGACTTGGTCGTCAAAGCGCTCGACCTCGAGCCGAGCAACCCCAAGCCCGGTGAGACGGCAAAGATCACAGCCACAGTGGCCAACAACGGCACCGGCCCCGCTCCGGCCTTCAACGTCTCGTTCGAGGCCGATGCGAGAGTGCTCGATACTGAAAAACTTGAGGGACTTGCCGCCGGCCAAGAAACTACTCTTTCTCTGGATTGGACTGTCGAGATCGGGGAGCGCATTCTCCGTGTCAAAGCCGATCCCGACGCTAAGATCGTCGAGACCGACGAGACCAACAACGCATTCGCCAAGACGATCGATTTCGGGCCGCCGCCCGCTTCTTGCGCCCAACAAGTTCACCTAAATTTCGACGCTAAATCTCTCGATCAGCTCGAAGACGCGACCGGGCTGACGCGCGAGGCGTTGCTCGACTCGTTCATCCCCTTGATCAAGCGCAGCATAGAAAAAGACTACGACGGGATCAACGTGCGTCTCTTCTATACGCGCCCCAACGGGGCTTTCTCGACCATTCTTTTTGACCCGGAGAACAAACAGAGTATTCTGGGGCTCGCTCCGCTCGATCGCGGCAATTTTAATAAGCGCGATACAGCGTTTGTCTTCATCGGGAGCCTCGTCGCGCGCGGCAGCTTGAACAACATCGCGCTGCCCTCCGTCGCGATTATCATCGGCAAAGTCGCTTCGCACGAGCTGGGCCACGCACTGGGCTTGGATCACAACCCGAACGGAGGGATCATGAACGCGACGGCCGAGACCAACCCGATCTCAGTCGAGTTCGAAACCTTCAAGCCCGATGATTTGGAATATTTGCGAAGAATTCTTCCGATGAATTGTTAAGCCGCCAAGGCGCAAAAAACACCAAGAGAACAAAATTTCTAGAGGCGGGATGACCCCGCCCCTACGGGTCTATTGGGGGGAGGGGCAATTTTAGACCAATGGCCCCACACCGATCAGCTCGCGCGCCTCGGCGAGCGTCTTCTGCGCGACCTCGCGCGCGCGCTCCGCACCTTCTCTCAAAATTTTTCGTACGCTCGTCTCATCGAGCTGTGCGCGTCGCTCGCAAATCGGCTTGAGCTCAGCCATCAGCACCTCAAAGAGCGCCATCTTGAGTTTCGCGTACTGGAGCGTGCCGTTGGTATACTCGGCCTCCAGCTCCTTCAGGAGCTTGGGTGAAGCCATCAATTTGATGAGCAAGAAGAGATTCGCAACTCCAGGGCTCTTCTCTTTGCCCTGAGGCCCCGTATCTGTGACAGCTGACTTCACTTTTTTGAGAATTTCGGACTCGGGTTCGGTCAGCGAGATCGTATGTTTTGCGCCGAGGCTTTTGCTCATCTTGCGCTCCGGGTCCGCGAGAGACATGATTCTCAAGGCTTCGTTGACAATCGGCTCCGGCTCTGGGAAAAGCTCGCCAAAACGCTGGTTGAAGCGCCGCGCGATTCTCCGCGTCAGCTCGATGTGCTGGACTTGGTCCTCGCCTACGGGAATTTTACTCGCTTTGTAAATGAGAATATCGGCAGCTTGTAAGACTGGGTAAGTGAAGAGTCCACAGCTGACAAACTCTTGATGCTCGCCCTTGTCTTTGAATTGGGTCATACGTTGCAAATCACCATAAGAGGCCACGGTGCTCAAAATCCAACTGAGTTCGGTGTGCTCCGGCACTTGCGATTGCACGAAGAGCACGCACTTTTTCGGATCGATCCCGCAGGCGATGAGATCGAAGGCCATCTCGATCGTGTTGCGTTTGAGCTCTTCGGGGTCATGCTCGACCGTGATCGCGTGATAGTCCACGATCGCGTAAAAGCAGCGATATTTTTCTAGCATCGCCACGGCATTCTTGACCATGCCCAGATAATTCCCGAGATGAAGCGTGCCAGTGGGCTGGATACCGGAGAGAACTGTTTCTTTGGGATGAGAAGAGGACTTGCTCACGATAAGTTTAGAAGGAGAGATCGACCGACCAAAGACGTTCACTGGTTGCTTTATGAACCATAAAAACCATCCTTTGTGTGTGAAATGTGGGTTGATTATACGTTTGAGACGAAATTATGTCAAGCATGAATTACAAATTCATGCTTCGAGTGTGAGGGCAGTTACACTCTTCTCAACGCACCACCGGTATAATTGAAGATTAGGAAAGGGGCTGTCCGTTTCGACTGAGGTTTTGCCTATCTCTCCTACCTTTTTATAGGCCCAAGAGATGGGATTTTTCCTCAATGCTGGGAGGCGGGCAGCCAATTTCTTTCTTTAGTAGGAAATTAACCCCAGAGTTCGCAGAGAAATTTTTTGTAGGAGCGGTGCTCGCTTTAGGCAAAACAGTATTAGCGGTTCTTATTTCGCCGTATTGAGTAGGATCGAGAGCGACCCACTTGCGTGCAACGGAAAGCTCGCCAGTGTGTTCAGCGTGATCGCATCCAAATCCCCATCCCCATCAACGTCGGCCAAGATTAATTTACGAGGGACGAGCTGCCCCGGCCCCAACGAGAAGAAGCTGGGTTCATAAAAATTGCCTGCGCCATCGCCTCTCAAGAACGCGATGCTCGCAGCGCCTGCGCCGCTGACAGCGACTACAACATCCAAGTTCCCATCAGCGTCTACATCCGCGACTTGTAGGCCGACGGGGTTACGATCGATCGTCGCATCTCTCGGTTTATCCAGCCCCGCGCCTCCCGCGCCCAGTAAGAAAAGCCGGAGCGCAAACGAATTCGACGCTTCTACCGGGAGTGCAATATCGAGATCGCTGTCCTTGTTAAAATCACCGAAGCCCAAGCTCCCACGGGATTCTATGGCCTGTGTCTGCTGAGTCCCCAGCAGATGGAAGTCTCCAGTGCCGTCGCCACTCAGTAACGTCAATCCTCCAGATTTATCCAGTACGGCGAGATCGGGAATCTCGTCATGGTTGAGGTCTGCGATCTCCAGGGCCGTGATCGGCCAACGGCCTATGTCTATGTCTTGAGGGTCTTCAAACTCGCCCTGGCCGTCTCCTAAAATAACGGTTAGCTTGGTAGGGAAAGAATTGCCAATCACAATATCTAAATGTTTGTCTTGATTAAAATCGGCCAGACGGACTATTGCCGGGAAGCGATAACCCAAACTAATCGTCTCACGCTTCGGGAAGTCCCCCTTTCCATCTCCGAAAAAGATTGTGAGGTCTTTGCTGATGCTGTTCGCGACGACGATATCCAAATGCCCATCTTCGTCGAGATCACCCAGCGCCAGCGAGACGGGGCCGTCGCCGACTTCGAGAGCGCGCTGCGCTCGCACTTCAGTTAAATTGGGCCCAGGCCCCAAGACTTTTTCTCCGAACTGCCCGTGACCGTTGCCGAACAGAACGAAGAGCGAATCTGCCGAGCCCATCGTGGGCTGAGTCAGTATCACATCCACAAACCCATCTTCATTCACGTCGCCAAGGGCGAGGTCCGAAGGGTTCCATTCTGCTTGAAAATAGATCGTCTGAGCGGAGGCAAACTGAAGATTATTCGGAGGGGATGTAGGCGATGGCTCGGGCGGCAAGACGCTCACCACGACGGACGCCGACCCAGTGTATCCTTGCTGATCAACGACTGTGAGCGTGGCCGTAAATTCTCTGTTCTGTTCGTAACTGTGTGCAGTCTTTGCGCCGCTGCCGGAAGAACCATCCCCAAAATCCCAGCGGTAAGAGACGAGCGGAGCTTGCTGCGTATCATATGAGCCTGATCCATCGAACTGGACCTTGAGTATGCTATAACCTCGAGTGGGATCGGCTTTGATGACGGCGACCGGCGTCGGCACCGGAATATAGACTACCCTGGAACATGCAGACAGAACGCTGAGCAAAATGATCAATAACCCAATCTTGGAAACCCACTGAAAGACTTTCACGATGCTCTCTCCTTTTTCCCCGGCGGGAGTGAGTCCCGGCTCACAGGCAAGTGATGCAATTTACGTTAATGCGATCGGAGGAGCAGCGTCTGTAACGTAGGTGACGCCTAAAGAGAGCTGGGACGAGGATCACCGCGCGATCGTCCCACCGTTCAACGTTTTGGTGACCGTTTTCTTGTCTCGGCTTTTAGAGATTATTCCCCGCATTTTGTTCTCGTTTGTGATTCTCTCTCCAGCCAGGTTAACATAGATCAAGATGGACCTAGTCTTTTGGTTAAGTTAGACAGTGCTGCTGTGATGTAGTCTTGCTGTTAACGGTAGCACCGCAGCACGTCAACACTGCAACACTTTTGAGAAAGGAGCGTACAATGTGCGGACGGTTCACCCTTAAATCTGATCCAGAAGAGATTGAAGAAACGTTCGGTGCAAAAGTCCCTGTGAATTACGCGCCTCACTACAATATCGCTCCGACGCAAGATGTCTTGGTATTGCTCGGCGACGGTTCGCCACGTATCGAAGCATTCCGTTGGGGACTGATTCCCTCGTGGGCCAAGGATGAGAAGATTGGGAACAAGCTCATCAACGCCCGCGCCGAGACGATTTTTGAAAAACCGAGTTTTCGCTCTGCTGTGAAATCGCGGCGCTGCCTGGTAATCGCCGACGGCTTTTACGAATGGCGCCAGACGGAGCTGGGGAAGAGACCGATGCACATTCGATTAAAATCTAAAGAGCCGTTCGGGTTCGCGGGCTTATGGGAGTCGTGGAATTCTCCGGAGGGCAAAGTCATTAAGACGTGCACAATCGTCACGACCGATCCCAATGAATTGATGAAAGCCATCCATAATCGGATGCCGGTGATTCTCTCTAAAGAGCTTCAAGAGATCTGGCTCGATGCAAAATTAAAAACTCAAGCCGAGCTGGAGCTGGTGCTCCAGGCTTATCCTGCGAAAGAGATGGAAGCGTACGAAGTCTCGCGCTTGGTGAATTCCCCAACGAATGACAAACCCGAGTGCGTTGAGCCGGTGGGGGCGTAGAATCACGAAGGGCATGGAAACCGCTCCTATCTTCTTCCGTGGAGTTTCTGAGTTTTACGCGATTCAAAGTGGATAAGATTCGACGTTGCGTCGTACTCTCTCTATTCTCTAGGCTGAAAGCCTAGCGTATAGCTCCTGTCCAGGTGAGAAGAGGGAGAGCACTATAGCAAATTTGACAGTATATAGTGCTCTCGTACCTCGACTACCCTGTCAACGACACATTACTCTCCAGAATCGTTAGCGCTCGATACCCGAAATCTTTTGACAGGACGCTATGGCCGTCGTCGGCTATTACCAGAATACATAAAAGGTCGCGTGGGAAGGAGGGTGCATGACCACCTTTCATTGAAATACCTATGCAGCCCGTGAGCACTACCCTTAATAGAATTGGCAAACTAAAACCCACATCGACTGACGTGCGGGGGGCGGCGCCATAACGATTCCGAGCGCTGAGGGGACGCAGCCAGGCACTCCGCCCCCCTGGAAGCCCCACGCAGTGGGGCTAAAGCCAGTAGGTCCACCTCCTGGATCCACTGCACTAGCAGGCCCAGCGACGGCGGGCCCAGCGGCGGGGAGCCCCAAAGGATCACACCTGGCCTCACCGGTAAATGAATTAGGTGGTGCAGGTGGTACTGGTACTGGCCCACCCCAAATCGCGGTGTTGACCCTGACATTCGCGGCCGCTAGTGCGCCCGGTGGGAGTACTGCTCCTGGCGGTTGTGGCACCGCTCCTGCCACGCATATGAAAGGTCCAGGTATTAAAACCTGTATGATTGGTGGAGGTAGAACAGCAGGTGGAACTCCTGCACCGAGTCGTATTAGCCTGAAGCGCGGGGTGGCCACTGGAGGAGCAGCTCGTAACACGATTGGAACTATACTATGACATATCAGAGGAATGATCATTAGAGTTCCTCCAAGTACCGGTAGTTCCTTAGGAATGACACCGCTGATGACTCCAACAATGTCGAAACCATCAGAGATTCTGAATGTCATCTGAACGGGCACTAGGGCTGGCGACAAAGACGGCAGGTTTTCTTGGCTTATCGCAAGGCGGAAAGAGATCTCCCCATCGCTGTTTTTGTTCAAGATGACGGAAGCCACAGTACTAGGCTCTAAGCTGAAAGTAATCACGCCGGTCGACGGTCCGCCTATTGTCGGTGGCTTCGGATGGCCCTTGAAGTTAAGATTGAGAAGTAGTGACGTGTCCGCGGTCGGCAGAAAGATAAACTCCATTGAACCTTCTACTAGTTCATATTTGAGGACCGGATCAAACCCAAAGAATTCAGCGAAGTTGTAGTGATCTATAGACGTTGTTAACTCACAAAGAATAAGAGGGGTTGTCGGCTCACTAAAGTGCTCACTCATTCCTTCACTTCTGCTGTTTCCTGCCTGTGCCAGTTGATCGCCATTACTGACTGAAAGCGCTCCTGCGAGAACGAGCGCTAACAACACCCACTTCCCACCAGCTGCGTTGTTCTTCAACATAGTAAACCTCCTCCTCACGTTGGGTACTTATAGAGCGCCCCAGCTCGGCGCTGAATGTGATCGGCTTAAGCGTCTTATTCTTGCTGATCTCACCTCCTACTGACGTCAAGTATAGACTCTCGATGTCCGATACATGTCCGATGACGAAATCGCATATTGGAAGATGCAAATTAGCTATAACGGACTCGATCACAGAGACAAAATACCTCCACCTTTAAGATGCATCTGTGCTTAAAGCACCACGCCCTATGGGTTCGTTCAATGAAGTAGGATTTGACACTCAGCCGAGCGGCTTAAGCAGGTGAGATGAGGATTACGCTGTGCGCTGTGCCTTGTTGGCGAAGAAGGCATGGGGTCATGATGGCGATTTGTAAAACCATCACAATTATAGTAAAAGAAGAAAATCTCAAGAGTAGGGAGGGTCTTATGAAATCATCAGCAAGACCGTTAAGACGGGTGCTGTCGTTAGCGATCGCTTTGGCAATCGGTTTGGGAATATCTATTGGATGGGCAAGCAGCCCTACGATCTCCGTCAGTCCAAATATCAAAGTCATCAAAGACAACAGTAACGCCCCGTGTCCGGCAGGAACTCTACCCGATCCTACCTTTGATTGTAACAATCGTCAGCAAGTCGAGCCTTACCTCGCTGTGGATCCTAAAGACCCCAACATTCTCGTCGCCGGAGCTTTTGATCTTCGCATGTTAGACAACCGGGCCATTGGCAATTTCTTTGAGAATGGTACTTGGTTTGGCTACTACCGATCCACTGATGGCGGCAAGACGTGGAGTAACTCGTTCATACCCGGTTTTCCTAAAGATAATTCCCCGGAGGGCAATGCGTCTCCCCTCAAGGGCCTGGGCTCTGACGGAGACTCGATCGTAGTTTTTGATAATTTGGGCAACGTCTACTACGGAGGATTAGCTTCTTCTCGTCAAGACGATTTCGCGTTCGTCTCAGTCTACAGCGACCATGGAGCCAAGTACGAGCGTACGACTCTGGCTTTTGTGATCACGGGTTTCCCCGATAAGCCCTGCATGGTTGTCGATACGACCGGTGGGCCGAATAATGGCAATTTGTACATTGCAGTGACTCGTTTCGGTGTTGGCTCTACCGGAGCAACGGTTGCGTTTTCGCGCTCCACCGATCATGGGGTGACTTTCTCCCCTCTCCAGACATTGACGGGGGAAAATCCTCAAGGGTGTGCGCTGGCGGTAGGCCCCAAGGGCGAAGTCTACTTAACATGGCGAGTTTTCTCGGGTGCAGGGGATGTCCTAAAATTGGCGAAGTCCACGGATGGAGGCCAGTCCTTCAGTTCGCCGGTATCCGTTCGAGCGATCAACCCGTTCGATCAGGCTCGCACCAACCCAACCACCTTCCGCTCTACGACTTTCCCGACCATCGCCGCCGATGACAAAGCAATTTACATCGCATGGCACGATGCGGGCTCGGGCAAAGGCTCTCGCATCGTGATCAGTTGCTCCAGCGATGGAGGGCAAGGCTGGTCCGCCCCTGTCCAAGTGACGAGCGATGCCCAAAGCGGTCATCAGATCATACCCGCGCTCACGCTTGCCAATGGCAAACTCCGGCTCGCCTGGTATGATAGCCGCAATGATTCCCAATTTGCTCCCAACCGCTTTATCGGGAACACACTCGATGTTTACTATGCCGAGGCTCCCGCAGGCTGCCCGCTCGCGTTTCCCGCGACTAGCGTGCGGGTAACCGATAAATCATTCAATCCCAATTTAAGGCACTACGAATTTTTCCGTGAAAACCCGTTCATCGGAGACTACATCGGGATCGCCTCGGACGGTACGCGGACGCAGGTCATGTGGACCGACAATCGCGACATCACTCCGCAGCAGCCGCCGAACAATGTGCCGTGCGATTTCTTTCGGCCTGAGCTAAACAATAGCGGTTGCCGCAATCAGAACATCTACATGGCGACCGTGACCTCCAATCCCTGAAGCTGCGTCTTGCTTGAGCGACCTTCAAGAGTGGAATGTGTCTGTTTTGGAGGATTCTAGACACATTCCAGAAAAGGCATGAAGTATCAGAAGCAAGGCATCTCCTTTGTCGTCTTCGGCGATCTCTTTTCGGAAGAGATCAAATTTCTCTCTGCACTTCCTTCGAGCGTAGACCCTTGCGGCGAGAACGGAGAATTTCACTCCTTCGTCTTCGATGGCCCGATTTTCCAGAAGCCAATCCAATTTGAGAAGGGCGAGATCGTTCTCCGCGACAGTCGCTTCTACTATTGTGATCTGATCCCGAAACCTAGCGAATAACTCCTGCCTGGGTGAGACAAGCGAGATCACTGTAGCGGAAGTGCTTCTCGTACCTCGGCTACCTTGTCAGTGACACATTACACCCGAGAATTGCTCGTTCTCAATAACAAAAATCTCCTTAAGCGGCGCTCTCATCATCTGGAGCTATGTCCAACGGTTTTGTTACGCATTCTTGACAGGACTAGAGAATTCCCTCACTTGTCTTGTTTGATAGCCCTGATGAGTGAGTCAATCAGACACATAAGGACAACAGCGTCTGCTTTGGATATCAAGGGGGAGTTCGTTCTGAATCTGGACTTGATGTCCTCAAGCACGAACGTCAGCGCTGATACAGCTGCCTGCGGTTGTTTTTCTGCGATATCAATTAAGCTGATGAGGAAAGACAAGCCGGGCGCGTTTGTAACGACGAACTTGCGCAGCTCGTCAAACGTTGGGACCCGAAATGTACAATCATGTTCTAAGGTCGCTATCAGTTTCCTCGTTAGGTCGATAATCTCATTGACCAGAGGTATCGGCCTTCCCTCGGATTGTATCGTCTTGGCATCGTGGATGAAGAATTCTTCCCCAAGTAGCAGGAAAGGTGCGATATCTTTGCTGAAAACTGTTTCTGTAAATCCCTCAAACTCTGCCATCTCTTGCGCTAGCTGTCTGCCTCGCGGACCTAACGTCTCTAGCTTCAGTAGCTCTACGATTTTCGCCTTGAGATCGTTGAAGGGAAAAGCGTTACAACGTGCTAGTTGGAAAATGACAGCGTCTGACGCCTCGGTTCTGTCCACAGCCGTGACAGGACTCACGAACTCCCCAAAGTCAGGATTGAAGATAAACGTCTGTTCGCCAAACTTGGGAACCGTGAACTGACCTACGAATGCTCCTGTACCGTCTGTAGGTATGTTAGCTACCAATTCCGTTCCGAAGAAGATGTCAACAGTGGAATTGGGCAGAAATTCTTTGCCGGTTATAGTGACTGCATCCCCAGGAATTCCCTCGATTGGCTTTATCGTTATCGATTGTGGTTCAGGGAATTCAGTGATGGAACCGGTGATGATAGGAGCTTGGTCTAACTTGCCCGTGTTGCTGTCAAAGGCGAAACTGGCAACGCGATAACCCTCCGCCAAGGGCAGTGGCAATCGATCAGCGGGGAGCACAAAGGCCACAACCTCCTCAATAGGGAAACTGGTAGTAGGAACTTGAGTTTTCGATTTACCCTCTGCTATCAGTGTCACCAGTTTTGCCTCAATGCGGGAATCGACGATCTCCACAAATCGCCCTGCTTCGAACCGTTTGACGACCGCTGTTACTGAGGGCGTGCCAGACACTTTACTCACCGTAATTTCGACAAGTAAGTCGACCCCATGAAAGCCATGGGGAAAGCCCACGTCAGGACTGCCGCCCGTGCCAGCGTTATTATCTACATCCACCATAAATACGTACTTTAATCCCTTGATATCGCCTGGTATTAAGCCCGCCAACTGCATATCCAAAGCTAGCGCGCCATCTGCCTTTCGAACGGCGGCTGCCTCTGCGATATCGATCCAGACACTAGGTACATCATTTAGGTCATCGACGGAAATCCGGCTCCTCGGCTTCGGATCTAGCAGACGCACTCCATGCTTGTCCTTGTCGATAGTGCCGGAGATCTTCTGTGCTTCAGCTCGAGCATTAGCGCGCTCTATCGGGTCCAACACGAAATTCCCAAAGCCAGTTACATTCATGAGGCGCTGGTCAAGATTCGGGTCCACATGGTTCAGGCACAGAGCGTGACCATCCTCGTGTGCCAGCGTCTCGGGGAAATTGTCGATATTGACGAAAGGGATGAACAAGGGCAAATCCAGCGGGTGTGGAAGCGGCACTTTCAGGGTGAATGTGTCTGGATCGTTCGTCGTTGGCTTGGCAGTAGGACGTGGGACAGCCGTGCAGGGCGGCACCTGCGACCACCCGACATTCCCGGATGGCATCCCAGCGCCATCGACCCATCGTCGAATCAATATGTCAACGAGCTTTTCCGCCGCGTCCTCACCAATCTTAAGATTGCAAAGGAACTTTACGATGATCCATTCCAACGGATTAATATCAGGATCTAATACATCACCCGGAGCTGATCCAGGGCTAATGATCAGATCGGGTACGATCACAGATCCTTGAGGCTTAAAAAGGATCCCCGCCTGAGCAAAGACGAGACTCTTCACCAGGAGTCCGAGCAACCGCTTCGCTCGGTTGAATCTCCCGTCATTGGGGGCAGGTGTATCCATATTGACCCCGTCGCTCAGAAGACAAAACTTGACGGGCACAATCTTGATTGGCGGACGGCTAGCAGGGATCTGTTGCGGCGGCGGTGGGTTTTGACCCGGAATCGGCACACCGCCCGATGTCCAAGTTAGACCGATGCGTACGAGGGGCGCGAAATTGCCCGCAAAATTCACCGCGACCACCGCGCCAGGAGCGACACACGCTACCCCCCAGTTAATCCATACCACGTTGGAGCCAGCCTGCGCGGCCACCGGTGCCGGACAACCCAGTGGATTGGCTGTCACCACTAGGTTTGCCAAAGTTCCACCGGTCCCAGCGTATTCGACGCATACGTCGCTAGCCGCAACACTCGTACCGTTGACATACACATCAGCGAACCCGAGAGTGCGAGGACCAGCCCCAAGAGCTGCCGGTGGACATGGAAGCTGCGTGTTGGCCAGCAGGACACCGTTCATGGAGTAGTTTGCCTTTCCCAAAGCAAAAAAGCTTGCGATCATAGTGAGCATAAATAGAAACTTGCAGAGCTTAGCACTCATAAATTCCTCCTCTTTTCTTCCGGCCTAGCAACCTCCGGTAAGCAGATCGGTAGCACTGGAAAATTCCTTGGACCTACTATCTGTAGGTCCCGAGTCCCAATCTTTCTTTGCCCTCAAGACCAAAAGTCCTAAACAATTACTACTTTCACTGCTGCTATAGATGAAATACGAAAGCCCCGGTCGGCAAGTTTCCCAAATAGCATTTGTGCCTCTTTCTTAAGTTTGGTACTTCTATAGCGCTTCAGCTCGGCGCTGTATTCTGACGATTCCACCCCCCTTGCTTCTTTCTGCTACAGCATCCTTTCGTTGGTTATCCGTAACGCTTTCCGTTCGGTTCATCCAGACTATCGGCTGGAGTTCGATTCTTTAGATGTTATCTTCAGAGAAGCAGAACGGAAAAGGTGGAAACGCTGGTCCACCCAACAAGACAACCGCGACATCGAAATCCCCTGGGGGGACTGGGATCGGCGCTGGTAGCGTCACAGAGTGAATGAGCGTGAGAGGCGGCGTAAAATCGAATCCTATAGACGGCGGGAACGGAGCCACATGGACGAAAATCAGTAGAGAAGGATTGAGATGCCAACCCTGCAAGGTAGCGGCTTGTTCCGGGCCAAATCCGGGCGGGTCGAGAATAAAAACGAACAAGATTAAGGGGCCAGTCACAGGTGCCGTGCAGAACAGCAAGGGATCGCCGGGTTCACCCTTGACCTCTTTTTCGAGGAGCTCAACCTTATTCGCTTTCGCACAATCCCTGAGTGGTTGCAGGAGATTCCGCTCGACACCTTCCCTATCCTTTATAGTCTGATCCTTTATAGCCTGCTGGATAGCTATTGTCTGTTTGTGCGCGACTTCCTCGCACGGATTGTGAGGTTTTTCCTTCTGTTGGTCCGTTCCGATGACGCTCCCGATGCTTTCTCCGCTGACTTGAGAGAGGCTATTGGTATGAGAGCTGGGCGCGATCGCTTGTTGTGCTATCCCCGATAGACCGAACAAGATCAAAGTTCCGATCAAGCTCAAGACTCCAACTCTGAAAAGGCGCCCAAGAACCTGTTCTACTTTGAACACGACTCTATTAAACATAGTGAACCTCCTATACTTTTGGTACTTTTTGAGCGCCCCAGCTCGGCGCTGTATGCGATCGGCTTAAGCATCTTATTCTTGCTGATCTCACCCCCCGAGCGTTTGAGATTTCGTTTCGCTGTTCAGCCAAGTATAGACTCTCGATGTCCTATACATGTGCGATGACGAAATCGCATAGTGGACGATGCAAATTAGCTGTAATGGACTCGGCCACAGAGACAAAATACCTCCGCCTCAAGATGCAGTTGTGCTTAAAGCACCACGCCCTAGGGTACCGTTCAATGAACTAGGATTTGATACTCAGCCGAGCGGCTTATATAGGCAGATGGGCTCCGCCTTAGATTAGTATCTCCGAGCTGGGTACTAAAGAAAGGTATTTCTGACCTCTATAGGTCGCTAACAATGACCGCTTGCACTGCAACTACATTATACACCCACTACCCCCAGAGAGTAGCCGTAATCCCTGACCCACAGGGGCAAAAGGGGGGACTTAACACGCATAAACGACAGGACAAAAGCTCGCAATCGACGCGAGCAGCGCTCACGCAACCACGTTGCGCCCTCATCCTAAAATTCTCTATACTGAAAGCCTAGCCTATAATTCTCGCCGAGCGAGACGAAGGAGATTTTCGTATGAACGCAGCCGGTTATTATCGATTCCCTACGATTCACAATGATACTGTTATTTTTGTGAGCGAAGACGATCTGTGGACGGTCTCGGCCAAGGGCGGCGTCGCGCGCCGTCTCACCTCGGGCTTGGGCGAGGCCAACCGCCCGGCGTTCTCTCCCGACGGGAAATGGCTCGCCTTCAGTGGGCGCGACGAAGGCCCGCTCGAAGTCTTTCTGATGCCCTCGTCCGGCGGACAGCCCAAGCGATTAACTTTTATCGGCAGCGTCGCGCTCGTCTGCGGCTGGACGCCCGATGAGAAAATTATCTTCGCGAGCGACCTCGGCCAACCTTTTTTGAGGGTCACTCGGCTCTACGCGATCTCACCCGAGGGTGGCACTCCGGAGCTTCTTCCCACAGGCGTCGGGCTTCACGCTTCCTATAGCCCTAAGGGCGGTTGCGTCATCGGGCGCTACGGGATGGTCAGCCGCGAGCCGGCCTATTGGAAGCGCTACCGGGGGGGAACAGCCGGCGACCTTTGGGTCGATCCCGACGGTTCTGGCAATTTTAAGAGACTAATCCAACTCAAAGGCAATCTCTACCGCCCCCTCTGGGTCGGCCACCGAATCTTCTTCACATCCGATCACGAGGGCATCAGCAATCTTTATTCGGTCACACCCTCCGGCCAAGACCTGAAGCGCCATACCGATCACGACGAGTTTTACGTGCGCCATCCCTCTAGCGACGGAAAACGCATCGTCTATCACGCCGGAGCCGATCTCTATCTCTACGACCCAGCCAACGGAAAGAGTGCGAAAATCGAAGTCGAGCATCACAGCCCGCGCACGCAGCGTTATAGAAAATTTGTCGATTCTGCAAAATATATGGAAGCGTACCAGCCGCATCCGCAGGGACATTTGATCGCACTCACGACGCGCGGCAAGACGTTCACGATGGGCAACTGGGAAGGTCCTGTGGTTCAACGCGGAGAGCCCGACGGCGTGCGTTATCGCTTGGCGCGCTGGCTCCACGATGGGAAGCGCTTCGTGCTCGTCAGCGACGCCGGTAGCGAAGAATCTTTGGAGATTCATCCCGCCGAAGGACTCATTCCACCGGAGCGCTTAGAGCACCTTGAGATCGACCATCCCGTCGAGATGAAAGCTTCGCCCAAAGCCGATCAAGTCGTTCTTTCGAACCATCGCAATGAGCTGATCTTCGTCGATTTGAGCTCGAAAAAATCTCGGGTGCTCGACCGAAGCCCGTACGGGATGATCGCCGGGTTTGATTGGTCTCCCGACGGGCGCTGGGTCGCTTACAGTTGCACGCAAAGCCTGCACACAGCGGCCATTAAACTGTGTGACACGCAGAACGGAAAAGTTTATGCTGCCACGAAGCCCGTCTTGCAAGATGTCTCTCCGACGTTCGATCCTGACGGGAAATATCTCTATTTTCTTTCCTATCGCGAGTTCGACCCGGTTTATGACAATCTGCACTTTGATCTTGGCTTCCCGCGCGGCGTACGGCCTTATCTCGTGACGCTCCAGAAAGACCTGCCTTCTCCCTTCGTGCCCGTCCCAAAGCCGATGGAAGAGGTCTGGAAAGCCGAGGCAGAGAAGAAATTGGGTAACGAAACTAAGAATAACAAGAAGAACTCGGAGCCGATGCAGACTCAGATCGATCTCGATGGGATCGAGAACCGCGTGCTCGCTTTCCCCGTAGCCGAGGCGCGCTATATGCAGATTGCCGCAATCAAGGGCAAAGTGCTCTTCTCCTGGTGGCCGATCGAAGGAAGTTTAAGTAACAACTGGTATCCCATGCAGGAACCGCCGGCGAAAGCGACTCTCGAAGCGTACGACTTGGAGACAAAAAAATCCGAAGTGCTGGTGAGCGGGATCACGAACTTCAGAGTTTCGGGAGATCGCAAGACGCTCGTCTATCGTGCGGGCAACCGACTGCGCGTGCTCAAGGCTGGCGAGAAGTCTGACGAGACCGTCGCGAAAGAGCCCCCGGGCAAGAAGAGCGGCTGGATGGATCTCTCCCGTGTAAAAGTTTCTGTAGAACCTCCGGCCGAGTGGCGCCAGATGTATCGTGAAGCGTGGCGCCTGCAACGCGACTACTTCTGGGACGAGAAGATGACTCAAGTCGACTGGGGAAAAATCTACGAACGCTATTTGCCGCTATTGGATCGAGTTACGACGCGCTCTGAATTTTCAGACTTGATGTGGGAAATGCAGGGCGAGCTGGGTACTTCTCATGCGTATGAGATGGGTGGAGATTATCGTCCTGCCCCAGACTATAGCATGGGCTTTTTGGGCGCTGATGTCGTCTACGATGACAAAGTGAAAGCTTGGAAGGTCTCTCATATCGTGCACGGCGACGTTTGGGACGAGATGAAAAGTTCGCCGTTGGCCAAGCCGGGTCTCAACGTGCGCGAGGGCGATACGCTCTTGGCAATCGGCAGTCAGCGACTCACCAGAGAGCTTCCGCCTCAAAAACTTTTGGTCAACCACGCAAACCAAGAAGTAGCGCTCACGGTCGGTGACTCGAAGGGCAAATCGCCACGGACGATCTCAGTAAAGACGTTGGTGAACGAGACGCTCGCGCGCTATCGCGAGTGGGTCGAACAGAACCGAAAATACGTGCACGAGCAGACCGACGGACGCGTCGGCTACGTGCATATCCCGGACATGGGTCCGCGCGGCTATGCCGAGTTCCATCGCTCGTTCATCGCTGAAGTCGATCGCGAAGGGCTGATTGTGGATGTACGCTTTAACGGCGGCGGCCACGTCTCGGAGTTACTCTTGGAAAAACTGGCGCGACGCCGCGTGGCCTACACCAAGACACGCTGGTTTGGCACGCAACCCTATCCCGTGGAGTCCGTGGCAGGACCGATGGTTGCGCTCACGAATGAGTACGCGGGTTCGGACGGAGATATCTTCTCGCACGGCTTTAAGTTGTTAAAACTAGGGCCGCTCATCGGCAAGCGAACATGGGGTGGCGTGATTGGTATTTGGCCGAGAAATTCTCTAACTGACGGGAGCATCACCAGCCAGCCGGAGTTTTCGTTCTGGTTTAAAGACGTGGGCTGGAAGGTCGAGAATTATGGGACTGACCCGGACATCGAAGTCGAGTTTCGTCCACAAGATTATGTAGCTGGCAAAGACCCGCAACTCGAGCGAACGCTGCAAGAAATGGTGAAGCTCTTGGAGGAGAACCCGCCGAAGATGCCGGATTTGAGCAAGGTGTCGAATCTCGCCTTGCCCCGACTGCCGAAGAGATAAAAAACAGCAGCATACTGGCACGAAGAAGCCGGACTAGCCACATGGATGGCGCTCAAATGGTTCCGCCAGCAGAACAATATGACCGGCAAACCTCTGTGGGGCGATGATACAGCCAAGGCATTCATTAACACGTGGGCCGAACTGGATAAGTCGATTGAGCGCCGCGAGTTTGCTGTAAGGCTGTATGAGACATTGAAATAACTGAGAGTACCCAGCCAAGTGAGTTGATTCAGCGTAATCTGTCCCCTAGGACAATGGCGGTATGTCGAATGCTGAAAGTGACTGCACGCGATAGGGCTTACCCGACAAAGCCCGCACCAACTTCTCATCCGCTGTGACGAAAGGTGCATTCACGCGATGCGATAAAGCAACATAAAAAGCATCATAGCCGCTGATCCCACTGGCTAACGCAATGTCCAGTGCTTCCGCTGCTAAATCTGCGGTTGACCTAACGTGCAGTGCGAGTGCCAGCAGCTCTGCCATATCTTGACGTGCTTGCTTGGGAGTGTAATCGGTCAGTCGGGCGTAGTTCGCTAGAGCACTCGCGCACTCGGCATAGAAGAAATCGGGCACATAGAAGCGTGACCGAGTGTTAGCCTCCAGGTGTGCAAAGAGGGCGTCAGTCTGGTCAGACCCTGACTGCTCAAAAAACAGCTTGAGGGCAACGTTGGCATCGACGACGCAGGCGAGGGGTGGGTCGTTCATTCATGATCGCCGCGGACCTGCCTGACTATGGTTACGCTGTCAGGAGCGTTGGCAGGCAGCGGACGACGACGGCGGCGTATGTTGGAGAGCGCCTTGGATCGGGTGCGGCGCAACTTCTCGTCCTCGATGGCTTGTTCGAGAACGGTAACGATGTAGGCGCTCAGCGACCGGCCCTGAGCCATAGCGATCTTGCGGGCCTGCTGGTAGAGGCGATCAGGGATTTGGCGGACGTAAAGCGTCGGCATACGGCTAGTCTAGCATGTTAGCTTGCATTGTGCAAGCATAGAGTCGCGGTTTGTTGAGTGACTTCTGGCGCCCTCTATTATCCCTGGAACGCGTTGAGTCATTTTACCCAGCTCAGACTTTTCAATGAGCTGAATGCACAACGCGAACTTGCACTCACGCTGATGCTGAGACAAGCACCTAACGTCGGCGCATGAGCCGCAATATTACAACATGCAAGGAGAGGCTTAAGTATAATTGGTCGAGCCAATATGGCTCTTGCAAGGTCAAGGGCACTCATCTTAGAAAATACTACCACTTCAGCTTCGCGTCTATCGATAAAGTGTGACAGTGCTTCTCGTAATGCAGTCTCTACAGACTTTTGGCGTTTGTCCGCATCTGCTTTTACCCAATCTATGTAATCTCGTTGACTACTATAGCCTTGAGGCATCCCGATCCCTCGTCCATCTGATGTTAGCTTACTTCCTATGATACTATGCGACTTAAAAAACCTGAATACCAGGTTAATTTAGCTCAACTCACAATCCCAATCAACTCTTTGCGTAGCTCTTTGATCTCATCGCGAATCTTGGACGCACGCTCGAACTCCAAGTTCTTCGCGGCTTTGTACATCTCTAGCTCCATCTCTTTAATAAGTTCAGCAATCTGCGGCGGCGTCATTACTTTCAAGCGCTTCTGAGTTTTTCCATCGTTCTGCTTCGTCGTTTCTAGATTTAGCGCGGAGACGATATCGCTCACGGCTTTCTTGATCGTTTGCGGCGTGATCCCGTGTTTTTCATTGTACTCAGTCTGAAGATTGCGACGGCGCTCGGTCTCTTTGAGCGCGCGGTCCATTGAGTCCGTGATTGTATCGGCATAGAGGATGACTCTCCCGCGCACGTTGCGCGCTGCACGACCGATCGTCTGAATCAATGAAGTTTCTGAACGCAAGAAGCCCTCTTTGTCGGAGTCGAGAATCGCAACGAAAGAAACTTCAGGCAAGTCCAAACCCTCTCTCAATAAGTTGATACCCACGAGCACGTCGAACTCACCCAGACGCAAGTCTCGCAAAATCTCGATGCGATCGAGCGTCTCGATCTCCGAATGCAAGTAGCGCGCTTTGATGCCCAACTCCGTGAGATAGTCCGTCAAGTCTTCGGCCATCTTCTTTGTGAGCGTCGTGACGAGCACGCGCTCGCCCCGTCTAGTCACATCTTTAGTCTCATCGAGCAAGTCATCAATCTGACCCTTGACCGGACGCACGACGACCTCGGGATCGACCAAGCCTGTCGGCCTGATAATTTGTTCGACGGTCTTCTGGCTCTTCGATTTTTCGTATGGACCAGGCGTCGCCGAGACGTAGATGACTTGGCTCATGCGTAGTTCGAATTCTTCGAATTTTAGCGGGCGATTGTCTTTCGCCGACGGTAGTCGAAAACCGTAGTCCACCAAGACTGCTTTGCGTGATTGATCTCCGTTGTACATGCCGCGAATTTGCGGGACTGTCTGGTGTGCTTCATCAATCACCAACAAATAATCTTTGGGGAAGTAATCTAAAAGTGTATGCGGCGGCGTGCCCGGCGCGCGCCCATCCAAGTGTCTCGAATAATTTTCGATGCCCTGGCAGTAGCCCAATTCTCGGATCATCTCAAGATCATAACGCGTGCGCTGCGCGATGCGCTGGGCTTCGAGCAGCTTTCCCACTTTCGTAAAATAATGGAGTTGCTCTTCGAGTTCTTTGGAGATAGTCTGGATCGCGCGCTCTAATTTTTCTGGTCGTGTGACGAAGTGTGTCGCCGGATACACTGTGACTGAGTCGAGCTCGCGAATCAGTTTTCCCGTGAGTGCATCCAATTCCAAGATGCGATCGACCTCATCTCCGAAAAGCTCGATGCGTACGGCATTCTCGCTGTAGGCCGGGATGATCTCGACTGTGTCACCCTTGGCACGAAAAGTGCCACGCCCGAAGCCGATCTCGTTTCGCTCGTACTGAAGCTCGACCAATCTTTTCAGAATCTGTTCGCGCTCTTTGGTAGAACCTTTGTTGAGCGTGAGCGTCATCGCCGCGTATTCTTCGGGCGTGCCCAGGCCATAGATACAAGAGACGCTCGCGACCACGATCACGTCTCTGCGTTCCAACAGAGAACTTGTTGCCGCGTGTCGCAGCCGGTCGATCTCATCATTGATGGAAGCGTCTTTTTCGATATATGTGTCTGTCTGAGGAATGTACGCTTCGGGTTGATAGTAATCGTAATAACTCACGAAATAGTGCACAGCGTTATGAGGGAAAAACTCTCTGAACTCGTTGCAAAGTTGCGCCGCCAATGTTTTATTATGCGCGATCACGAGCGTGGGCTTTTGAACTTCTTGGATCACGTTCGCAACTGTGTAGGTCTTGCCGGAGCCGGTAACGCCAAGCAATATCTGATGCTGGAGCCCGGCGTTAATCCCTTGGCTCAACTCATGAATCGCATTCGGTTGGTCGCCGCAGGGCTTGTACGAAGACATAACTCTAAACTCTTGATGCTGGGTTGCCATAATACGTCATTATAGCTTCAGGGTGTTCGGGGAACAAACGTCTGGTAGTTGATGGGACAATTGGACTTGTAAGTGAGCATAGAATTATAATATCAGGACTTTCGCGTTTCAGCATAAATAGGCAGTAACCGCCCGCCTAGCAATGGACCATTTGTAGTCATACCAAGAAACGGCGGTCTGGAGGCGTTGCCATTCTAGCTTAAGAAAAGCCAAGAAGGCACAGAGAATA
>JACOSB010000097.1 GCA_016179105.1 Candidatus Acetothermia bacterium
AAGTGACCGCGGAGGCGTTGCTCGTGGGCTTTCAACTCGGAGAGGCTCTCACGAATCTGGCGCGAGTAGTTGATCCACATCGTGCACCTCCTGATTCCTACCAGCTTAACATCTTGACCTTTTTATTGCAAATTAGTATAACTTAACACGCACAAGCCAGGGAGCAAGCATCGAAGTGACTGCTGTTTTCTTGAACCCGTTAATGAAACCACAAGAGAGTAAAGAGCAGCTTCAGTTCAAAGTCACACTCGATACGCATTCCGTGGACCTGATGCAGTTCGATCTAGCAAAGGTGGCAGCCGTGCGAACCAGTGCCGGAAGCAGCCTAGAGGCAAGCTTTTTCTGGGAGCCGAGCAACGAGTCCTCCCATCATCGCACCGGCATTTTGAAGGTTCCCGCGACATTGGACGAGAAAGCCGAGTACATCGAGCTGGAGCTGAAGAACATTGGTATACCGTCGCGGGTCTTTCGATGGGAGCTGCGGAAGTCTTAGAGTGCTTTTTTATCAGACCGATGGATTTGTTCATCAGAAGGAGGGGTTGCAATGTCAGCGGGTCCTGCACAAACAGAGCAAAAGCCCATCACGGCGTTCGTCATCTCGCTCTTCGCCGGCTTCTGGATGCTGGCCTCTGGAGGCATGATGTATGCGTTTGGATGGGATAACTGGAATGACATGATGCAAGGCATGGGCGGATGGATGTGGGGGCATGGGATGATGCGTGGCTGGATGCCTGGGTTCTGGTGGCCCTGGTTTGGGGCCATCGCGGGTATTGTCGTGTTGCTCAGCGCAGTGATGCTCTACGCCAAGCCAACACAGAGCCAATCTTGGGGGATCGTCATTCTTATTGCCTCGATACTTAATTTCTTCATAGGCATGGGAGGTTTGCTGGCAGCGTCGCTGGGCGTGATCGGCGGGATTCTCGCCATGTCGTGGAAGCCGCAGTCATAGGGAAAGGAGTTGTAGGTATTCATGGTCAAAGATCCAGTATGCGGCATGGAGATCGAGAAAACTTCCGTGTTCTCCTCGCGGACATTTGACGGCCAGACGTACTACTTCTGCTCACAGGCCTGCGAACAAAAATTTCTCGCTGATCCCGGAAAGTACGCAAAACCTTCAAAGGTCCAGGAGACCCATGCCCACCATCAATCTAAAGGCGCAGCAGCCGCCACCCTCCAGCAGCCCGAAGGCAGCGAGCCTGCCGCCGGCCGGCTGCTGCGCTGGGCCTCCTCTGCTACTACGGGTGTCAACCCCCAAGCGGATATAGTGCGCATAGAAATCCCCATCAGCGGCATGATCTGCTCTGGCTGCACCCGCACCATTGAAAAGGTGCTCAAGGATGTCCCAGGCGTGCGAAGAGTCAATGTCAACCCGGCGACAGAGACAGCTCACATCTGGTACGAGCCCAAGAAAGCGAACGTCGCTGAGCTTCACCAAGCGATCAAGGAAGCCGGCTACCAGACCGATGCCAGAGACTTGCGATTGCGGGTGGAGGGCATCTACTGCTCCGGTTGCATCACTCAGATCGAAGACGCTTTGCAGAAGACCCCCGGCGTGGTGGCCGCCTCGCTTAACCCGGCTACAGAAGAAGCCAAGGTAGAGTATGTGCCAAGCCAGACGGATCTGAAAGCCATCCAAAAATCCGTCGAAGCTGCCGGACCATATAAAGCCACGGATGCGACCGCACCCAGCCCAGAATCTCTCGGTAGAGAGGCCGATGACTCGGAGCGAGAATATCGCTCGCTCATGCGCAAGTGGTGGTTTGGGGCGGCGGTGGGAGCCTTTACGATGATCTTCTCATACCCTCAGCTCTTCCCCGGCCTGCGGGAAGCCTTGCCGCATGGCAGCCCTCAGCTTCGTTACTTGTGGATGTCCATGGGTGTGGCTTCGTTGGCTGTCATGGTCTACAGCGGTAACCAATTCTTCGTGGGCATGTGGGAATCACTGAAAAAACGCTCGGCCAACATGCACACACTGATCGCCATCGGCACTGGAGTAGCTTGGGTCTATTCGACCATCGCGGTGCTCCTCCCGCAGATCTTCCCGTCTCAAGAAATGACCGATGTGTACTATGACGTGACGGTCGTGGTCACGGCGCTGGTTGTGTTGGGATTAGCCATGGAAGTGAGAGCCAAAGGGCGCACCAGCGAAGCGATCAAGAAGCTAATCGGTCTCCAAGCGAAGATGGCAAGAGTCATCCGCGACGGGAAAGAGATTGATATTCCTGTTGAAGAAGTTTTAGTCGGAGATCTCGTAGTCGTTCGTCCGGGTGAAAAAATCCCGGTCGATGGCGAAGTCATCGAAGGAGCTTCGGCTGTCGATGAATCGATGATAACTGGCGAGAGCATTCCGATCGAGAAGCGTCTCGGTGATGAAGTGATTGGCGCCACTATCAACAAGACAGGCTCATTCAAATTCCGGACCACCAAAGTCGGCAAGGATACGGCTCTTGCGAACATCATCCGCATGGTGCAGGATGCGCAAGCCACAAAAGTGCCCATCCAGCGCCTCGTTGATGTGGTGAGCAGCTATTTCACGCCGGCGGTGATCATCCTCGCGATTCTGGGCTTCATCATCTGGTACGACTTCGGGCCCCAACCCACCTTGGTTTATGCGTTGATTGTCGCCGTCACGACACTAATCATTGCTTGTCCCTGCGCACTGGGCATGGCCACGCCGATGTCGCTGACTACGGGCGTCGGCCTCGGAGCACTCAACGGCATCTTGATCCGTGGCGGTGAAGCGTTGCAGACGACGAAAGAACTCAACACGATAATCCTCGACAAGACGGGCACGATCACCCACGGCAAGCCTGCTCTGACTGATGTCGTCTTGGCCAACAATCCTAAGCCCGGAACTATGACAGAGGATGAACTGTTGGGCTTGGCCGCGGCTGTCGAGAAAGGCTCCGAACACCCGCTGGCAGCCGCGATCGTCGAGGGTGCTCAGGTACGTAATCTCACTTTGGCCCAAGTCGAAAATTTCAGTGCCATCCCCGGCCACGGCGTCGAGGCGACTGTCGACAACAGAAAACTTCTCCTAGGAAACTTGAAGCTCATGCGCGATCGCCAGATTCCTGTTGGAACTCTAGAAGAGCAAGCGACGAAGCTCGCCGACGACGGCAAGACGCCGATGTATGTGGCCGTCGATGGGCAAATCGCAGGGATTATCGCGGTCGCCGATACGGTCAAAGAAGACTCGAAGCAAGCGATTGAAATACTCAAGCAGATGGGCTTGGAAGTGGTGATGATCACCGGAGACAACGAAAGAACGGCCAAAGCAATCGCGCGCCATGTCGGAATCGACCGCGTGTTAGCCGAAGTGTTGCCGCAAGACAAGGCGCGCAACGTGCAGAAGCTCCAGCTCGAAGGAAAGAGTGTGGGGATGGTCGGCGACGGCATCAACGACGCCCCAGCTTTGGCGCAAGCCGATGTCGGCTTCGCGATCGGCACCGGCACAGATGTAGCTATCGAAGCAAGCGACATCACGCTCATCAAGGGCAGCCTGCGGGGAGTCGTCACGGCAATCCAGATCAGCCGGGCTACCATGGGCAATGTCTTCCAGAACCTGTTCGGAGCATTCATCTACAACACGGTGGGCATCCCGATCGCGCTAGGTGTTCTGTATCCATTCTTCGGCATCCTGCTCTCGCCGTTGATGGCCGCGACAGCCATGTCCTTCAGCTCGGTCACGGTGATTGCCAACGCGAATAGGCTTAAGCGTTTTAAGCCAAGAGGAGTGTGAGTGCTATGACCCCAGACAAAATCCTTGTGACCTTAGGCGGATTGGGTGCGATTGCCTTCATCATTTGGTTCTTTTGGATGGCCAAGAGAGAAGGCATAAAAGCAGCCGTCACGTCCTCGGGCTATCAGGAAGTGATGGTGCTCGTTAAGGGCGATTACACGCCGGACGTGATCGTGGTCGAACGTGGGAAACCCGTGCGTCTCAACTTCCGCCGCGAGGAGACAGCCTCGTGTTCTGAGATGGTGATCTTCCCCGACTTCAATAAGTCGGCCAAGTTGCCCGAGGGCCAGACAATAGCGATTGAACTGATGCCTGACAAAACGGGAGAGTACGAATTCCAGTGCCAGATGGGAATGCTGAGGGGCAAGCTGATCGTGGAGTGACCTTATGTATGCGTTTCTTATCCCCCTGCTGATTGGTTCTTGTTTCAGTGGCCGACACTGCTGACTCTGGTCATGTTTCCCATACTCGTGACGATGTATATTAGGCTAGCTCGGCGCGAGGAGCAGGAGGTGCAGGCGGTGTTTGGCGAGGAGTACGCCCGATATGCTGCGACCACGCCTGCATTCATCTCTCGGTTTGGTCGTGCAACGCCAAAAGAGGAGTGAGAGGATCTCTATGGACCCCAAGGCCACTGCCGTCACCAAAGCCCGCTATAATCGCATCGCCCCCCTCTATGACCTGATGGATAGTTTTATGGAGTGGCTCTTATTTCGTGAATGGCGGAAGCTCGTCTGGCAGGCAGTTGGCCCAGCGCAGAGGCTTTTAGAAGTCGGCGTAGGCACCGGCAAGAATATACTTTACTATCCAGAAGATACTCAGATCACAGCGATCGACTTGAGCGATCAGATGCTCATGAGAGCCCGCAAGCGGGCACAGAAACTAGGTCTACGCGTTGAACTCTCACAAATGGACGCTCAAGCCCTGGATTTTGCAGATGATGCTCTCGACACGGTCGTGGCTACGTTTGTCTTCTGCTCCGTGCCCGATCCCGTGTTGGGCTTGCAGGAGATTAACCGAGTGTTACGGCCCGGTGGCAAAGTAGTGCTGCTAGAGCATATGCGGCCGGAGAGTCCTTGGCTCGGCAGACTCTTCGATCTGCTGAACCCGTTCGTCGTGCGGCTGTGGGGTGCCAACATCAACCGCAGAACTGTCGAGAATGTGCGTTTATCAGGTTTGGAAATCGAAAATATCGAGAGCCTGACGCCTCAGGGCATTGTCCAGATGATTATCGCTAGGGCTGGGAAGGAGAAATAAGCAAGAGATGAGAAATGCTCTTAGTTTAGGCAGAATCTATGGCATCGAGCTGAGGCTGGATTTCAGCTGGTTCATCGTGTTTGCACTGGTGACATGGTCGTTAGGTGCTCATTATTTTCCGATGAACTACCGCTGGCCGGATTCGACCTACTGGACCGTCGGCTTAGTCACCAGCTTGCTCTTCTTCGCTTCCGTGCTGGCTCACGAATTGGGGCATAGCTACGTCGCGATCCGCAAGGGCATCCCCGTGAGAGCCATCACGCTCTTCATCTTCGGAGGCATGGCCGAGATCACGAAAGAACCGCAACGCCCGCGCGATGAGTTTCTCATTGCGATTGCCGGGCCGACCGTCAGCGGTGCCTTGGGATTGCTATTCCGAGTACTCTATCTGGCAGTGCCCGACCCCGCGCAGCCGATTGCAGCGCTGGCCTACTGGCTGAGCTGGATCAACTTCAGCCTAGGGGTCTTCAACTTGATACCGGGCTTCCCGCTGGACGGCGGGCGAGTCTTAAGGGCGATCGTCTGGGGATTCACCGGTAGTTTTCAGAAAGCCACTCAGATTGCCTCCATTTCAGGTCGCGTGATTGCCTACGGGTTCATCGCTTTCGGGATCTGGATCTTCTTCAGCGGCAACTGGGTCAATGGGCTCTGGTTGGGCTTCATCGGCTGGTTCTTGGAGAACGCTGCCATCAGCAGCTATAAACAAGTCGCGTTGCGCGAGCAGCTCGCAGGCGTGACGGCCCGCGAAGTCATGATGACTGACTGCCCCCATGTGTCGCGCCAGATGACGCTGCAGGAGTTGATCTACGAATATATTCTGAAGGGCACCCGCCGCTGCTTCCCCGTTATCGAAAACGGGAAAGTCCTGGGAATTATCACGCTGCACCACGTCAAAGCGATCCCCCAGGAGCAGTGGGCGATGACGACGGTTGGCCAAGCGATGAAGCCCTTCGAGCAAACCAAACGGGTGCGGCCCGATCAAGATCTGTTCGGGGTGTTGGAGTTCATGACCGCTGAAGACATCAATCAAGTCCCGGTGGTGGAGGATGGAAAGTTCTTGGGCATGATCTCACGCGACCGCGTGCTGGACGTGATTGCCACGAAGACGGAGTTAGGACTCAAAATCTAGGAGAGGAGTCGATCGCATGACTGGACAACCGGATGTCTCCGAAACAAAAGAACTGAACAAGGAGGCACTACGCCAGCAGATCTTAACGAATCGTCGCGAGATTATTCAAAAGCTAGAACAAGAACGAGGCAGCCGGGTCATCACGCTCATCCACCGCAAGGAGCCTTGGCTGGAGGAAGAACAGAGCATCTCCATTGAAGACAGTGAACACGTGCTCATGGAGATTCATAGCACGCCGCCGAAGAAGCCGATAGATATAATCATTCACACGCCCGGCGGGCTGCAGTTGGCTGCCGAGATGATCGGTTCCGCGCTGAAACAACATCCAGGCAAAGTGACCGCTATCGTGCCATTCTATGCCATGAGTGGTGGGACGCTCATCGCTCTTGCTGCCGATGAGATCTTGATGGAGCGCTTTAGCGTGCTAGGCCCCTTGGATCCGCAAATCAACGGCATGGCCTCTGGTGCACTTGTCAACCTCATTCCCAAGAAACCCATCGAAATGATTGCCGATGAAACGATTATCTTGGCTGACGTCGCGGAAAAGGCACTCAAAGAAGTGTCCGGGTATATCGCATGGTTCTTAGGGGGCAAGAAGATCAGCAAAGGGCAAGTGAAGCTCATCGTCGAATTTCTGACAGGTGGCTATGTGGCCCATAGCCGCCCACTTTCGTACGAGACTTTGGCCGGGCTGAAGCTGCCAGCCAAGCAAGGTGTTCCAGAGTTGGTCTGGAAACTATTCTCGACGTGCATATTTGGACACTGCGAGCGACCAACCCTTAGGTGTACCACAGGCTGCCATTACTCGTGAAGCAGTTTAGACGTCGGCTGACCATGTCTTGACAAAGAGAGCTTTTTGTATTATCATAGTTTCGAATTATCGAAATTAGTAATGATCTAAAGGAGTTGGCTGATCATATCCTTATGCGCTCCAAGATGATCCGGTGGTCCAACCTCACTGAGCTATCTGTCAACTATCCCAAAACGGTGATCCTGCTTACCCTGGCTATCACGGCGTTCTTTCTGCTGCAGTTTCCGAAGATCAAGACGGATACCGACCCCAAAAATATGCTGCCAGCGACCTCACAGGTGCGGGTCTACAACGACCAGGTTGATCGCTGGTTCGCCCTGCACAAAGACGTGATCGTCTTGGGGGTCGTCAACGACCAAGGGATCTTCAACACAGACACGCTCGCGCGTATCGTTCGTCTCACCGACGAGATCGCCAAGCTCCAGGACGTCGTGGCCCGCGATGTGAACAGCTTCACGACCGTGGACAACGTCACGTCCGAAGGAGATCTTTTGACCGTGAAGCCCCTCATGAGCAAGATTCCTCAAAATCCGCAAGAGTTGCAAGCCTTAAGAAAAGCGCTCTATGAGAACCCGCTCTTTCTGGAGAGACTGATCTCCAAAGACGGCAAGACTACGGCTATTTACATTCCTTTGGAACCCACCGCCAACGGCCAAGAAATCGCCGGACAGATCAAACAATTTTTACTCAAAGAAAACGGACCGGAGAAATATTATCTCGCGGGGGACCCGATCGCCCGCGATACCTTCGGCGCTCAGATGTTCCTGCAGATGGCCCTCTTCTCCCCGCTGGCGGGCCTTATCATGTTCCTGGCGCTTTACGGGATGTTCCGCAATCTGACTTTGGTGGGATCGGTCATGGCTGTAGCGATGATCAGCATTGTCTGGAGCATGGGATTTCTGATCGGCATGGGTTTTCCGGTGCACATCATGAGCTCGATGATCCCGGTCTTTCTGATGGCAATTGCCACCGATAGCGTCCATATCTTCAATGAGTTTTATTTCCGCTTCCGCGAGCTGAGACAAAAAAGGGCCGCGATTCTGGACACGATGCGCACCGTCGGGGCACCCGTGCGCTACACCGCGCTGGCCACGGCGGTGGGCTTCGCCACGCTCTCGTTGGTCGGGTTTGTCGCGCTGAAGGCCGGGCATTTGATCCCGATCAAGGGAGCCATTGAGCCGGTGATGGTCTTCGGGCTCTTTGTGGCCTTCGGCACCCTGGCTTTGCGCCTGATGAGCTTCAGCTTCATTCCGGCGGTGATGATGCTGGCGCCCGAAGAAAAACTGCTCAAAGTTTCTGGCCACGAAGATCTGGAGAGCAATTGGACGGTGCGTGGGCTGCGCCGCCTCGGAGAGTTCAGCCTCACCCGAAGCAAATTTGTGATTGGCGCAAGCCTTCTGCTGGTGATTGTCTCCATCGTGGGGATGAGCCAAATCCGAGTTAACAACAATATGGTGAGTTGGTTTAAAACGGGCAGCGAGATCCGCCAGGCCGATACAATCCTGAATGATCGACTCGGTGGAACGGCCTCGGCTTACGTGGTGGCCTCCGCAGAAAAACAGGACTTTATGAAGCAACCTGAAGCTTTGAAATATATCGATTCATTACAGAGAGATCTCGAAAAATTACCCGTCGTGGGCAAAACGACTTCGGTCGCCGATTATGCGAAGTGGATCAACCGCGTGATGAACCGGGATGATGCAGCGTATTATCGTGTTCCTGAGGATGAACCGACGATCGCTCAGTATCTCTTGCTCTTCAGCATGTCGGCCAAGCCCAGCGACCTGGATAACGTCGTCGATTACCCGTATCAAAAGGCGAACATCTGGGTACAGCTTAAGACCTGGGATGCGGGCGCGATGCGTCAAGTCATCGATCGCGTCAACGCATTCGCCGCAGCTCACCCGCTCAAGGGCATGACCTTCCAGCCCGCCGGTGTAGCCTACTTCAATCTCGTGTGGGATGACGAAGTTCTCTACGGCATGTTGGAAGGTTTTATTCTGGCTCTGGTCTTTGTCTTCATCATATTGACCGTCAACTTCCGCTCGTGGCGGTGGGCCGTGGTCAGCTTCGTTCCTTTGCTCTTTGCTATCACCTTGATCTACGGGTTCATCGGCTTCATCAAAAAAGATTTCGACATGCCCATTGCCGTTCTCTCTACACTCTCTTTAGGGATGGCGGTCGATTTCGCGATTCACTTCGTGAGAAGATTCCAGCAGCGCTATCGGGAAGACCCGGATCTAGAGAGGGCTTTGCTATGGACCGTGGCGCGACCGGGCAAGGGAATTTTGAGAAATGCCGTGCTCTTCGCCGCTGGTTTTTCAGTGATGGTCTTCGCGAGTCTGACGCCCTACATCACCGTAGGGCTCTTCATCATGGCCATTATGCTGCTGAGCGCGCTCGCGACGTTGATCTTTTTGCCGGCGTTGATTCGACTGCTACCGGGCTGGCTGCTGAAAGAGAAGATATTAGTCTCAGTGGGTGCTGCGAGCACAACTCAACCTGAACTGAATCCAGAAAAGGAGAGCCAATGAATACAAGGAGTACGAATCACAAACGCACAACAACAAGAAAGGAGCAGATCGCAATGAAGAGTAAATTCGTGCTGGCTTTAGTGCTAGTCTTTTTGGCTGGTGTAGCCACGGTTCCGTCGGCCCAGACGCCGACCGCAGACCAAATCATGCAGATGGTGGAGAACCGCTTTCAAGGCAACGATTCCCAGGTCCAGGTGCAGCTTGACACCACCAACGCTCAGGGCCAGACCCGCACGCTCCAAATCGAAACGAAGTCGTTCCTCTACGATAAGCAGAACATCAAGTACAAGATCTTGGTCACCGTCACGGCCCCGGCGGATTTAAAGAGTTTGGCTTTTTTGGTATGGGAGAACAAATACCCCAAGCCCGATGACCGCTGGCTCTACCAACCGAGCCTAAAGACCGTCAAGAAGATCGAGCCCGAGAATGCTCGCACTTCGCTCTTCGGCACCGTCTTCAACTTCGAAGACGTGAACGGCCGGCCCGCGGAAGCCGATACTCACAAACTGCTACGCAATGAACCCATCGAGGGTCGACAAGCCTGGGTGATCGAGAGCACTCCGAAGAATCCAAGCATCGTGGAATTCAGCCGCCGGGTCGTCTGGATCGACCAAGAAAGCTTGGCCATCCTCAAAGAAGAACTCTATGACAAACAGAAGGGCGATCTCTTACGGGTCTTCAAGCTCGCCAAACAAGAGAAGATTGATAATATCTGGACCAATCTGATTGCTACGGTCGAGCACGTGCAAACCCAGACCAAGAGCAAGTATACCTACAGCAATGTCAAGTACAACACGGGCATTCCCGAGAGCGCCTTTGATCCCAACAATCTGGGCAAGTGAGATGCCATGAAGTATGAGTATGCTTTAAAGCTGATTTTGTTAGCGGTCTTCCTTACGCTGGCAGCATCGTCCGGGGCTTTTGCCGAGCCCCAAAAACTGGAGACGTTGGTCATCGACGAGACGAAAACACTGGAGGAATCCGTGTGCGTGGAGTTCTTAGCGCGAGGCTTGCAAACCTCCGGTCTCTTTGAGCTGGAAGCTCTGTCGCAAATCCCGCGGGAGCCAAACCCTTCGGGCAAGCCGTACGATTTGACCGTGATCGTTCCCGAGAAGATCCTGCAAGTTTGGCTCGTTACGGCGGACATCCCCGCGAGGCTGCCCGATTTCCTCCAGAGAGATCTTCTTCTTATCAAGGAGATCGTCGCTCAAATCTACAACGGCAGTGATTGCACACTGCGTCAGGCGGTAGATACGAGCGACGATCTGGCCCCGGCGCTCTACGCCGCCGTCTTGTTACAAAATGGCTGGCTCCAGAGCCCCCGCTGAGAGCGAGAGGAGCACCCGATGAACCGAGCCGAACTCCGGAAGGAAGCCTATAAGCTCCATGCCCGCGTGTGTAGCATCATGGCGAACCCCAAGCGCCTCGAGATGATTGAACTCCTGAGTGGAGGTGAAAAATCCGTCGAAGAGCTGACGCAACGCATGAATATCCCTAAAGCCAATGTCTCACAGCATTTGGCCTTGCTGCGCCACCATAACATCGTTGTGACGCGCAAAGAGGGACTCCGGGTCTTTTACAAGATCGCCAACTCCAAAGTAACCCAGGCTTGTCGGTTGATGCGCGAGGTGACGTTGGAGCAACTGAGCGTAGGCAAGCAAACTATCCAAGCGGTTCGGCCCGCCAGGAATGCGCGGAGGTAGAGCATGAGGAGATTTATGAAAATTGTATGCGTGCTCATCGGCCATGGCTCTCCGCCACTGGATTTTCCCAAGGCAGAATTGTCAGAATATTTTCGGTTGCACTCACAGGCCGAAATGGGAACTTTGCCCGAAAATTTGCAGTCACGCTATGAAGCGCTAGACGAGCGAAATACCAGATCGTGCCTGTCGGGGTCTGGCGTGGAGCAAGCGAGACGGTCTCTTGATTGGCATAGCTGCTTTCGCCGCTGCCGTCGGTTTCTGGTGTCGATGCCCAGAGTGGGCGCACGAAGCGCCAGATAGCACCATTGTCATCACTGCGGGCGAGATGCGAATCGACTGTAACTGTGTTGCTTCCTCCTCCAGCGCCGCGCGAGACTTGCGTGTGCGGCCAGGAGTAGACAAGCCAGATGATGTTGCTCGCAGGATCACGACGGAAGGAAGGATCGGCATAGCCTCGGGCGGGGCTGGGGCGGCCATCGGGCAGCGTAGCGGGTGCGTCTCCTTGGATCGCGATCTCGGGACATGCGTTGCTCGCCGCTGTGCAGTCGATGGCTGAGAGAGTGCTCTGATCTCCAATGATGCTTGTGGCGGCTCTGGTTGAAAAGTCCACTCTGTTAGTCAATGCACCTAGAGCAAGAGCTGTGAGCACCAGCAAAAGCCATTTTCGAGTTTTCATGCTACTATGTTCTCCTTATTCGAGCTTTTAATCTGCTGTGTGAGTGTATCTCACAGAGAATGATAACGCGATACTGTTGCATTATCTGTACTAAGGTAGGCACACCTGCCCATCGGGTAAATCTTTGAACGTGTGACTACCTGGATTCCCTTTGCCGTTCTGGTTGCCAGATGTGTTGTTGTCCTTGACCGTGTTGGATTCTTGGAAGATCATTTGGCCAGTGAATCGGTCCTTATCGTAACCACACTGTCTTAGATAAGCCGACACTCCCCAGTCCGTGTTATTGCGGATTACAGAGTTATTAAGAATGACGCGGGTTTCATCGTACGCAGTCACACCGTTGCAAACAGCTGTCTCGTCGGTGCGCGCCGAGAGGCAAGCTCTTTGGCTTCCGTTCTTCTCAATAGTGCTGGAACGTACTTCCAACTGCGCTTGGTCATATGTGATAAGACCACTGTTCCCATTCGCAGACACTTGCGATTTTTCCATCACAACCTTTGCCTGGTCTCCTATCAAAAGGCCCTCTTCTCCATTGTCGGAGATTTGAGAATTCGTAATCATGGCTGTGGCTGACTCCAAAAGCCAGAGGCCGAAAGCGCCGTTATGGGTTATCTGGGAGTCTTGAATCTTCGAGACTGCTGTCTTTTGGCTCAGTTCAAGCCCGATGGCATTTCTGCTGAAGACTGATTTTTGAATGTCGAGAGCGACGGCACTGTGTGCACTGAGACCATCCCTGCGATTGCCAGAGATCAGTGAGTCTTGAATAGTCAGTGTAACTGAGTCGATCACCAGAATGCCATCGTACATGTTGCTGGAGACTTCAGAGTTTTGGATGGTTGTATGTGCCGTCCCCCGCACCAAGAGCCCGAATCCGTTGTTGGAGACTTGAACATCTCGCAAACTGACCTGCCCATAAAGTAGCAGGCCTGAATACTCAGCTCCTGTTATCTTCACTCCTTCCAGTACTACATCATCTACACCGCCGAGCAGTGAGATCCCAAAGTTGTGTTTCGATGGAGCCTTTAGAGTGGTCCGATCTCTCCCTGCTCCTTGCAACGTTAGCGGTTTCCAAATCGTTATCCCCGTCTCGTAGGAGCCAGCGGCAATGTTGATCGTCCCACCGGGGGCGATGGCATCCACGGCTTCCTGCAGGTTTTTGAAATCATCAGGGACAGCTAATCGATCACGTGTCGTTTGCGGAACCAGAGGCTTTCGCAAAGCAGTGGGAGCATAGCCGCATAAGTCCATGTCATTTCCCTGCATTTTTGAGGAAGTGCCTTGTACTTGAGCGTACTGAGAGAAGACCTGGATGGCGCAACCTCGATTGTCCTCAAAGATGGCCTCGGCGAGTTCCACTTGAGCATTATCTGATACATCCAAGCCGTCGCCCCGGTTTCCGATGATCTGCGTATTTTGGAGGGTGAGCTTCGCTGCATCTCTCGCTACAAGACCTCCACCATTATTAGAGATCTGCGAATTGATAACGCTAACGCTAGCTTCGTTGTTTGCAGAGACACCACCTAAATTATCTGAGACCTGGGAGTTGGTAAGAGTCAGGTGAGCTTCATTCTCTACTCTTACGCCGTAATAGCTATGAGATAGACCTGAGTCGCTCAAATCGACCGCAGATTTTCCCGCGACAAGAAATGCCTCTGCCCCACCAGAGTAGCCGATAGTGAGCTGACTTAATGTCACGTGAATTTCAGACTGACCCTGAACGCGAATAGTAGACCGGCCATTATCGCTTTTGATGACCGTCTGTTCTCGTCCAGCACCGCGCAACGTTATGGGCTTGCTGATCTCAACATGCTCTTGGTAGACGCCGACACTAAGACAGATTACTGCATTTTCTGGAGCATTGTCAATTACCTGCTGTATCGACTGTCCCGGCTGAACCGTGACACTGCAGCTTTGAGTCCATCCAAGATAACCGCCCTGTCCAGCAACCCCAACTGCGATAACTAAGATCGCTCCCACGCCGAAAAGCTTTGTGCTTCTGAGCATACTGATGCTCCTTTTAGAACAGACCTATTTCTGAATCCAAGCTCTGTTAGTCTGTTTCAAGTGCTCACCCTCTTCGTCACCGCTCACAGGCAAAACTAAACTTGAGCGGTTCGCTCTCGTGGCCCACCTTATCCCGCGCTACAGCCGTGGCCACAAAGCCTAGACTCCTGCGGTGGCAGTCGACCGTCATCTGAAATCGCACTGCCTTCAGTGCGGGGCCAAACAACGTAGGAACCAGTGCAGCCTGGACTGTGAGGGAAACTGCATCCGCAACCGATCCGTCCTCGCTTTGATAACTGATCTTGATCGATGTCGTATCGTCTTCCTGATCAGTGTAGGCGATGGCTCCGGTCGTCAGGTCTCCATTGTTGACCCGCTCGGGGAAAGCGGCAAAGAGTAAAATGGGTTGGCTGGTAAATTTAACGTCAGTCAAATTGGGTATTTCTCTAATTGGCGCCATCTGGGTGCATAATACACTGTAGCCTCTGGGCCCTTGAAAATTGACCGTCACTTCCGCCGGATCATAGACCAGCAACAGCCGCAAGACTTCGAGGAAGGCTGAGGCGGTGGCGTTGCCAAATTGCTGTTGGATCACTTGATCGAGGCCGCGCTCTCGGACAGCAGCCATCTTGGGCAGGCGTTGCGCTGCTTCGTCGTTGATGGTTTTGGCGAGCCGATCCAGGAAATCTTTGAGTTGTTTGACCTCGGATAAGTTGATGCTGGTCTGGGTGGACTCTCCCGCCGTGCGCTGAAATTGGATCACGAACTCACCGCTGGTGGGTAGCGCGACAGGCGTGGGGATATTGAGCAGCCCGCCACTCGCGATCGTGGGCAACGGACACTGAAAGACAGTGGGGGCTGCGAGTGTTGAGGACACCCCCCAAAGGCCGAACCAAACCACTAACAGAAACGCACATCTAGCAAACGTTGTACGCACAAAGTCCTCCTTCTCTATCTTTTGGGTCTGAATCTATTCTGAAAAATGAACTGGGGGTAGAGTGTGAGTCCGACGAAATCTATACTTGAGTAAGAAAACTTCATTCTGCCCACCACCGACTCCATTTCCCAGGCAAATGATCTTTCTTGTTCGAAGTATAGATTCTTTAGGATATCCTGTCAATGTCGTCGGTCAGTATTGAGTGATTCTCTCTTCCCATCATTCGATCACATGAATGTTCTTCTTTCGGCACATCTCTTTTAAGATCTTCGGCCACACAGTGACGCTGACTTCTCTCAGATGCGCTTTTCTTATGCCTCCGCCGATGCTGAGCGGGATCTCATTGTTTGTTCGAGTGCGAAGATCGCAAAGATGCCTGTGCTCTTGGTTCATATGATCCATGACCTTGCAGCCCGCTAACGCATGCGTTTACACTGAGATTGAGAATCTATGAAGCGATTTAGCCTACGTTTCAAACTCTGGATCGCGTTGATGGCGTCCACGATTTTCGTCTCGGCTCTCTTGGGTGCCATCGCGATCTACCGGCTCTATTATGAGCTCGATGAGCAATTCATCAAGCGCGGCAAAAGTTTCGCCGATCATATCGCCCAAGAAGCGGTACAAGCGCTCAAGCGGGCCGATCATACGGACATCCAAGCCATGCTGGCCGGCCTGCTCAGCTCTGATCTTGTCTACGTTCAGATCGTGTACCAATCGAACATTCTGGGCGAAGAGCGCTCCATCGACAGGAACCTCCCCGTGGAGCAACAGCCCGCGTCGCTGCTCCTGTGCAGGACTCAATTGTCGAATGAGTATTGGTTACTGGATTTGATCCGTCCGTTTGCGTTGGCAGGAGAGTCGCAGCCCCAGGGATATGTGAGGCTTGGATTGATGCTGACCTATGTTTCTGAGGAAATTCAGATGGAAGCTAAGATTATTGGGGCAGCCAGCTTGGGTGTACTGCTGCTCGGGACGATACTCGCCCTTTGGTTACACCGGAAGCTCGTGCAACCGATCGGTGCACTCTCTCACTCCGTGCGATCTTTCGGAGCAGGAGCACTACAGACGCGTGCCCAGATTCATACCAAAGATGAGCTGCAAGACTTGTCTGAAGATTTTAACAAGATGGCCGACTCGATCGTCCGGATGCAAGAAGAGTTAAGACAATCCAATAAAGCAAAATCGGAATTTCTCACCGTGATGGGCCATGAGCTACGCACGCCGTTGAATGCGCTCATGGGTTACACTGAGCTCTTGCTCGAAGAAGTCGACGGGCGACTGCCAGCATCCCAGAAAAAACATTTGCGGGCGGCTCAACGTTCGGGGCAGCACATGTCCGAGCTGATTGAGAATATGTTACGGTTCTCAAAATTAGAGATGGGCGCGGAGACACTTAGATTGCAAAAAGTCGATTGCAAACAGATCGTGGAAGAAGCGTTCCAAGGAGTGAGTGCCGCGGCTCAAGAAAAGAAGATCGAGCTACGCTTTTCACGGCGCACGCCGCTCCCATGGGTGGCGGACGCGATGAAACTACGACAAATTCTCTTAAATCTTTTGGACAATGCAATCAAATACAGCGAGCGCGGGCCGATCGACGTGAGGGTAAAGCAATCGAAACAAGAAGTGGTCTTCACAGTAAAAGATCATGGTTCCGGCATTGCCAAAAAAGATTTGGAAAAAATCTTTGAGCCCTTCACGCAGCTTAGCAAATCCGTCACTCGCGAATCCAAAGGAATCGGGCTGGGACTGGCAATCGTCAAACGCTACGTCGAGATGCACGGGGGAAAAATCTGGGTCGAGAGCGCTGTGGAGAAGGGAAGCGTTTTTTCGTGCGCAATCCCCGCCCTCTCTTTGCAGGAAGCCAAGGAGCCACCATGAAAATCTTGATTGTCGAAGACGATGCCGACGCGCGGACGATTCTGCACACCTTCCTTAGAGCCAAGGGACATGAGATCGTGACGGCTTCCGATGGCTTGGAAGCGCTGCAAGAGTTCGAGCGCGAGAAGCCTGACTTAATGCTGCTCGATGTGATGATGCCTAAGCTGGACGGCTGGGATGTCTTGGCCGGTATCCGCGCGCAGAGCGATGTGCCCGTGCTGATGGTGACAGCGAAAGACGCGACCGAAGAAGTGGTGCGTGGGTTCTCTTCGGGTGTCGATGACTATATCGTCAAGCCCTTTAAGTTGCGGGAAGTCGAAGCGCGCATCGAAGCCGTGATGCGCCGTTATCATCCTCGCTCGTCCCACAAACTCGGGGGCCTCCAGATCGATGACCGGAGCAAGGCCGTCCATCTCAAGGGCAAAAAAATCGCACTCTCGCCCAAAGAATTCGCGCTGCTTCAATTGCTCGCGTCTCATCCGGGCAGAGTTTTCTCCGATAGAGAAATTCTTCGGTATGTCTGGCCCGAGGGCAGTCTCGCTTCGGCGAATGACGTCAAACGTTACGTGCACATGCTGCGCGTCAAGCTCGAAGAAGATGTGAAAAAACCCAAGCGCATTCTCACCGTGCGCGGGTTCGGCTATCGACTTGTCAGTTAAGTTTCACCCAATTTCCACCATTTTTTCATTCAATTTTCCCCGGACCACCATCGTTTCTTCACTCGCCCGGAGCTACACTCAGCTCGGAAAGACGAGAAAGGAGTTTTTGTGAACTGGCATCCGATGATCGTGCACTTCCCGATCGCGCTCTTTCTGGTAGGATTTTTGTTAGACGCGGTCAGCTGGTTGGCAAAGAGAGATGGCTTGAAGACAGCAGGGCTTACGTTGGTGGTGCTGGGAGCACTGGGCGCGGTGGCAGCGGTCGTCACGGGTTTGGGCGTAGAAGAAAAAGTGGAAGACCAAATCGAAAAATTAACGGGCGCTGTCACGACCCTCGATAGTCACAAAGATATCGCTATTCTGACGGCCTGGGTCTTGGGTATCGTCGCGCTGGGGCGAATCGTGCTCGCTTATGCGGGAGCGCGCTTTGCCGGAGCTGCGGTGATCGCGCTCTTGGTGCTTTACTTTGGTCTAGGCTCGGTGGGCGCGGGGATGCTCGCGCTCACGGGCTATCGCGGGCCAGCTGGTCTATGAATTCGGCGCTGGCGTGCAGACCAATGCCTCGGCCACTCAAGCCCCTTCGGACAATGATGAAAGATGAGACTACCCTAAAGGAGGTAGGTTCAAAGTGAAGTTCATTCAAGCTATAGTTGTAGGCGTCGTGCTCACTATCGTGATGGGCGTAGCCCTTCCTGTCTTGGCTTCGGACGGCGGTGGTGGCGTTCAAACCGTGGAAGGCTCGCTCAGCGCCGTCGATGTGTCGGGGAAGACCGTCACCGTCAACGGCCAGTCATTCTCTGTGATCGATGCAGTCGACGTTCAGGTCGGCGACACGCATACGACCTTCGATCAGCTATCTCAATACATTGGCAAAAACGTCGAGCTAAAACTCGACGCTTCTGACCTCGTCTTCAAAATTGAAGTGAAAGACAGTTCTTCCGGGGGCGGCGGGTCCGGCGGCGAAGAACATGACGTGAAGGGCACGCTGAGTGCCGTCAACGCCGCAAGTCTTACCATCGCTATCGATGGACAGACTTTCCCCGTGAAGGATCCGGCTGACATTCAGGTCGATAACGTCGGCTCGATCACCCTCGACCAACTCTCGCCCTATATTGGCAGGTTCGTCGAAGCGAAAGTCGATGCGTCGAACACCGTCGTCAAGATCGATGTGGCCGACGGCACTGCGGGGGACGATCACCTCAACGGGGGCAACGGTGACGATAATTTTAACGGCGGCGGTGGGAATGACACCATCAACGGCGGCAAGGGCAACGATCACGAAGATGGCGGAAATGGGGATGATGACCTCAACGGTGATGACGGCAATGATACCCTCATCGGCGGCCCCGGCAACGATCAAGAAGACGGTGGCAACGGCGACGACAATCTTGAGGGAGATGATGGCAACGACACTCTCAGGGGTGGGGCCGGCAATGATCACCTAGACGGCGGCAACGGTGATGACAATCTTGCTGGTGACGACGGCAACGACACTGTTGATGGTGGACCCGGCGATGACAGCATCGATGGCGGTAACGGTGATGACAACCTGACCGGCGGCGACGGCAATGATACAATCAAGGGTGGTCCGGGTAATGACGTGATCAATGGGGATAGCAACAACAGCAGCACTCCCACCCCTGCCATCGCTCTAACCCAAGGCGTGATTCCGATGGCAACTAGCTCCAGGAACAACGACGTGATCGACGGCGGTGACGGCAACGATATCATCAACGGCGGCCCCGGGAACGATATTATCCTTGGGGGCACCGGGGATGACACGATCGACGGCGGTCCCGGCAACGACCAGATCGTCGGCGGACTTGGCAAAGATACGATCAACGCCGGCGACGGCAACGATACAATTTGGATCAGCGCGGGCGATGTCCCTGCCGGACAGACGGAGAATATCGACTGTGGTCCTGGGCGAGATTTGGTCAATCTGAGAAATTTCCCGCGACGGACCAAAGTCGCTAAAGGACAGCTCACAGACCCAATCACGGGAGGAGTTTATAAATTTGTGAGCTGCGAGCGCTTCAGTCAGACTCGCAACGCCCCGCCTAAGTCCGCACCGGCCTCGACGCTCAACGAGATCGCTCAGCCAATTACGGTCACTTCCGGCATGGAAGCCAGCGCGAGCCTCGTTGTTTTCGATCTCACCGGCCAGCGTGTCTTCGAGAGTGAAAAATTCTCGGGCAATGTTTCCGAGACTCTCCAAGCAACGAACGCGATCGCCAACGGTGTCTATTTCTATGTGATCTCTGCGCGCAACACAGAGGGAGTATCCATGAAGAGCAAGGTCAAGAAGCTTGTCATCGTACGATAGGCGAGTTTTCCCTCACCCGATTTCTCGCCCTGAGAGAAGCGCGAAAGGCAGCGTGAGGGTTTACACATTTAAAGCGAGGGGCACTCGGTCACTTCGAGTGCCCTTTCGTATTCACCGCCTCTGGCTTTTTATGCTTAAGTCTACAAGCTGGTAAGATTCTTGCGTCTCTCCAAGAGAACAAGGCTATCGCTAACGGCGTCTACGTGTTCGCTATGCCTTTCCATTGGATGACTTGCTTAGCTGCTGTTTAGTCTATTAGACCAGTGCTCCTATTTTCAGCACATCAAGAATGTAACGACATATCGCTGCCGTACCAAATACTGTACATATCTCGAAGGCACACGCTCGGAACCAGAAGAAAAATCCTCGATTCGATTTTGCTAGCCTCACATCTACCAAAGCCAGGACTGGCATGACCAAGAGCATGAGAGCATATTTGTTGCGGATGGCACTGAACGGAAGCACCAAGCCGATGACTGCACCGACCCCAATCAATACAATGGTCCAAATGACCTTTCTTCTTCGGGATAAACTGGAATGCACGAAAAGCCAGAGCCCGCTTACCCACAGAATTGGGCCAACCCCGAAGAATAGTAGCGATTCGACTGTTTCCAGCATAACGCTGAATACCGTACCACCCCCGTCTGCAAAAATCAAAATTCACACCAGAGTGAGGAGTTGCTTCTAAAACTCCGATCTTTCCATTCTCAACTAAGCTGAAATTCCACTTGTTTTAGGCATTCTTAGAAAAATTAGAGATAAGCGTGCCAACTTATTTTGAAACCGACATACCCATTACGAATCAGTGGGTGCTAATAGAAATCATAATCTGAACTGACGTAGATCATTTTGTTCTAAATACCACAATCCTAAACTTGAAATCAGGAGGTGCTTTATGGAGCGCTTCTATCAGGGCGAATTTTATCTGGTCACTGAGCCATCTTTTTGCAAAGGCTGTGGCCTCTGTGTGAACAGTTGTCCTACCAATATTCTTTATCTGAATGGCAAAAGCAGGATCGCCGTCAAAGACATTGCCCAGTGCATCTTTTGTGGAATCTGCGAAGCCCGCTGTCCTGATTTTGCGATCTGGGTCGTAAAGAGCACTCACCCCACCGGAAAAATCTATGACTCGCAAATTCGAGTCCATGGCGAGGTGGGCGAATGAGATGACCAGACAGCGCCTTGTGCAGGGAAACGAAGCTTGCGCCTACGGAGCGCTCTACGCGGGCTGTCGCTTTTATGCGGGTTACCCGATCACGCCCAGCTCAGAGATCATGGAGATCATGGCCCGCGAGCTGCCCCAACGCGGCGGCATCTTTATTCAGATGGAAGATGAGATCGCGTCCATTTCTGCACTCATCGGAGCCGCCTGGGCCGGGGCTAAAGCGATGACCGCCACGAGCGGCCCCGGCTTTTCTCTCATGCAAGAGGGCATCGGCTATGCGTCCATCACCGAGACACCCTGCGTGATCGTCGATGCACAGCGCTGGGGACCTTCAACGGGACAGCCGACCAAGACGGCTCAAGCCGACGTGATGCAGGCGATCTGGGGCACGCACGGCGATCACCCGATCGTAGTTTTGACGGCGTCGCACGTGCACGATGTCTTCGAGATGACCGTGCGCGCCTTCAATATCTCTGAGCAATATCGTGTGCCGGTGATCTTGCTCTTGGACGAAGTGCTCTCACACATGCGCGAGAACGTCGCTCTGCCGGAGCCCGGAGAGTTAACGATCGTTGAGAGACAGCGCCCCGCTCAGACGAAAGATTTCACTCCGTTTGGGCACCGTGAATTTTTGGCGTTCGGCGAAGGAGTTCGATTTAACGTCACAGGGATGGCCCACAACGAGCGCGGTTTTCCTGTTCAAGGCGAAGAAGCCGAGAAACAGCTCTTGCGTATTGTGAACAAAATTCAGACCAATGTTGAAAAACTTGCGCTGTACGAAAGCACATATCTCGAGGATGCCCGCGTGCTCATCGCGAGCTTCGGCATCACCAGCCGCGCGGCCGAGAGCGCGGTCGATGCACTCAGAAAAGACAGCATCCCCGCAGGGCTTCTCGACTTAAAAACGCTTTGGCCCTTTCCGGATTTTCTTTTCAAAAAGCTGGCGGCTCAGATGGATTATATTTTGGTGCCTGAGCTCAACTTGGGACAAATCGCTCGCGAAGTAGAACGTGCGGTGCAAGGGCGATCAGCGGTCGATCATCTGGGGCGAGCCGACGGAAGTTTGATCACGCCCCAACAAATTTATGACCGAGTCAAACGTCAGCTAGGCACGCTGCAGAAGCGAGAGGTGGGAGCTTATGGAATCGTCCAATAAGACGTATCTGCGTTCAGGAGCACTGCCGAGCGTCTGGTGTCCCGGCTGTGGCAATGGCGTGATCGTCAAAGCGTTCGTAAACGCCGTAGCAGCTTTGGAATACGAGAAAGACAACATTGTCGTCGTCGGGGGCATCGGCTGTTCGGGGCGCACTCCCTTTATTCTGGACTTTAACACGATGCACACGACGCACGGGCGGGCGCTCGCGTTTGCCACGGGCATCAAACTGACGCGGCCGGAGCTCAAAGTGGTCGTCGCGATGGGCGATGGCGATTCCGTTTCGATCGGCGGCAATCACTTCATCCACGCCTGTCGCCGCAACATTGACTTGACGGCGATTATCTTTAACAATTCCATCTACGGGCAGACGGGAGGCCAGCTCGCTCCTACGACACCTCAGGGCAAACGAAGCACGACGTCTCTCCAAGGCAATATCGAGCCCGCGTTCGATCCTTCGCAATTGGCCCTGGGAGCAGGAGCCAGCTTCGTCGCCCGTACGACGGTCTATGACTTCAATGAACTCAATTCGATACTTCAGAAAGCTCTGGCTCACAAAGGTTTTTCAGTGGTCGAAGTAATTACCCCATGTCCGACCTACTTCGGTCGCATGAACGATCTGCGCGACCCGTACGAGATGCTCCAGTACATCAAAGATACAACTCTTCCCTTAGAAGATGTGCCCTTGCATAACCAAGCATTCAATTTAGAGCAAGATTTATCGGAGAGGCGTCCCACGGGAATCTTTCGCGATGAAGACAGACCCGAATACATAGAACTCTATCGCGAGCAGTTTGCCGCAGCGACTACAACATCGGGAGACGGTTGAGTATTGAGCATGAGCGCAAACTTATCGAGTACACAGTCGAGTCGTGATCTAGTGCAAATCCGGCTGAGCGGCGCTGGAGGGCAAGGGCTAATCACAGCCGGGATTATTCTTGCCGAAGCGGCACTGTTGGATGGCAAGAACGTCGTACAAACGCAGAGCTACGGCCCCGAAGCCCGACTCGGCGCGAGCAAGGCCGAGGTCATCATCTCCAGCAAGAAGATCGCTTATCCTCAGGTGACCAAACCCGATTGGCTCTTGTGTCTCTCTCAAGACGCTTTCCAGAAATACGCTTCGCAGACCAACGCCGATACAGCCGTGATCGTCGACTCCGGCCAGATCGAATCCGATATTTCAACAGATAGGTGTTTGTACCGATTGCCGATGACAGAAGCAGCTACAAAAACGGGCAGCAAGGTCGTTGCCAATGTTGTTGCCTTGGGAGCCATGAATAGACTAGCGGGTCTGGTGACTCCAAAGAATTTGCGCGAGGCAGTCTCAAAACGCGTGCCGGAGCGTTTCCGTACGCTCAATATAAAAGCGCTCGAAGTCGGAGAAGAACTTGCTGCCCAGCTCAAAGAACAATTGGACCATAGTAAACCATAATGAGAATTGAAAGGAGGAGGTTACGATGAGAGTAAAAACTCCCTGGGACGAACAGGAAGCGTTGGGACAATCGGCGAATCTCTTGGCGGAGTGTAGCAACAAAGGGTGCTGGGCGCTTCGACTTGTCTTGGATGAGATCATCGAAGACGTCGGGCCGTCCTGGGTTGCGCACTTCATTGCGACAGCCAAGAACAAGGCAGCGGCCGGAGCGCTCGAAGGCTATTTGAGAACGCACTGGCCCGCGTATGCCCAGTCTGTCAAGCAGTTGATCGCCTCGACGAACTGGACTAAAGAAAACGAGGAGATCGAAAAAGAATTTGGCGAAGACTGATTGAGCTTGTCATTGATCGAACAATCTTACGATTGGCCAAATTTCAGTGAATAATTTTGCAAAAACGCGACCGCCTCCAGACGGTAAGCTGGGAGGCGGTCTACGACAGGGTTCCTACCGCATCACCTCTAAGAGCGCCTAACAAAAATGAAGACCGAGTCGTCGGCTCGTCGCTGTAGATCGTGCAGTGCGTTTTAAGTCTTACTAAACTATAGGGAAATAGGAAAGGGGAAGGTCCATGTTTAAATGCACGCATAGGAACAGCTGGTATGTGATGGGATTCGGGCGAGGTCGTGGACATACACTCTTCTCGATCGTCGCCCTTGGGATTGTTCTGATGGGCTTTCAACAGGGCTGCACGAGCCATATGAATAACTCGAAACAGTCCCCACCGGCTTCGGAGCATATGATGTCTTCCTCGAATCCTGCATCACAGACACCTCCGCAAGAATCATCCCAGAGTCCCGCGGAATACACACCGAACGTCACGTTCACGCTGAAGACGAGCATCGCTGAGGGAAAACTCGTCTTCATGGGGGTGGGTGGCAAGATCGACGGAGTGAACAACCCGATGTTTAATGTCAAGACAGGAGACGTTGTTCAAGTCAACTTAGTGAACGGGGACGGCGCCGAGCATGACCTTGCTTTCCCGGATTTTAGCGCGAAGTCCGACCGCGTGATGCGCCAGGGCGCGAGCAGCACGATCGTCTTCCGCGCTGACAAGAAGGGAGAATTTTTCTATTTCTGCACCGTGCCCGGCCATCGCCAAGCGGGCATGGAGGGTCAGCTCGTCGTTGGCGAAGGAACAGGAACAACAGCAGCCACTAGGGTGAGTATCGCTCGTGACCCAGTAGAACTGCCACCTGCGCTCAAAAGAGGATCTCCCCAGATCGCCCGCGTAGATTTAGAGACCGTGGAACTCGAAGGGCGCTTGGCCGACGGCACGACGTACACGTACTGGTCTTATAATGGCAAAGTGCCCGGCCCGTTCTTGCGCGTACGCGTGGGCGACACCGTCGAAGTGCATCTGAAAAACAACGCTAACAGCAGAATGATTCACTCGGTCGATTTTCATGGCGTGACCGGCCCGGGCGGGGGCGCTATCTTGACGCAGACGCCCCCCGGCACCGAGAGCGTCTTCACTTTCAAGGCGCTCAATCCCGGTCTCTATGTCTATCACTGCGCGACGCCGATGGTCGCCCAGCATATCGCCAGCGGCATGTACGGCCTGATTCTAGTAGAACCTGAAAAAGGGCTTTCCCCTGTCGATTGCGAGTTTTACGTGATGCAGGGTGAAATTTATACTCAGGAAAAATTCGGTAAGCATGGGCACTTGGAGTTCAGCGTGGACAAACTCATGGCCGAGACGCCGGAGTACTTTGTGTTTAACGGAGCCGTCGGCGCGCTCACACAAGAACATCCACTCAAAGCGAAAGTCGGAGAAACCGTGAGAATTTTCTTCGGCGTCGGTGGACCCAATCTTGTCTCGTCGTTCCACGTGATCGGAGAGATTTTTGATCGTGTCTACGATCAAGCGGGGTTGACAGCAGCTCCATTGACCGACGTGCAAACAACACTCGTGCCGCCGGGCGGGGCGACGATGGTTGAGTTCAAAATAGACGTTCCGGGACGTTATATCTTGGTCGACCACGCACTCTCGCGACTGGAACAGGGTTTGGTGGGATTTTTGTTTGCCGAAGGCCCGGATAACCCGGAGGTCTTTCACAAGGGAGAAGCGAAGAAGTAGTGAGATGAAAGAATGCCCGCGCTCACTCGGTTGTACATGCTCACTCACTTGGCTCACGCTTTGAGCCCCGAATGGAATATGCATGGGTCGTTCAGACTCGCGGCGATGGCGGAAGTCAGCTGTTTCGGAATTTATATCTGGGCACGGGCGAGTTTTTCCCCGCCGAAGCCACTGTGAAGCTTGCTGTCCCCATTCGTTCTCTCTCTAAAATGTGAGAAAACTCACATTTCTTTTTGAAATCCCTAACAGACAAATCTCCTGAAAGAGTATAGACTCAAACTATCTGGTAACCGCTAGCGGTTACCGCTCGATCGTTCAAGCGACCGAAAGTAGGGAGCCAAGATGGTTCATCGCGGTCTCGAAACTCAAATACTCGCGACGCTCGGTGAGATCGGCAAAGAAGCTCACACGGAAGCGGTCGCCGAGCGCCTCGGCATCGTCCGCCATACGGCCGCCAAATATCTTCAGATTCTCCAAGCCAAGGGCCAAGTGAGTTGCCGCAAAGTGGGCAACGCCAAGCTCTGGCAACCGATCATCGCCGGGCTATCCATTCGCCCCCTTCTACCTGAAGATCTTTCGGCCATTCTGAAAATCCAGAGTCAATTCCAGGAAGAAGCGGCACGCAATGCTTTCGCCCAGACGCTGGAATACCACATCGAATGCACGGACGCCGCTCTGAGATTAGGCGCAGAGTTGCAGGGACAACTCGTCGGCTTTATCGTCGGAGAGATTCGGGTCTGGGAATTCGGCGGAGGGGAGCAGACCGGCTGGATCAAAGCCCTTTCGGTGGCTCCTGAGTTTCAAGGGCAAGGTATCGGACGCCAACTGGGCGAAGCGTTGCTCGCGCATTTTCGCAGTCGCGGGATCGATTGCGTGCGAACGCTTGTAGACTGGCACTCGGGAGAAATGATCTCTTACTTTCGCGCGCTGGGCTTCGAGATCATGCCGATGCTCCCTCTGGAAAAACAGCTCAGCGGAATCCGCACGACGCCGGAACCAGGCGCAATGGTGACCATACATTCGCACCATCAAAAACTCGCAGGAGGTCGCGATGCAAGCGATTGATTTTATGTATTACGTTGCCACCAAAGAGTTCATGGCCCAGTGGGACAAGGCCAAAGAGGGTGAGCTGCTCTGCCGGATGGAGCGGGCAATCGGCGGACTCCCGCGCTACGAGAGCATCGAAAAAATGCTCGGGCTCATGGACGAAGCGCAGGTCGAAAAAGTCTTTATCACCCAGTGCAAGATGTGGTCCTACTGGAACCAGTGGATGTACATGGACACACAACTCGCAGACGTGCTCCAGTACACCGAGAAATACCCCAAACGCTTCGTGGGACTCGCGGGCTACAACCCGTTTCGCATCAAAGACTCTCTTACAGAGATCGAGATGGCTGTGAAAGAACAGGGATTTAAGGGTGTTTACGTGCACATCTACGGGTTCAATATCCCATTGAATGACTCCAAAATGTACCCACTCTATGCCAAGTGCGTCGAGCTTGACGTCCCGGTCTCGATGCAAGTGGGGCATGTGCTCGAGTCGATGCCTTCTGACTGCGGGCGACCGATCTACTTAGACCGTATCGCGTGTGATTTTCCCGATCTCAAGATTATCGGTGCACATACCGGCTGGCCTTGGGTCGAAGAGCTCCTCTCGGTCGCTTACAAGTGGGACAACGTTTATGTAGGAGTCGACGCCTGGATGCCAAAGTATTTGAAGCCCGAATTGATTCAGTTCATCAACAGCCGCATGGGGCAAGATCGCTGCATCTGGGGGACGAACGGGCTGCCATGGAAAGAATCTCTCAAACAAATCGACGAGCTGGGTCTTAAGGATTCTGTAAAAAGCAAACTGTTACGCGAGAACGCGGTGCAGCTCTTCAAGCTATGAGTTCAATCCGAGTGGAGAAAACAAATGCCGTGGCTCGGGTGATTCTGAATCGCCCTCCGCTCAACGTGGTCGATATTCAGACCCTCCGAGCACTGAGAGATGCGTTCGATAGCCTGCGAAACGATAAAAGCAAAGTTATCGTGCTTTCTGCAGAGGGTAAAGCATTTTCAGCGGGCGTCGATATTAAAGATCACACAGAAGACAAAGTCGGCACGATGATGACTTTATTGCGCGAAGTTTTTGAAATGCTCTGGGCGTTTGAACAACCAACAGTAGCAATCGTACAGGGCGCAGCGTTCGGCGGCGGTCTGGAGTTAGCGATTGGCTGCGACTTCATCATCGCGTCAGAAAGCGCCCAATTCGGGCAGCCAGAAATAAGAGTCGGGGTCTTCCCGTCGATCGCGTGTCTCTTGTTGCCAAGACTCATTCCTTGGGCCAAGGCGCTTGAACTCGTTCTCATGGGAGAATCCATCAGTGCTCAGGAAGCCTATCGCTTGGGGTTAGTCAACCGTGTCGTGGCGGCGGCTCAATTAGAAACCGAAGCGAAGGCGTTTGTGAACAAGCTCGCTGAACTCAGTGGACCAGTTCTAAAACTTGCCAAGCGTGCGGCGCTCGTCGGATTAGGACAAGAATGGTCTGTAGACCGAATGCAAAGCTATGCAAAACTAGAGCGCCTCTATCTCGACGAAATGATGAAGCTCGAGGACACTCACGAAGGTTTGAAAGCGTTCATGGAAAAACGAAAGCCCCAATGGAAGGAGCGGTGAGATGAGTCAGACTGTGCAGTACTCTCCCCTAGATAAGGTTCGATCGGAGGCGCGTCGCTCGATGGAAGCATGGTTCGCACGTCTCGGGCAGGCCGAAGAAAAAAGAGAGCCCGTCGCCAACGTTTTCGTCATGGGCAATTGCTTAGAGCTTTTGCAAGTGTTTGACGTTCATATGGTTTTTCCAGAGATACTCGCGCTGCAGACGGCTGTCCGCAAGGTCTCGCTGGACTATATTCATGCCGCCGAAGGCTGGGGCATGTCTACCGATGCGTGCAACTATGTGAAAGCCGACGTGGGCATGGCTCTCAAGGGGATGCAGCATCCTGGGGGAAAAATTCCAAAACCCTCGCTCGCGATCGGTTCGAATATCTGTCTAGTCTTCACCAAATGGGCTGAGATTTGGGAACGGCTCCACAAATGCCCAGCGTTTATTCTAGATATTCCGTTGGGGCGAGCGCACAGTCGACCTTACGTGCCCGGCAGCTCTCAGTACGAAGCTGATAAAGAATACGTACTCGCGCAGCTTTGGGAATTAGTTGAACTCCTAGGAAAAATCACGGGCAAAAGATTCGACCCAACTAAGCTTGCCGAAGCCGAAGCGCACACGAATCGCGCCATGAACGCCTGGCGTGGGATTCTTGAGATCAATCAAAACACTCCGGCGCTCTACGATGCGCTCGCCGACGGCGTCGTCCTTTTAGGGATGATCAACATTGCGCGGGGCACTAAGGAAGGCGCTGATTTTTTCGAGATGGCACTGGAAGAATTTAAGCGCGGAGCCGAGCAGCACTACGGGGTCTTGCCTCACGAAAAATTCAGATTGCTCTTCCACGGGGTCGCTTGTTACCCGGCCATGCGCCGGTTCCAGGCGATGTTCCACGGCTGGAATTCTGTCTTTGTCACGAGCCCCTATCTGACCTTCGCCTGCGGCGGCTTCGTCGGCGACTTCCTCTTCGATACGTCCAAGCCGATGGAGAGCCTAGCGGAACTCACTCTGAGATGCAATCACCTAGCTCACCAAGCGATGTACTTCACCGATGAGTTTCTCTTCAATCGTGCACTGATGGAAAAATTTCATATCGACGGCATCGTTTTTCACGCGGTCAAGAGCTGCCGCACGGTCTCGACGTCGCACGCGAACACGCGCGAGTTTCTGAGCCGTCATCATCGATTGCCGTGCCTGTACTTAGAGTCGGACCATGTCGACCCCCGGTATTTTTCTGAAGCCCAGATCAAGAACCGGGTCGATGCGTTCTTTGAAGCCCTGACGCAGAAAAAATTTCACGGGCGGGAGTGAGCTGAGCGATGGCTGGAATGCTTTTTCAAGAGGAGTACGTCGCCGGTGTAGACGTGGGCTCAACCCAAGCGAAAGCCGTCATCTTGAACGAAGCGGGAGAAATCACAGGGCGTGGTTTAGGAGATGTGAAGGGTAATGTCTCGCAAGCCGCTCGTGAAGTCTTCGATATGGCTCTCATCAACGCTAGCCTTCGTGAAGATGATATTGCGTATGTGATCGGTACAGGCTACGGGCGCTTTCGCATTGCGTTCGGCGATGCACAAATTACTGAGATTAGTTGTCACACGCGCGGCGCACGGCATCTCTTCCCTAACACCCGTACAGTGATCGACATCGGAGGCCAAGATACTAAAGCCATTCGGACCGGGCGTGACGGAAACGTCCTAGATTTCACGATGAATGACAAATGCTCGGCGGGCACGGGGCGTTTCTTGGGAGCTGCCGCGATGGTGCTCGAAATCCCCCTGCCGGAGCTGGGGCCGTTGGCGCTCGCTTCTCAAAATCCCGTTAAGATCACGACGACCTGCACGGTCTTCGCTGAATCCGAAATCATCAGTTACGTCGCTAAAGGCAAAAAGACTGAAGATATTCTCATGGGGATGCATGAGTCGATCGCTCAGCGAACGATCTCGCTCGCGCAGCGCGTCGGAATTGAGGACGAGCTGACATTCACCGGAGGCGTCTCGCGCAACCCGTGCATGGTCAAGCTCTTGGAGCAATTTTTGGGGATGAAGCTCAATGTGAGTTCTGAGAGCCAGTACATAGGCGCGATCGGGGCTGCGCTCTTCGCGCTCGAGCGCATCGGGGGCCACGTGAGCGAGAAGGGGATGAACGCATGAGCGAGGTTTACGTCACAGGCATCGATGTCGGGTCGACCTACACCAAGTGCATCATCGTCGACGAAAACTCTCAGGTGATAGGAAGGGGGCTCGTCAAGAGCGCCTATCGCTTCGCAAAAGCCATCGAAGAATCGTATGCGCAGTCGCTCTCTGATGCGAACCTTCAGCGCGAGCAAGTTTGTTATGTCGCGGCCACGGGCTACGGGCGCTTCATGGTTCCGTTTCGCGATATCCAGCTCACCGAGCTGACGTGCCATGCCTGGGCTGCGCATCATCTCTTCTCGAGCACGCGCGTGATTTTGGACATCGGCGGCCAAGATATTAAAGCAATCAAAATTGACGCGAACGGGAAAGTGAGAGCGTTCCGTCTGAACGATAAGTGCGCTGCTGGAACAGGCGCTTTCTTGGAGCGCATCGCGCGCTACTTGGACAAAACAACGGATGACATCGCGCGGATGGCCCAAGCCGCACATCAGCCTGTTCCCATTTCTAGTACTTGCGCAGTCTTTGCCGAATCTGAAGTCATCAACCAACTCTCGACGGGCGTCAGCGCCGAGGACATCATGGCTGGAGCAATTCTCTCTTTGGCCCAGCGCGCGGTCAATCTGATGCGCCCCGTGGGACTAGAGCCCGATCACACGCTGACCGGTGGCATGACCAAGAACGCTTTTATGATCAGATCTCTCGAAAAAGAGTTGGAGGGCAATCTCAATATTCCTCCCGACGGATTGGGGCATTTGAGTGGAGCCTTGGGAGCAGCGCTGATGGGGCTACGCCGTCTGAAGAAACTCCACGAAGAAAATGAGAGGAACTAACCATGGGATGCCTCGAAGACCTACTGTATCGGTCTCGCGTGATTGCTGAAGACCTTCAATTCCAAGGACCAAAAGCTTGGAAAGCTGCTCAACCTCATAGAAAGGTGCTCGGACATTTTCAAGTCTACTTCCCTGAAGAAATAGCACACGCAGCCGGAATGCTGCCGATAAAAATAGTCGGCGGGGGCAATAAACTCGAAGCCCGCCGCGCCGATGCCCATTTGGGTTCTTTCATCTGTTCAATCATGCGCTCGACGCTTGAGTTGGGCTTGAGCGGACGGCTTTCTTTTTTAGATATGATGGTGACGCATCCGATCTGCGATGCAGCGCGGCATCTGGCGGGCATTTGGACTCGCACTTTTCCCAATCAGCCAGCGCAGATTCTCTATCTGCCGCAAAACCCCAACTCCAAGGCCGCCGTGAAATATCTCTACCATGAGTATCAACGACTCCAGAGAGACATCGAGCAAATCGCTGGGCATTCGATCAGTGAAGAAGATCTTCGCAAGAGCATTGCCCTCTACAATGAAAATCGAAGTCTTTTGCGCGAGTTGTATAATCTTCGAAAAGAATCTCCGTGGCTACTCTCGGCGTCCGAGTCATTCGTGATCGTGAAAGCCGGAACGATCTTACCCAAGGAAGAGCACAACCAACTCCTGAGAGAAATTTTGTCACTTCTGCCCGAGCGCAATGCCAAGCCTCAAGACAAAGTGCGCGTCGTCTTTGTCGGCGCGTTCTGTGAACTGCCGCCGATCGAGATGATCGAGACAATGGAAGAGATGTGTTATGTCGTCGATGACGATTTTCTCATAGGGCTACGTTGGCTGACCGAAGATGTGTCATGCGAGGGAGACCCGCTGTGGAACTTGGCAGCCGCTTATATCGAGCATTCAACCTGGGCTTCGACGCAATATGACTGTCATAAACCGAAAGAAAAAATGCTGGAGTGCCAAGTCCGAGCCGCGCGAGCGCAAGGAGCCATCTGCGCTGCAGCCAAGTTCTGCGAGCCGGGCGTCGATGATCAAATCGCCTATGCTAAGCACTTTGACAGCGCTGGCGTTTCGTATATTTTAGTCGAGTTTGAGGAGAAGCAAACGAGCTTTGAGCGCTTAAAGATGCAGACCGAGACGTTCGCTGAAGCCATTCTCTTCGAGTGAAGATGTCGACGATGGCAGCCATGGTGGATAGACCAGAGACAACTGAAGAGCAACTGGCGAGAGAAGGGTGGCTCAAGCGCTGCTCAGCCATCGAACCGCGTCTAAGCGAGCTCATAGCACTCTACACGGAGCTAGGTTTCGAAGTGCGTTGCGAGCCCATCGATCTTGCGCAGTTACCGCGGGAAGCTTGTCGCGAATGTTTTCTTGTCCAATATGAACGATATAAGACGATCTATACACGAGTAATCATCAAAAGTTACCCTGAGCGTTGCGAAGGGTCGCGGGATTCTTCGCTGCGCTCATGATGACAACTGTGGCATTAAGAAGGAGAGTTGGGTTCTCATGCAAGTTGATCTCACCGCGAAAGTCGCGATGGTCACCGGAGCCGCTCAGGGAATTGGTCGTGCGATCGCGCTGGCGCTCGCCTACAATGGAGCAGATATTATTATCAACGATCTCGATCGCTCGGCTTCTCAAGCGCTTCAACAAGAGATCGAGAAACTCCGGAGACGTGCTTTCGTCGCACTCGCCGACGTCTCTGATTATACGGCTATTCAACAAGCTGTTTCTGAAGCGACAGCACAATTGGGCAAAATAGATATTTTGGTCAACAACGCCGGCTGGGACAAGGGCATTGCTCCCTTTTTGAGGACAAATCACTCAGACTGGCAGCGCGTGATCGCGATTAATTTAGTCGGCGTGCTTAACTGCACACACTTGGTTGCAACGCATATGTCGCAGCGCAAGTCGGGCAAAATTATCAATATCAGCTCGGATGCAGGGCGCGGTGGCAGCTTCGGCGAAGCCGTCTACTCCGGCTGCAAGGCGGCTGTGATCACACTGACAAAAACTTGGGCGCGCGAGTTCGCCCGCGACAATATTAGAGTCAACTGCGTCTGCCCCGGCTTGGTCGATACCCCTCTCTTAGCAAAACTCAAGCAAGAAGAGTTTGGCAAAAAAGTCTTGGAGCGGATCGAGCAGTTGATGCTCTTGGGGCTGGGCAAGCCCGAAGACATCGCCAACGCCGCGCTCTTCTTTGCTTCTGAAGAATCGAATCACATCACGGGCCAAGTCTTGAGCGCGAGCGGCGGACTCACCTTCTACGGCTGAAGGGAGACTTGGCAGCCGACTCCTTCCTCGGTTAAGCTTAAAACATAGCCCAATTCAAGAGAAGGGGAGGACGGCGTGGAAGCGCGATGCCGATACTGCCTAAACGAGAGTTGTGTCTTTCTCAACCTCGCTCGCAAAGACCTCTCGTTTCATCCAGAACATTTCACGCACATACTCGAATACGAGAAAGGGCAAACGCTCTTCCAAGAAGGCGCGCCGGCCTACGGTTACTATCTCATCTGTGAGGGACGGATCAAATTAGCACGGCGGTCAACTGTCGGCAAGAAATCTCTCATCGAAATTTTGGGACCGGGTGATATAATCGGACCCGCACCCGAAGGGCGCTATCGGCTCTATGCCGCGGCTCTGGAAAAGAGCAAAGTTGGGTACATCGAGCGCGGTGCCTTTGGTCAACTGCTGGCACGCTATCCCCAGTTAGCAACCGCACTAGTACTCGACCACAATGATTCTATGGTGGTATCCTGAGTGGAGGGAATCACACCTCCAGGAGGGAAACCATGCCGCGACCGAAGAAATATGTGGTGCACTTGAGCGAAGGAGAACGGAGTCAATTGCTGGAATTGAT
>JACOSB010000098.1 GCA_016179105.1 Candidatus Acetothermia bacterium
GCGTGCAGAATGCCGACCTGATCGGATCAGCGCTAGCAGGCTGCGGCGGTCGGAGACCTTGAGCTGCACTCGATGCTTTCTCATGTCTCATTTTAATCCCTCACCATCTACCCATCAATTTCACATGGTTAGAGTACTAGCTTACTCAGCTTAGCACTCTGCGAAGCGATTGTGAAGTCCCCAAAAGAGCGCTCTGATCGCTGCGCTGCGAAAGAAGGAGGATAGGGTGTTTTTGGTTCTTTTTCCCCAACGTACCTCCCGTTACAGAAAACCAGACGAGCGTGCGGTATAATACAGTAGAAAACTCCTCGTACGCAGAGAAAGGGACGACTATGGAAGAGATCACGGAACGACAGCGAAAAGTCTTAAAATTTATCGCCAAGGCAATAGAGCAGAGAGGATTTCCACCCTCAGTCCGCGAGATTGGTCGAGCCTTGGGAATCTCTAGCCTTCGCGGCGTGACTGGGCACTTAGATGGCCTGGAGCGCAAAGGTTTTATTAAGCGCAACTCGACCGCGCGCGGGATTCAGTTGTTAAAATCCCCAGAGGGAATCCCGTTGCTGGATATGCCCTCGGTTCGTTTGCCCTTGGTCGGCGCGATCGCGGCCGGCACTCCCATATTAGCTGAGAGAAACATCACGGACTGGGTGCCGGTGCCTAAGCGCCTAGCCCAGAACGAGAACGCATTTCTGTTGCGCGTGCAGGGCGACAGCATGATCGAAGACCACATTCTCGACGGGGATTTGGTGATCGTGAAGCCGCAACCGACCGCGCAAGACGGAGAGATCGTCGCGGCGATCATCGAAGATGAAGCGACGGTGAAACGCTTCTACGACGAGGGCGACCAGATCCGCCTGCAGCCGGCGAATTCCAGCTACTCTCCCATTATGGTGAGCCCGCGCGATTTTCGCATTGCGGGCCGAGTGATCGGGCTCCTGCGCTCGGTGCGCTAAAGAATTCCCGTAGGCGCGAATCTCAAACCTCTTCTTCTATCTATTATCTATTTTTGAGAAGTTCTCATCATGTCCGCAGCTTTCTCAGCAATCATGATCACGGCGGCGTTCGGATGCCCGCTCACGATCGTGGGCATGATCGAGGCATCCACAACCCGTAATCCTTCGATGCCACGAACTCGCAGCTGAGCATCTACGACTGCTGTTGAATCACTGCCCATCTTGCACGTGCCGACCGGATGGTAGAGAGTCTCGGCCGTGTTGCGCACAAATTCACTAATCGCTTCGTCGCTCTGGGCTGGAGCGCCCGGCCAGACTTCTGCGCCTCTGAACAGATCGAAGGATTTCACCTGAGCCACTCGGCGCGCGAGCGTGACCCCTTCTACGAGACGTTGCAAATCTGTTTCGTGAGCAAGATAGTTGGGCTGAATCATCGAGGGAGCAAACGGATCGCTGGAACGCAACATAATCTTTCCTTTGCTTTTTGGATGAAGCAGAACGGCCGCGACGGTGAACCCATGCCCTGGGGGATTAGAGAAGCCATGACTCATGTAGTAGACAGGGCCGAAGATGAGTTCTAGGTCGGGCGCGAGTGACTCCGAGTTCGTTTTGAGAAACGCTCCGGCTTCGGCGACGTTGGAAGTTAGCATCCCCTTCTTAAAAAGCAAATAACTCAAAATATTGCCGAGCTTTTCTGCACCGGCCATGCTGATCGGTTGGGTACATTGGTACGTTGCTCCGATGACCAGATGGTCCTGCAAATTTCCCCCGACGCCCGGCAGGTCCGCCATCACGGGAATGCCCAGAGCCTTCAAGTGATCGACTGGGCCGATGCCAGAGAGCATCAATAATTGAGGGGAGTTGATCGCACCGCCGCAGAGAATCACTTCTCGGCTTGCTCTGGCTTCGTTGGGTCTTCCTTCGTGAGTGTAGGCAATTCCAACGGCGCGGCTTCTTTCGGAGAGCACGCGGGTTGCGTGTGCGTGCGTTTTCACCGTGAGATTGGAACGTTTCAACGCCGGCTTGAGATAAGCATCCGCAGCGCTGTGGCGTTTTCCCTGCTTCTGAGTGACTTGGAAGAATCCAACGCCTTCTTGCTCTGGGCCATTAAAGTCACTGTTGTAGGAAAGACCCAGCTCGATGCACGCGTCTACGAAAATTCGAGAGAGCGGGTTGATGTACCGAAGGTCAGCGACGTTGAGAGGCCCGCCGATGCTATGGAACTCAGAAGCGCCGCGCTCTTGGTTTTCGGCTTTCTTAAAATAGGGAAGCATTTCTGAAAAACTCCAGCCTTCGTTGCCCAGCGCGCGCCAGTGATCGTAGTCGTGGCGGCTGCATCGTGTGTAGATCATCGCGTTGATCGAGCTGGAGCCGCCGAGGACTTTGCCGCGGGGCCAGTAGAGTTTGCGACCGTTCAGATGGGGTTGTGTTTCAGTGTAATAGGCCCAATCGTAGGGGCTTTTGAAGAGTTTAGAAAAGGCTGCTGGAATATGGATCTCTTGCTTTTTGTCAGGGCCTCCGGCTTCGAGCAAAAGAACCGTCGTGTTTGAATTTTCTGTAAGGCGATCAGCTAGGACGCAACCCGCCGAGCCCGCGCCGATGATGATGTAGTCAAGATGGTCCATAATGTTCTCAGTTATTCTGGGATCAGAATACGTTCTGCATTTTATCCGACCTAGCAGGGGAGTCGTCAAGAGACTAAAAGTATACATCACCATTTGCAATGTATAAAGTGATAATGTATATTTGAGGCAGTGATCGGTCATGAAGATACGCGTTCAAATCTATTTGGAACCTAAACAAGATCGGTTGTTAGAAGAGTTGGCCAAAGTGCGAAAAGTTTCTAAAGCAAGCCTCATTCGCGAGAGCATCGATCGTTATCTCGAGGCGATCCCTCCTGACCAAGATCCCTCGTTAGGATTGATTGGGTTAGCGGGAAAGACGGGCTTCAAAGACCTGGCGCGACGGCACGATGAATACTTGGCAAAATTGGAACGAGGAGATCAAAGACTCAAGAAAAAAGATAACCATCATGGCCGCGCGCGAACTCTTCGTTGACACGGGAGCGTGGTTAGCTTTGACGGCAGAGGATGACGCGTTCCATGAAGACGCGCGGCAGATTTACCCGAACCTTCTCCGTCGTTATCGTAGATTGATCACCACCAACTTAGTTGTTGCTGAAACTTACATTCTTTTGCGCAGGGCAGCAGGACATGCGCCCGCCGTCTCGTTTTTAGAGATGTTGGAACGAAGTCCGCGTATCGAGAAAGTTTACTCCACTGCTAGGGATGAGATAGAAGCTTACCGACTCTTAAAGAAATACGATGACCAAGATTTTAGCTTCGCTGATGCGGTGAGCTTCGTGATCATGAGACGGCGAAAGATTCAAGAGGTATTCGCCTTCGACCAGCATTTTCACACGGCGGGCTATCGGCTCGTGTTGTGAAGACGGTTACTTTACAGACTCAAAGACTTCACAATGGCCTTAGCAAATTCATCGAAATCGGCCAGACGTTCTGTTAGATGCTTGTGAACTGAACTACCCTCGCCTTGAAGGCGAGGGGTTCGGAGTATCGTCAATTCGAAATTGACTATCATCATGAACCGGTTCGCCCTCTTGCTCGCTGATGTAGTCTTGGATCATGGCGTCGGTAATCGTCCCGGAGCTGACC
>JACOSB010000106.1 GCA_016179105.1 Candidatus Acetothermia bacterium
TCCGACCAGCAGAGCGGTCCGGGTAGCATCGATGTCGATACAGAAACACCGCGAAATCTTTTTGATGAGATAAACGCTGATTTTCCTCTGTTGAAACATGCTTCTAGACTACTCACCTTTCAAGTCCTGGTCTAGAGCCTACTAATTTGAGTTCATCATGTCACTCTGAGCCCTTCGGTGTCTATGTCATGCTGAGCAGAGCGAAGCATCTGTGCTTTTCGCTCAGGGTAAACTCCGCGAAGAGTCTCTCTGGAAGAGATTTTTCGCTTCGCTCAAAATGACAAGAAAGAGTAGAATTAGTATAAGAAACGATTCCTGCAGGAGGAGTGATGAAGAAGTCTCGCTTGGTTAAAGAGAATCTCAAGATGAGCCGGGCTCTCTTTCAAAAGCTTCTGGAAGATCCGTCAGCTTTAGAGAAGATTCCAGATGAGGCGAACTTGATCGTCTTGCCCTTGAATGACACTGAACTTTTTAAAGCAAACTTGAAACAGCTTCTAATGCTCAAGGAGCGTGGAATTGAGAATTTGCTGGTAGTCGTTTTAGATAGCGCGAAATCCAAGCAGCCTAGGGTTATAGTACAGGTTTGACGAACTAAAACGAACCGCGTGAGGAGCCTATTTACTGAGAGTCAAATCTCTGACATCCCAGACTCGAATCGTCTTATCCCCGGAGCCGGAAGCGAGCAATTTCCCGTCGGGGCTGAAGCTCACAGAACGAACCGGGTTGGTGTGTCCCAAGAGCGTCGCTACTTTTTTGCCCGTGGAAACTTCCCAGAGCGTGATCTCACCGTTTGCACAATCGAAGAAGCCAAAACCCGTCGGCTGGCTGCATGAGCCCGCACATTTCGAACGCGAATCAGCATTAGTTCTACTGAGTGTATCTCAAGCTACGTGAGTGAACAAGGTCTGTGACTGGAATCAAAGTCAAGGCTCGCTCTCCACGATGTAGCACGCATGGGTTTTGAAGACGAGCCAAACTTCTTGGCCTAGCTTCAATTTCAGTTCTTGCTGGGCTTCGCGAGTGATGAGCGCGGTGAAGAGCATGCCGTTGCACTCGGTTTGAACCAGCAGATCATATCCTTGGGGAGTCAACTGAGTCACTCGCCCGTGCAGACGATTGCGGGCACTCAAACCCACGGGTTCAGCGAGGGATAAGAGAATATCGCCGGCGCGGATCGCGAGTCTGACTTTGTTTTCTACGTTGTAGCCAGCAAAGGGAATCTCAAGCTGACATTGATGGGTCTGAAACGTCATCGTGCCACGCTCCGGGCGTTTTTCGATAATGACTCCCTCAAAAAGATTTTCGGCTCCGCTCAAGCGTGCCAGAGTGGGAGCACCTAGATTTTCGAGCACACTCAAGGGCTCACCTTGGGCAACAATTTTTCCATGATCGAGCACGATCACTTTTGACGAGAGCGCGAGCACTTCATCGCGATTATGAGTCACATACAAAATGGGAATCTGGAGATCGCGCGTGATTTTTTTTAAGTCTTCAATCAAGTCGCGTTTGGTCGCAGCATCGAGTGCCGAGAGCGGCTCATCCAAGAGCAGTATTCGTGGTTCGATGACCACCGCTCGAGCCAAGGCGACGCGCTGCTGTTGTCCGCCCGAGAGTTCGTGAGGCTTTCGACGGATGAATGATTCGAGTCCGAAACGCTCTAGAATTTCAAGAGCTTTGGATCGGCGCTCATGGCGGTTGAGACGGTTCAAGCCGTAGATGACATTTGCTTCTACGCTCAGATGGGAGAAGAGCGCTAAATCTTGAAAAACATAGCCGACACGTCGCTTTTGCAAAGAGAGATCAATCTTTTTTTCGGAGTCAAAAAAAGTTTCTGCGCTGACGACGATACATCCCTTCTCAGGATGAAGCAACCCAGCGATCGCTTGCAAGATCGTGCTCTTGCCCGCGCCCGAAGGGCCAAAGAGAGCCGTGATGCCAGAGCCTGTCTGAAACTCTACGCTAAGCGTAAATACCGGAGAATTTTCTGAAGAGCGTTTGATTAACAGATTGATAAAGAGCATCGTTACGAAGTGAGAGCGAAGCATTGAGAAATCAATGTTTTGCCCGCATTAAAAATATTTCTTGGCGTTCTTGGCGCCTTGGCGGTTTCTGTCAACATACTAGGCCAGCGCGCGGTGACTCAGGCGATTGGTCGCGTACATAATCACTAGCGCTAGGACAGAGACAACGACGACGAGTGCAGCAGCTTGAGCGTCTTTGCCCGCTTGGACATAGTCATAGATGGCGACAGCGGCTGTTTGTGTTCTTCCAGGAATGTTGCCCGCGATCATGATCGTCACACCGAAGTCGCCGAGCGCGCGGGCAAACGCGAGCACCGTCGCTGCGAGCACGGTTCGGCCCGCGAGCGGCAACGTGACCGTGAAAAAGACACGCCACTCGGAAGCCCCTAGAAGTCTAGCTGCGTTTTCTAATTGAGTTGGCACTTGCTCGAATGCCGCACGCACGGACTTGACCATCAAGGGCAGCGCGTGAATCGTGGCTGCGATGACGGCTGCGGTCACAGTAAACGTGAGCCGGAAGCCAAAAGTATTCTCGAAAAACTGTCCGACGGGGCTTCGGTTGCCCAACACGACGAGCAAATAATAACCTAAGACTGTGGGGGGCAAGACCAAGGGCAAAGCGATGAAGGAATCCAGCCATTCTTTGCCTAAGAAATTTTTGCGAGCGAGCAGCCAGCCACAACTGAGCCCGAGAATTAGAGCGATCAGTGTGGCGAGAGTTGCAACGCGGAACGAGAGCCAGATGGGAAACCAATCGATGCTGCTCCAATCGAATATGTTCATATTTTTTATTTCTTCTCTGAGCAGGGGATACTGTACCAGAAGTCTTCGAGAATCGCGTGCCCGAGATCGCCGGCCAAAAAATCAATAAATCGTTGCGCTGTGGTCTGATTCTTGGAGGCCTTCACGATTCCTAACGCCTGGTCTAAGGGGCGATGCAAACGGCCGCTGACATTCAAAAATCGATCTTTGCCGGGCTGGGCGAGTGAGATGGGGATGAAGGCCACTTCGGCATTGCCCGTGGTGGCGAACTGCTTTGCTGCCGAGACGTTTTCGCCAAAGACGAGTTTGGGTTGCAAAGCATCCCACAACCCGAGAGCGATCAGTGCTTCTTTAGCCGCTTCACCGTATGGAGCAAGCTGTGGATTTGCTAGAGCGATGCGCTTCATTTCAGGCTTTAATAGATCTTGGAGTTTGTCAATCTGTACTTTGCTATCAGTAGGCCACCATAGGATCAGCCGACCGCGCGCGTAGAGGCGCTTGCTCTCGGAGATAATCAGACCCTTCTGGACTAAGCCGTCAACGGTCGTGACATCAGCCGCCGCGAAGAGATCGAACGGTGCTCCGTTCTCTATTTGACGAGCGAGGCTGCTGGTCGATCCAAAGCTGAACGTCACCTTGGTCCCCGTCGCTTTCTGAAATTCTTGGGCGATCGCCGCGAAGACATCCGACAAATTGGAGGCAGCAGCCACCAATAACTCTGAAGATTGAGATTGAGCCGGAACAAGCTTGTTGATGCCCAAACTCAACGAAGCCATCAAGATACACAAGACGAGCGACCACCGCATGAGTATCTCCTCCATTTGGACAAATTATCGTGTCAGTATAGTTTCAGTTATTATAGGATAGCAAGCGTGACAGAAAGTGCTCAGGGCGGCGGGAGCGGCTTCACAGTTTTAGGGCGGTAGCTCGCTGTGTCTTGTGCGACGGCGCGGGGCCTGAAACCGAAGTTGCCCAGCCGATCGGCGTAGTTCATCAGAATGTTCATTAAATCTTTGCCGTATATTTGTCCCAAGCCTCCCTGGACTGTAGCGCGCTCGGAGAATTTTTTCACTTCATCGACGAGCACGTGCGTGCCAACAATGGTGATCGGCACCGGCTCGCCCGCGTGCATCGCTTTGCCGACCCCGACGGTACTCGGCGTCGCGTGGTCGGCCGTCACGGCAACGACCCAATCTTCTTTGAGATGGGAAAGAAGTATTTTTATCTCGTCATCGATCTTCTCGATGAGCGCAGCTTTGGCCTTCGGGTCTTTTTTGTGAGAAATGACATCCGGGCGCAGGTCGTGCACATGCACGAAGTCATAGTCTTCTGTCTGAAATTTTTCGATCGCGCAGTTGAGGCTCGCTTCGAGAATGCGCCCTTCAGAGGAGCATAGCTTCTCGGCATTGAGGGCGTCCATGCCCAGATAAGTTGCTAAGCCGTTGACGATCTCCTTGGGGGAAATGGAGAGCCCGTGCATTCCATATTTTTCAGCGAAGGGCATGACGGGTCGGTGACGCGCGGGCCACTTGGTCAAAAGAATATTGACTTTAGGGCTCAGTTTGTTCAGCATCGTGTAGGTCCAGCGCAAGTACTCGTTTAGCGCTTCGGCGGTCTTCGTGGCTTGTGGACTGTCGTCCAATGGTTGCACGGCGATGACAGGGAGATTCGTGTAAAAGGGGTCTGAGTCTGTGATACGATCCGAGACATCGCCCGCGATTTTTAGGACGCCAAAGTGTTTTTTCGTGTAGACGACGTTGAACTCGAACTCTTTATATTTATAGTACGAGACGGCTTCTACTAATTGCTTGCCCTCTTGCGCCGTCAGTCCGAGTTCTCGACGATTGATGATTTTGAGCGTGTGGCTCTCGGGCGCGACCAGCGCGAAACTCGTGGCGCAGATGACTTCGTCTGCGCTAAACGGGACGCCGTAGCCGGTGGCTTCAAAGACCGAACGACCGGGACGTTCTTCGATCGGATACCCAAAGAGCAAAAAGTGTGCGACATCCGTTGACATCGGAATGCCGAGTGAGAGCGAGTGGAGTCTTCCATTGATCCCGCGCGTCGCCAGCGCATCGAGATTGGGAGTCTTCGCGACTTCGAGCGGCGTTTTCCCGCCCAAGGTCGGAGCCGGACGGTCGGCGATCCCATCTAGCGTGATGAAGAGAATCTTTTTACCCCAGCTCATGCAGAATCTCTATCGCTTCTTTCTCATAATCGACCGGCTCACCGCGCAAGACTTTTTCGAGTGAAATCTTGGCGAGTGGGAGGGCATATTGGTCCAAGAAGTGCGCCGATTTTTCGTCGCTAAAACGTCGGCCGGGGCCGAAATCTACTTTCCCATCAAGACCCTTGTAGTTGCCTGAGACCATACACTTGAGCTGGCGTTCGCCCTGCGGCCATGCTTCTCCGATCAGCTTGACGACATCTGCGCCGGCGCTCGTCTGTCGCAACGGCTGATAGAGTTCGATCTCAAAATATGAGACTAATTGGGCGTAGCGATCGAGCACGGTCTGGGTCTGATTGAGTTTGATTTTCCCGTCGTGCAACTCTCGCTCGCCGCTGATAATCAATTTGCAATGCAAGTGCTTGGCGAGAGGAACGCGCACGGCGTGAATGTAGAGATGACACGCAACGTACGAAGTATAGAAGCCGAACTTGTCTGCTAAAATATCGCCGAAGCGCACGGTGAGCGCCTGCCAGAACGCCGGTGAACCAATGATCGCGAGATCGAACACGCGCTCTTTCCCGACTCTACGGGCGAGTACATCGACGGCATACTCGACGCTCTCTAGGCTCCCATACTGAGCCCCGTTGTAGGCGAGCGTGGGCAAAAACGCATCGATCTTTCTTTCTTGTAGGGCTTTGATCGCAGCCGCGATACTGTCGCGCCCGGCGATCTCGACGATGGCTAAATTTTCGATCGAAGCGAGTTTGCTCTTCTCTACGTCGGAAGGGAGAAAACGCTCTGGTTGTTCGGCAAGAATCCTAAAATCAGAAAACTGAATTTTCACGTTGGCTCCTTGAGCGGCTCATTATAGTGAAGGCAAGAAAGTTCAGCAAACGGAACAAACTCTGTAAGAGCGACTTGCCGGTCGCCTTTACTACGGGACAACCGCATCACGGGAAGTTCGTAAGGGCGGTTCGCGAACCGCCTGCATATAGTGTTCCCTCGGCGTTCTTGGCGGTTTCGTCCACAATGCTTGACAGGCTCTAGCCAATTCTATAAGATGCCCTGACGCACGCTTTCCTGAGCCGAGGTGGCGGAATTGGCAGACGCGCACGTTTGAGGGGCGTGTGGGGTAACCCGTGGGGGTTCGAGTCCCCCCCTCGGCACCAGTTGAATAAAGTTTCGATGCGCTGCAGTTCTAAAGTGCTGCAGTTTTTTCAATCTAAGGAGTGCCCCGCTCTGTGAAGATCGTCCTCGATACGCTGGGTGGAGACCACCCTCCCCAAGAATTGATCGCCGGAGGCATCGCCGCGGCTAAAGAGTACGACGTGCATATTATCTTTGCCGGCGATGAAAAACTCATCCAGCAAGAACTCCAGGGCAAGTCTGGGTTTTCGTACTCGATCTTGCACGCGCCCGAGGAGATCATCATGGAGGATGCGCCCTCAGAAGCCGTGCGCAAGAAACAAAATAGCTCTCTGGTCCAAGGGATTCGCGCCGTACGCAAGCACGAGGCCGACGCGTTCGTTTCTCCGGCCAACACGGGCGCGGTGATGGCCGGTGCGCTCTTTAACTTGGGGCGCATTCATGGGATCGATCGGCCCGGCCTCGGGGTCGTCCTTCCCACGCTGGAAGGACACCGGCGCACGCTGATGGTCGACGTCGGAGCGAATGCCGATTGCAGTCCCGAAAATCTTTTGCAGTTTGCGATCATGGGCAATGTCTACGCCCGTGAGATCTTGAACGTGGCTGAACCAAAAATTGGTCTGCTCAATATCGGTGAAGAGCCGCAGAAGGGCGACGCTCAAACGTTGAAAGCATTCTCGCTCTTGCAACAAGAGCTGAGAAATTTTAGGGGCAACGTCGAGAGCAATCGCGTGCTCGAGGGCGGCTACGATGTCGTCGTGTGCGATGGGTTTACGGGAAATATCTGCGTGAAGGCTTATGAGGGGGCCGCGCACATCACGGTCGAATTCTTGAAGCGCGCGATCAAGCAGAGTCTTTTAGCTAAGATCGGAGTTCCGTTCTTGTTGCCGGCGATGCGTCATGTCAAAAGAGAGACAAGCGCGGCTGAAGTCGGCGGCGCGCCGCTCTTGGGGGTTAAGGGAATTGTGATCATCGCCCACGGAAATTCCAACGCCGAGGCGATCAAGAATGCGATCCGCGTCGCGAAAAACGCTGTCGAGCATCGAGTGATCCAGAAGATCGAGCGCGGCATTCGCGAAAGTTTGATACACTTAGGGATGCTCACTCCCTCGGCCTAACCTCCCGAGAGAGGGTAGGAGGATTGTTTATGCAACGACCGGGAATTTCGGGGATCGGTTGCGCTGTCCCAGAAAAGCGTCTGACCAACGAGGAGCTCTCCAAGTTGGTTGACACGTCGGACGAATGGATCACGACGCGCACGGGCATCCAAGAGCGTCGTGTCTTGGGACCCGACGAAGACCCCGCTTGGCTCGGCGTGGCGGCTGCGAAACAAGCGATCAAAGCGGCCGGGCTCAAGCCCAAAGATATTGATGCGCTCATCACGGCGACCAATGTCTCAGAAATGTTGATTCCCGGCTCGTCTCCCTTTATCTGTGAAGGGCTTAAGATTGAGAAAGAGATTCCGTTTTTTGATCTGATCGCCGGTTGCACGGGTTTCGTGTATGCCGCCAAAGTGGCAGCCGATATGGTCGCGGCTGAGAGTTATGAAAATGTTTTGGTGGTCGGCTTGGAAGCGCTCTCACGGTTTATCAACTGGAAAGACCGTGCGACGTGTGTGCTCTTCGGGGATGGCGCAGGCGCGGCTGTGATTCGCCCGATGCCCGATGGCCGCGGAGTCTTGGCCTCTTCGCTCGCCGCCGATAGCTCCAAATGGGATTTGTTACGCATCGAAGCCGGTGGCATCAAACACCCGGCTAGTCATAAGACGGTCGATGGGGATATGCACTATCTCGTGATGGAAGGTGGCGGGGTCTTCAAGAGTGCGGTCACGATGATGGAAGTGACCACCGAAAAATGCTTGGCTCAAGCTGGACTCACTAAAGAAGACGTCGATTGGATCGTGCCGCACCAAGCCAATATGCGCATCATCACGGCCTTGGCCAAGCGCATGGACTTTCCGATGGAAAAAGTGATCGTCAACGTCGATCGTTACGCGAACACTTCCACGGCTTCGATCCCCATCGCGCTCACCGAAGCCGTCGCCGACGGGCGCATCCAACCCGGACAAGTGATCGTGATCACGGCCTTCGGAGCGGGCGTGACCTACGGCGCAATGGTCTTGCGCTGGTAGATCAAAACACTGAAAACGGGCGTCGTTGAATTGAAAGGAAAGTTAAGGTAGGCCGCCTGGATCGACTTCATGGTCGCCGTCGGGCATAATCATTGAAGGTGCTGGTATGGCCCATCAAAGCAAGGCACGCACACATATCACTACGAACCCGCTGCTCAAAGAATTGTTGAGTGAAATGGTCGAAGAATTTGAAAAAACTTTAGACCTGCAAAATCGGCTAACCAAAGAAAAAGACAAAGAAAAACGAGAGATTCTTGAAAGTCAGTTGTACGTGACGATGGTTCGGAGTGAAGCTAAGTTAGAATCTGCTCTCAAAGAGTGGGACCGTGTCGTCGATGAAGAACTAGAATAGTTTAACTCATCAGTGGCTGGTAGCCGTGTAGCATTCATACTCGCAGGAGGTTGGCTCTATGGTTCGAGCTATCTTGATGGCCTTCACAGTATTCGGCATCTGCATCAGCGTGGGATTCACGAGCTGGGCAGATCTGATTGTCTCCGCGAATACTGACGACCGCAAAGCGTTCGAGAGGATTTTGGAAAACAGTACAGGGTTGGATATCTCAATCGACGGCAGTGGAAAAATCTCACTGGTCGGTGGCGTCACTCCCGTGGGAAAAACCAAATTCACGGAGTTACTCCGCGGTGTTATCAATGACAGCGCTGTCACGGTCAGGCTCGTCGTCGGACGCAACTTGGAAAATATCTTGATAGGCAGCTTCGAGGGCGAAAGCCAGCAGCTCCTCGATCTCGATGACATCGAGAAGTTTGAGACAGAGGGCACAAAAGGTCTGAGCACGCAGGCAAGCAAAGTCATCCACGAGGTTCGTGAGGCCTACGAGGGCAAGAAGAATAAGCTCTCCTATGACGAAGCCCACAAGCGTGCCATCGACGCCGAGAACGCCGTGCTCAAAGACCAGAACGCGGGCAAGCGCACAGCAGCGCGTGAGGAGTGTCAGTTCCCCAACGGAGCGGGAGATTTTAGGCTCTTTCTGGGCTGGTCCCTCAGCGATGGGACGGCGGGCTTTGAGAAATACGAGGGCAAAGTAGAACTTAGAGAGAACAAGCGCTTCGTTCAACTTGCTAAAATCTCGTTCGTGAAGACGAAGAGCCTTGCTTTTTCTGGGACGACTCCAGCCCAGAGCGGCGATGTCTCTCCGATCTGTCTCTACGAAGAAGTGTCCAAAGAGAAGGCGGGCGCGATCGCCGTGCCTGGCGTCGATCCGTCCAAGGTCGGGATCGAGCTGGGGCAGTTTGCGCCTAATTTTTTGTTGTCAGTCTATCAGGGTGGCTTATTGAGGCTCTCCAATCTGCGGGGGAGAAAAGTGATCGTCAATTTCTGGGCGAGCTGGTGTGGGCCTTGTGTCGCGGAGATGCCCGATCTTCAGTCTGTCGTGCACGAATCCCGCAAGGGGAAAATTTTGCTCTTGGGGCTCAATATGGGCGAGACCGAGGACGACGTGGAAATTTTTTTGAAGCAGAACGTACACGTCTCGTACCCGCTCTTGCTCGACTCAAACCCGCCGTTCGAGGTCACGCGCGCTTATAAGATCTTCACGCAACCGAGCTCCTTCTTCATCGACGAGAGAGGCCTGATCGTCTACCAAAAATCTGGAGCTTTTACCAAGGAAGAACTGGAGCAGGCTGTCTCAGACTTTGAGAAGAAATAATCCGTAGGGGCGGTTCGCGAACCGCCCCTACATTGATTGAATTATTTATTTCGGTTGAACGTCGATGCCTTGGAAGGCTGTGACGACTTGATCTTTCCCCGCGCATTGCAGCGTGATCTTCGCGTAGAGGATGTGTATTCCCGCTGTGCAGAAAGGGAGAGCGTATGTAGAACTGCCGCTGTAAGGCTCAGGAGCTTCTGATAACGTGGCGAAGTGACCACGGTAACGACAATAAACCGTGCCGTCCTGACCTATTCTTTCTTTGACTTCGGAATCTGGGACGATATTTCGATTGGCATCGGCATAGAATGCTTGCTGCTCGACGCGCGGCACTTGGGGGCTGACGACGGTGACGCGATAGGGCAGTAGACAGCCCGAAGTGTTCATCAGGGGCCTGTAGTTTCCGAAGGCATCGCGTTCGATCAAATCATAACGCTGCGGGTCTCTGAAAAAGGCTTGCTTGGACCACTCGACTTGCTTGATGACAATCCCAGCGGAGTACTCGGCCTTGAGCGTGAACTCGACTTGGTTACAGCTGACTTCACTTAAGGCCATCGGTATGTGCTGGATGTCCGGCCGCAGCGGCATCTGTCGGTACTTGAGAATCCCTTGTGTCCCGATCTCCATGCTGAAGACGCGCCACGTCGGAACGATGTTCGCTTGGTACTGGCAGGTGGGTTGAGCCTCGGCAATGCGGCTGTTCACCAAGGGCGCGAGGAGCGCCCCCGCCACGGGCACCATCGCTAGACGTTTGACAAACCCGCGGCGGCAAGGTCGTGACCAGCTTCACGGTCCAGGAAGAAAAGCTGTTCATCCGCAACCTGACCGTGGCCGGCATCACCAACAACATCCGCGCCGAGTTCCAGTTCTTCAACGGCGACCTGTTCCCGCCGGGACTCTGGCGGCGATCAAGGTGGGAGACCTGTCGGTAACGGCGTTCTTCTACTACTACCTGCGCAGCACGGGTAGGTTTGAGGCGCAGCTGGCCGAGTTCGTCACCAGCTTCGATCCACCGGGAGTCACCGTGACCAGCGACCTGGTGCTGTGCACCGAGCGCCTCTTCGTGGCGTTCTGCAGCGGCGGAGTGGACGAGCACGACATCTTCTTGAGCGCGGCGGTGGGCAACTTCACCTTCGACGCTCGGTTCATCTTCCTCAGCTTGTTCAACAACTTCAGCCAAGTCTGGTTTGATGTGACCTACAAGCTGGCCCCGGGCGTGGATCTGGCGAACAGCTACGTGATCGATGCGACAACCTTGGAAGCGTTCAGCTTCCGGTTCACGTGGAAGTTCTAGGCGCGAGAGAGACAACATACAGGAGGTATATCTATGTTTAGGAAACTCTTGGGGTTGGCCCTCGTCGCCGTACTGGCAGGTGCCTTCTCTACTGTTGCAAACGCAGCGCCGGTGGCAGGCAGCTTCACTGTGGACATCGTGATCGAGCCGCAGTGCAAGAACCTGATCCCGGGTAACAACACAGCCTGCGATAAGATCGATGATACGTTCGTCAAGTTTGAGGCGGACCTGATCCTGACGTTGTCTGTCTCCGGCTTGGACATCAGCAGCACGACAATCTTCACGTTTAAGGGTGTGGAATCTCAGGCGTTCACCATCGCGGGCACGGTGGGTGCGTTGACGTTTAAGGACACCTTCGTCTTCGCGTCCGACCTGGTCGAGATCGAGCGCGTGCGCACGACCGGCACCCTCTCGACCCGCTATTGCGTCAACTTCAGCACGCCGGGAGACCTGACTCCGCCCTTCTTGGATTGTCCGACCCCGGATGCGTTCTTGTTCTTCCTCTTGGAAGACGCGGGCGTCTTCCATCCGGCGGTGGCCAACTTGATCTTGGCCGACATCTTTGACGGGGCGGGCATGCTCGATGCGCCGTTGGCGCTGTGCAAGAAGATCGTGGACCTCTCGATCAACATCGCGGGTCTGACGATCGGCACGCGGGCCCTGTTCGCCCAGTTCACCTGCGGGAAAGCCTCGACTGTACCGGCCAACTGGCAGACGGGCGTCGTACTCGCCTTGGAAGGCCAGACGGTCAGCGGCATCACGCTGCGCAGCGAGACCTGGATCGGCGCTCGTCAAGGCCTAGAGTGCTGGGGCGAGTGCAAACCCGCCGAGCGAAACTACGGCGGCAAGGTCGTCCCCGGCTTCGCTTCTCAGGAAGAAAAGCTGTTCATCCGCAACCTGGTGTTTGCGGGCATCACCACCAACATCCGCATCGAGTGGAAGTTCGGTCAGGCCGTTGCCGCTGCGAACGGGTTGAGCTACGTCGAGGTCAACACACGCTACCGACTGCAACCCTTCGGGCTTACCATCAGCAACACGCTGAGGATGAACGGGAACCTCGATCCGCGTTTTGACTTCCTGATCACCAGCTACAAGTACGGAGACATGTCGGTCACGGCGATCTTCATATTCTACCTGGCGAGCACCAACACGTTTGAGGCGCAACTGGGGGAGTTTGTCACCGAGTTTGACCCGCCGGGAGCGACGATCACCAGCGACTTGACGCTGTGCACGGAGCGCTTGTTCATCAGTCTGGGCGCGTGCACGGCGGGAGTGTTGGAGCATGACATCTCTGTCTCGGCGGCGGTGGGCAGCCTGACGTTTGACCTGACCATGTTCCTGTCTGGGCTGTTCAGTGGGTTCAACGAGTTGTGGGTGGACATCGGCTGGAAGGTCGGCAGCGTGAACTTCAAGACCTCGTTGGTCGTAGCGACCGACTTCGTCGAGGC
>JACOSB010000110.1 GCA_016179105.1 Candidatus Acetothermia bacterium
GGGCAGCCTGACGTTTGACCTGACCATGTTCCTGTCTGGGCTGTTCAGTGGGTTCAACGAGTTGTGGGTGGACATCGGCTGGAAGGTCGGCAGCGTGAACTTCAAGACCTCGTTGGTCGTAGCGACCGACTTCGTCGAGGCTTTGGCGTTCGAGATCAGCGTCCGGTTCTAGAGTTCAGACCGTCCAGCAGAGCGTTAAGCTCCTGGGCCTAAGAACGCAACCAACCGAGGCTCCGGCTCTCTCTAACAGAGAGGCCGGAGCCTCTTGCTTTTTTTCCCCTTCTCCCATTTAACCCCTCTCCCGTTCCAACGGGACAGCGCTGCCGCGGACGGGGGGAGGGCGTCACGGAATTGACCTTCTCGCTCAGCCCACCTATAATCTAAAGATATGTATGCACCACTAGACGGTCGCCTGATAAGAGTCTTCGAACGCTGGGCGCTTTGGCGCTGGTTCGAATGGGTTATCGGTGCGGCTGTTCTTAAAGATCGAAGATCGAGCCCAGGATCATATGTTCTGTCCTGGGCAGGAGTTGAACAAAAATTCACGTTGCTGCACGGTGGGCTTCTACCGCGCTCAGAAAAAGAGAAGACAATCTGGTTACGCATAGGGGAGAAGCTCGCTGTGATCACTCAAAAGGGGTGTCGTCACAATGAGTCTTGTGATTTGGATCGTAAGCGCAATCGTAGGTATCGTAGCATTGATAGCAGCAGGGTACGGAGTAGGCCGCTGGCATTCTGGACGCCAGCAGGAAGCACAGGGTCGGTCGGCGGAGCAGCTGATCGAGCAAGCCCAGCGCGAGGCCGAAGCGGCCAAGCAAGAGAAATTGACCGAGGCCCAGCGCGAGATTCAGTCGAAACAGGGCGAGTTCGAAGGACGGGTCAAACGAACCGAAGAGAAATTGGAGAAGATCGAAGGGCGGTTACTCAAGAAAGAAGAACGGCTCGAACAGAAGGGACAAGAATTGGTCCGCGCCGAGAAATCGTTGCGCGACGACCAGCGAGCGCTTGCGGAGATGGTCGCTCAGGGAACGGCGCTCTTAGAGGGCGAGCATAAGCGCCTCGAAGAGCTTTCAGGGCTGACCACCGAGCAAGCGAAAGAGCTCTTGCTCCAGCGCGTAGAAGAAGAGTCTGAGAGATTCTTTGCGAAGCATATTCGCCAAATCAAAGATCGCGCCGAAGATGAAGCCGAGCGCGAGGCGCGAAAAATTATCGCGACCGTGATCCAGCGCTATGCGCCCGAGGAAGTCGAGAGCACGACGGTGAGCTTAGTGACGCTGCCGAACGAAGACTATAAAGGCCGGGTCATCGGCAAAGAAGGGCGCAATATTCGCTCCTTCGAGGCGCTCACGGGCGTCGAGGTCTTGGTAGACGATACGCCCGGCACGGTCGTTCTCTCCAGCTTCAATCCCATTCGGCGCGAGATCGCCAAACAGGCGATGGAACGTCTGATTGAAGATGGGCGTATCCATCCGGCGCAAATCAAAAAACAAGTCGATAAATCCAAAGAGCGCGTCACCGAACGCATCAAAGAAGAAGGCCGAAAAGCCGTGCAAGAAGCGGGCGTTGACGGGCTGCATCCCAACTTGATCGAGTTGGTCGGCCGTCTTGGCTTTCGCACCAGTTATGGGCAAAACCAGCTCAGGCACAGCCTGGAAGTCACCTATACGGCGGGAGCGATCGCGGCGGAGCTGGGCTTAGACCAGAATACGCAAAAACTCATCAAGCGGGCTGCGATCTTACACGACACCGGAAAAGCCGTAGATCACAAAGTCGAGGGCTCGCACTCGCTGATTAGCGCGGACATCGCTAAGCGCTACGGAGAATGCGAAGAAGTCGTGCACGCGATCGCTGCGCATAACGAAGAAGTGCAGGCCCGCACGATGATGGCGGTGATCTTGCAAGCGGCCGATGCGATCTCGGCGGCGCGGCCCGGCGCTCGTCAAGAGACGTTTGAGGCCTATGTCCAACGGCTCTCGAACTTGGAAGCGATCTGTCATAGCTTCCCCGGCGTGGAAGAAGCGTTTGCGATTCAAGCCGGCCGCGAAGTGCGCGTCATGGTCAAACCCGAGGAAGTCGACGACGATATGGCTGCCAAGCTCTCGTACGACATCGCGCGCTGTATCGAAGAGAAAATGGCATATCCCGGAGAGATCAAGGTGCATGTCATACGGAGCACGCAGTACGTGGAGAGCGCGAAGTAAGGCGATGGGCGAGTTTTTTCGTTAAAACTCGCGAGGGAAGGAGGTGTGTAGTGAGTCTCCTGAGGGTCTCGGCAAGCTCTGACCCGACCTCGACGGCGGGAGCGCTCGCGAACGCGATCCGCGCAGAAGGGCAGGCACAGTTGCAGACGATCGGGCCCAAGGCCGTCAATCAAGCGATCAAAGCGATCGCCATCGCGCGGGGTTATCTCGCTCCCAGTGGTATTGATCTTATTTCAGTCCCGAGCTTTGTGGACGTCTTCATCGAGGGCAAACAGAAGACGGCCATCCGGCTCTTGGTCAAGCCGCGCCATCCTCTGTCAGAGAGCATGACAGTGCCCCAGGGTCGTTGCCACTGTCCGCCCGAAGAATTGCGACAAGACGAGTCTTCGGAGGAGGCCTCTTTACTGGTGGCCTGAGCAGCGATGGCGAAAGTACGCGCGGTCGTGCGGGTCTTGGGGACGGTGCAGGGCGTGGGGTTCCGGAATTTTGCGGTCTGGAAGGCGCGGCCTCTCAGACTCACCGGGTACGTGCAAAACTTGAGCGACGGGACGGTCCGACTGGAGATCGAAGGCAATCATCCGACGATCGAAAAATTTTTGGAGCAATTGAAGCAAGGTCCAGAGGAGAGCGAAGTCGAGGAGCTGGAGGTCATCTGGACGGATTATCTGGATGAATTCTCGGATTTCACCGTCTGGCGATAAAGCTTACTTATGCCCGGCGCGCCACGTTCCGGTTGGTTGCAAGCGTTGACACTTTTGACACAACTCGGGCTCACGTTCATTCTCTCTTTATTGATTTCGTTTCTCATCGGCTACGGATTAGACCGCTGGCTGGGCACGGGCTTCATCTTCCAAATAGTTTTTCTTTTCGTGGGGATCGTAGCGGGAGGGTGGAGTTGTTACAGATTGCTAAAACCCTTTATGGAAGGATAATTGGGGAGCAGAGATGCTCTGAAAAACGAGTGTGATGGGGCGTACTTGACTTTCGCGGGCAGCCGAACTAGAATCGTTACGAAAACTCGGTGGGGAAAACTCAAACCCTGAATGAAAGTAACAGCGATCATCCCAGCGTATAATGAGGCCACTCGGATTGGCCAAGTGCTCTTGCCCCTAAAAGCGTCTTCGTTGGTCGACGAGATCATCGTCGTCGATGACGGGTCTCAAGACGAGACGAGCCTAGTGGCCAAGCGCTACGGCGTCTCGGTGATTGAGTTGCCAGTCAATCGGGGCAAGGCGGCCGCGCTAGACGAGGGAGTCCAGTTCGCCCGCAATGACGTCTTGCTCTTTTTGGATGCAGATTTGATCGGACTCGAGACTCAACACATCGACAAGATGATCCTCAACTATTTTGAGTATCGGGTCGATATGGTCATTGGAGTTTTCAAGAACGGTCGACTGAACACGGACCTTTCTCAAAAGTTTTCGCCCTATCTGTCGGGCCAACGGGTGCTTCGCAAAGAGTTGTGGAGCCATCTGCGCAAGCAATATAAACTCGAATTCGGCGTAGAAATGGCGCTCACCAAAGTAGCCATCAAAAAAGGGCTCAAGCGCAAGCTCGTCGAGCTGGACGGAGTCACTCATGTGATGAAAGAAGTAAAGCGCGGCTTTTCCCAAGGGTTTGTCGACCGTCTCAAAATGTACAGCGACATCGTACGATCGGTCTTCACGCGCGTGGCGTGAATTATTGGGAACCGCCAAGGCGCCAAGTTCGCCAAGAATAAAAAAGAAATTGTAGGGGCGTACCAGCCGTACGCCCCTTACGATAAAGACCCGCTCATGAATGATCTAGCCAGAGTAGACCCGGAGATTTATGACGTGCTACAAAAAGAGCTGCATCGGCAACGCTATTCGCTCGAACTCATTGCGTCTGAAAATTTTGCTTCTACCGCGGTGCTCGAAGCACAGGGCTCAGTACTCACCAACAAATACGCCGAGGGCTATCCGGGACGGCGCTATTACGGCGGCTGCGCATTCGTAGACGTTGCGGAAGAGTTAGCTCGCGAGCGACTGAAAAAACTCTTTCGCGCCGAGCACGCGAACGTCCAGCCTCATTCGGGCTGCCAAGCCAATATGGCCGTCTATTTCGCCGTGCTCAAGCCCGGAGACACTATTCTGAGTATGTCCCTCGCGCACGGGGGACATCTTTCACACGGGCACAAGGTCACATTCTCGGGACAGACCTACCAAGTCGTCTCTTACGGAGTCAGCCAAGAAACCGAGCGCATCGATTATGACGCCGTGCGAAGCTTGGCGTTGGAGCATAAGCCGAGACTCATCATTGGCGGAGCGAGCGCTTATCCCCGAATCATTGATTTCGAGAAATTCAGAAAAATTGCTGATGAAGTGGGAGCTTTGCTCATGGCCGACATCGCGCATATCGCGGGGTTGGTCGCGGCGGACCTGCATCCGTCACCTATTCCCTGGGCACAGTTCACTACCACGACTACACACAAGACCTTGCGAGGGCCACGGGGAGGAGCGATACTGTGCGCGAAATCGTACGCTGAGGTCATTGACAAGTCGGTCTTTCCCGGAATCCAGGGAGGACCTCTTATGCATGTGATCGCTGCCAAGGCGGTCGCTTTCCAAGAAGCGCTCTGCTCGGAATTTGTGCAGTATCAGAAGCGCATTCTAGAAAATGCCCGAGCGCTCGCCCAGGCTCTTAGCGAAAAAGGCTTCCGACTCGTCAGCGGCGGAACGGACAATCACTTGATGCTGATCGACCTGACGGAGCATAAGATCACCGGGCTCGACGCGGAGCGCAAGCTCGAAGCCGTAGGGATCACGGTCAACAAGAACGCGATCCCGTTCGACCCGAAAAAGCCTCAGATCACGTCGGGGATCCGTATCGGAACTCCCGCGGTGACGACGCGGGGTCTAGGGCCCAAAGAGATGGAGCTACTGGCAGACATCATCGCACGCGTAATCGAGAGTGTGGGCACGGCGCAAGAGTCTTCCGTGATGACAGAAGCTAAGTCCACAGTACGTCAGATCTGTGAGCATTTTCCGTTGTATTCTGGACTTTGAGCGTTCGCTCGAACGGCCTCTTGTAAGAGCAAAGACATTGCGCTATAATTGAGTGTAGTCGGCCTGTTCCAAATGCCACCCTCGACTTTTACTTCGATGATGGCTTACCACACAGCGTTTTAACTAATGCTGTTGAGGAGAACGCGACTTCAAATTGATAGATCACCCACATCGCAAAATGCTAGAGAGGGACAGCTTTTCAGGAGGTGCCTCCCCACTATGTTGGACATAGGAGAATTGAAGACCAAGGACATGTCAGAGTTGCGCGAGTTGGCCAAGAAATTTGGCATCAACGGGCTCGCGCGCATGAAAAAGGAGGAGTTAGTGTTCGCCATTTTGAAAGCACAAACGGAACAACAGGGACTCCATTTCTCCGATGGAGTCTTGGAAATCTTGCCCGATGGTTATGGATTCTTGAGAGATAAGTCGTGCCTGCCCGGACCCAATGACATCTATGTCTCTCCGTCCCAAATTAAAAAATTTGGTCTCAAAGACGGAGATGTCGTGAGCGGCGTGGTCCGGCCGCCCAAAGAAGAAGAAAAATACTTCGCGCTCTTAAAGGTCGAAGCGATCAATTTTGAAGCTCCCGAGCAAGTACGCACGCGCACCGCGTTTGAAGACTTAATTCCCTATCATCCGCTCGAACAGTTGCACCTAGAACACGACCCCGAAGAGTTTTCCACGAGAATTATTGACCTGTTCTCGCCGATCGGCAAGGGCCAGCGCGGTCTCATTGTCTCGCCGCCCAAAGCCGGTAAGACAACACTCTTGAAACACATCGCGCACGGGATCGCGGCCAACCACCCCGAAGTCTATCTGATCGTTTTGTTGGTCGATGAACGCCCCGAAGAAGTGACGGATTTTAAGGAGTCGATCGTGATGGGTGAGGTCGTCGCTGCGACGTTCGACCAAAAACCCGAGATCCACACACGTATCTCAGAGCTCGTCATCTCGAAGGCCCGACGCCTCACCGAGATGGGCCGCGATGTGGTCATTCTTATGGACTCGATCACGCGCTTGGCACGCGCCTATAACTTATCGATCTCGCCCTCGGGGAAGTTGCTCTCGGGCGGTATGGACCCGACGGCGCTCTACAAACCTAAAGAATTCTTCGGCGCGGCTAGGAATATCAAGAAGAACGAGAAGGGCCAGGGCGGAAGCCTTACGATCATCGGTACGGCCTTGGTCGACACGGGCTCGCGCCTGGACCAGATCGTCTTCGAAGAGTTCAAGGGCACGGGCAACATGGAATTGATACTGGATCGACAATTGGCCAACAGGCGCATCTTCCCGGCGGTCGATCTCGAACAATCGAGTACGCGCAAAGAAGAGCTCTTGCTGGGGAAAAGCTTGCTCAAACGGGTCTGGATTCTACGCAAGCTCATCGACGAGATGGGCGACAAGAAGGCCGCTCTGGAATTTTTGAAAGACAAGATGGCCTCGACCCGCACCAACGAACAATTCTTGGAGAACATGAGAAATGAGTAGAGGAGCATTCCCTCGTCGGCTGCGCCGCCGCTGGCCTCTTCGTCTCGTTTTTGCAGTAGGATTTTTGATAGTTGTGGGGATGGCGTCGTGGGTCTATTTTCAGGGTGAAAGTCTCTTCGGAGATGTCGCGGCCAAGCTGCGCGGCCAAGGAGGACCCACGCTCGACGATCCGGCGCGTTCCGCGTCACTGGATCATACTCCACAGATAGTTTCTTACGAGATTCAGCCGGGCGATACGTTCGCGTCGGTCGCGAAGCAACTCCGCGTGCCGAGTGAAGCGATTCTCAGCAGCAACGAGTTTTCAGAATTAGTGCCCGGAAAAACGTTAAGAATCCTCAGAGAGGGAGTTCTGCATAAGATCAAATCGCGGCAAACGCTCACGGACATCGCTCGCACGTACGGTGTGAGCATTGAAGAGATTGTACAGTTCAACTCTCAGATTGAGCCAGATCGTCTCTTTGCGGGCCATGAAATTTTTGTTCCCCATGCGAAAAATTTTCCCAAAGCCAAGGCCTACGAGTTGGCCAAAGGGAAAACGTCGGGATTCGTCTGGCCGCTCTTCGGAGAACTCAGCTCCTTCTTCGGTCCACGGATTCATCCGGTGACGGGCAAGAACGATTTTCACGAAGGGCTGGACATCGAAGTACCCGAAGGAACTTCCGTCTACGCTTCACAAGCCGGGCGCGTGGTGTGGGCGGGAAAGAACGGCGGCTACGGGTTTGAAGTCATCATCGATCATGGGAATGGCTATCGCACGGGGTATGGCCATCTCTCGGAACTCAAGGTGTATCGTGGGCAATTCGTAGAAGGAGGTCAGCTGATTGCTCTCTCGGGCAATACCGGGCTCTCGACCGGACCGCATCTGCATTTTGAGATCAGGCAATACGGCCGGGCGCTGAATCCCTTAGCGATATTACCATGAAAATTTTTATCGAGGGCGGACGCCGCTTGAAGGGCGAAGCCCAAGCCGGGGGCGCGAAAAATTCTGCGCTTCCCTTGCTGGCTGCAACGCTTCTCACCGATGATGAAGTCATTTTAAGACAGATTCCGAACGTAGAAGACGTGCGCACGATGCTCAAGATGCTCGAGCGCTTGGGCAAGTCTATCGTGGCACTCGATCACACGACGTACTCTATTCGTTCTCACGGAAAGCTTTGCTCGACGGCGCCCTTTGAGTTAGTCAAAAAGATGCGAGCGTCTTTTGTGGTACTCGGCCCCTTGCTCGTGCGCCTGGGCCAAGCCGAAGTGCCACTACCCGGCGGCTGCGTGATCGGTCAACGCCCCGTCGATTTTCACTTGAAGGGTTTACAAGCGCTCGGAGCACGAGCTGAGCTTATCAACGGTGTGGTGCACGCGCAGGCCGAAAAACTTTCACCCACCGAAATCTATCTGGATTTTCCGTCCGTGGGCGCGACCGAGCAATTGATGATGACCGCCGCTTTGATTCCGGGTCTCACGACTATTCACAACCCGGCGCATGAGCCCGAAGTCTATGATTTAGCGAATTTATTGATGAAGATGGGCGCGGGTGTCACGATCGAGCCGACCAAGTTTATAATGGAGGGTGTGGACAAACTCAAGGGCACCGATCATGAAATTATTCCCGACCGCATGACCGCCGGGACTTATTTGGTCGCGGGCGCGATCACGCATAGTGAAATTTTTGTGCGTTGTCACCCGGCACACCTGGAGCCGGTATTGAGCAAGATGCGCGAGATGGGTTTAGAATTTCAAGCTAACTCTGAGGGCGTTCAACTCTGGGGGCAGCCGTACCGCAGTGTTGAGCTAGAGACGCGTCCGTATCCGGGGTTTCCCACAGATTTGCAACCCCAAATGACGGCGCTGCTCGCGCTCGCCTCGGGCGAGAGCTTGGTGAAAGAAACACTCTTTGAGAATAGATTCAGTCATGTGCCCGAGCTGGTTCGCATGAGCGCGAACATCCGTGTGGTGGGGAACACCGCGCTCGTCAAGGGTGTCGATCATCTAGAAGGCACAGCCGTACAGGCGACGGATATTCGTGCGGGGGCCGCGTTGGTGCTCGCGGGTTTGGCCGCGCGCGGCACCACCACGGTGGTTGACCCCGGCTATATCGCCCGCGGTTATGAGAATTTGCCCAGCGAGCTAAGAAAACTCGGAGCCGCTATAATGATCGAAGATGACAAGGGAGGCGAGACGTAAAACAAATGAACAGACTCATCGAAGACCGAATCGGTGAGCGGGCCAGAGTCTACAGCGAAGAACGAACGATCCTTGTGGGGTTAGACTTGGGCAAAGACGCGAGCTGGCAAGAGCAAGAATCGATGGAAGAATTGATCGAGCTGGCTCAGACGGCGGGCGTTCAGATTCTGCACACGATTATCCAAAAGCGCAATAAACCCGACCCTGCCACGTTCATCGGCGAGGGCAAAGCCGAGCAACTTCGAGATTTGGCCAGCCAAGTGAGTGCTCACGTTTTAATTTTCAACGATGCGCTCACCCCGGCACAAGCACGCAACCTCGAGGAGCTTATTCAGAAAAAGATCATCGATCGTCCTCAATTGATTATGGATATTTTTGCGTTGCGTGCACGCTCCAAAGAAGCAAAGCTTCAAGTCGAGTTGGCGCAATTAGAATATCTCTTGCCGAGACTGCGCGGTTGGGCGGAGAAACTCGGCCAAACGGGTGCAGGTATTGGCACGCGCGGACCGGGCGAGACGCGGATGTCTCAAGAGCGTCATACGATTCGCCAACGCGTTCACGCCATCAAAGAAAAATTGGGAAAAGCAGAGCAAGAGCGCGAAGTGCGCAGAAAACAACGCGACAAACAAAACGTTGCTCAGATCGCGCTGGTGGGTTACACGAACACGGGAAAGTCGACGCTCTTGCATAAGCTTACGGGCGCTGAGACATTTGTTGAAGATAAACTCTTCGCGACGCTCGAGACGCTCACGCGACGGACGCAGCTTCCCGACGGGCACGAAGTCGTCTTCACCGACACGGTTGGGTTTATTAAGAAGTTACCGCACCAGCTTGTGCCGGCCTTCAAGAGCACGCTCGAATCGGCGCGTGACGCAGATTTGATTCTGAATGTGCTTGATGTATCGAGTCACGGATTGTTCGATCAATGGCGCACGATCAACGAAGTCTTGAATGAGATTTTCAATGGCCAGCCTAGGCCTCCGATGCTGAACGTATTCAATAAAACCGACAAGCTCGCGAGCGTAGAAGACCAACAGCGTTTGGGGCAGGCTCGCCAAGAGATCGGCCATACTGTGGAGATTTCGGCTCTCGAAGAGAAAAATCTCGACGGTTTGCTGTTGGCGATAGCACACACTTTAGGCGATCGGGTCGAGCGCGTCACGGTCGAGATCCCCTACAAGAGCGCGGGCTTGATTGACCAGATCCATCACTGGGGCAAAGTCTTTAGGGAAGATTACGATAGCGAAAAAATCACGATCGACGCTGAGCTAGAAAAGCGCTACGTTGCTGAATTAGAGAAAAAATCACAGCGCAACGGGATCAAGCTGGTGCATAACCACCAGTGAGAATATCATTTTCCCCTGTATTGTAGGGGCGAGGTAACCTCGCCCCTACACAAGTTTGATATAATGCTTACCCAACGGCTCTCAGCTTCAGCAAGAGCGATTCTAACAACAACTGCACATTCGCATTGCGCTGAATGGCCCACGGTGTCGTCTCTACCGTTTTGATCACTTCGATAAGCACTGGTTCAGATAATTTCTTTGCTTGGGTATGCAGCATCTCTGAGAAATCTCGATTGAAGAGTGTCCCATCTTCGCGTGCCGCGAGCAGATCGCGACACCAATAACTTGTTTCTTGGATAAAACGTTCGAGCGCTTCGGGCTCCAGCTCGGTCATCGCCTTGGCGATTTTTAGGATTTGCGCTGAGTTCGAAGCCGGGAGGCGCTTTAGAATTTCAAGCGTAATCTCGCGTTGAGCGATGAAGCTCCCAGACTCTCCCAGTGCTTGTGTGAGCTTTATTTCATCTAAGGCTTTAAGATTGGCACGCGCGTTGTCTCGCTCGGCGAGAGGCTGAAAACCATCGAGGAAAGCAATCCGCGCAAGCCAGTGCGGTAACCCCTTGGTCACGCTCATCAGATAATCTAGCGCTTCCCCGGAGAACTCTTTCTCTTTTAGTTCGTTCTCGATATCAGTCGCAGAGCTTGATTGAAGACGAATGACTTGGCAGCGTGAAAGAATCGTCGGAAGAATGTTGGCGCTGCGGGCTGTCAGAATGAAGACGAGGTATTTGGGGGGCTGTTCCAATATTTTCAGAAGACTGTTCGCGGCTTCCAAACTTAAATCTTCGATCGCTTCGAGCACATAGACTTTGCGCTCGGCTTCGGTGGGGGCATAGAGCGCTTGCTGCTGGAGCTGGCGAATCTGGTCAATGCTGATTCTCTTCCCAGATTTGGTAACCCAGATGAGATCGGGATGAACACCCTTGGAAAGTTTTTGACAGTGCGTGCACTTGCCGCAGCGCTCGGGGCAAAAAATGGATTGCACGAATTCTTTGGCGAAAACTTCAGACTCATATCCAACGATTAGATAAGCATGGTGAAGCTTCGCTGAGTCGAGCGCTGTTTCGAGCAGTTCTAAGTTGACGGACATACTGTAAGACTATCGGAAAACCGCGCGTCAAGCTATGCTAAGAAGTCGAAACTTTGTCTGGTTTGAGCGCGTACTCGATCGCTTGCTCGAGCGTCATGGCTTGGCCCTCAGCCCAGGCAGCCGCATACTCCGCGTTGGCCATCGCAGCTCGAAGGGCCTGAAGAGCTAATGCAAATTCAGCTCGTTCTGCTGGTGGCCTGGGGGCTCCTATCGTCGTACGTAGGCGATCCGCGGCTCCGGCGAGACGCACAGATCGGCTTGCTTGTCTTTGCGCAATGGCCAATCGCGCGAAGCATTCCAATGATATCGCCATGCCGCGCTTTTCTCCCAGCTTCTGGCGGATCGAAAGTCCTTCGGCATAGAGCCGACCCGCCGTCGCATAGTCGCCCTGATGGAGAGCTATATTCCCTAAGCCAGAGAGTGTGAAAGCGATTCCCCGTCTATCTCCTATCTCCCGACGCAAAGCTAATGCTTCTTCGTAGTGGTGACGTGCCGTCGCATCGTCTCCGTCATGGCTCAGGGTGTTACCGAGATTTGTGAGCGAGAGCGACAGACCCCATGGGTCTCTCAACTCTCGGTGTATCGCCACACCTTCTTCGTGATAACGGCGAGCCGCTGAATAGCTCCCTTGTAAGTCGGCCACATTCCCCAGATTGTTGAGAGCGTATGACATACCATGCGGGAGCTTCAACTCTCGGCATATCGTCAGACTTTCTTCCAGGACCGAATGAGCAAACACATAGTCCCCTTGATCAGTCGCCACGATGCCCAAATTATTGAGCGCCTGCGCGACTCCCTGCGTATTTTCAGATTGACGATAGATCGATAAACACTCTTCGAAGAATGAGCGAGCGGCGGCATAGTCGCTTTGAGCCCAGGCTAATAATCCTGCCACATTGAGGACTTTAGCTCGCAAGTCTAACGGAACCCTTTGGCTCTTAGGGAGTGCTTCTTTTAACCATTGTCTCCCCTCGCTCCAGTAGCCGCGCATTCGCCAGAAATCTGCCAGAGCCACAGCTAATCTCAGCCCAGCTTCTACTTTTTCTTCTTCCCGTAAAGACCACTCCAACGCCGTACGCAGATTGTCATGCTCCCGTTCCAAGTGCTCTAGCCACTCGGCTTGTTCTGACTCCTGAAGCTTTGGCTCCGCTTGCTCCGCGAGCGCTAAGAACCATTCCAAATGGCGCTGGTGCAGGAGCGATTCTTCTCCTGCTTCGATCAGCTTTTCTCGCCCGTATTGTCGCACCGTCTCTAACAGCTGGTAGCGCACTTCTTCTCCAGGTTGAGCTACCACTAGTGATTTGTCTACCAAGTGTGTGAGTAGCTCGAGGATTTCATATTGTTCAACGACGGATTCATTATTGTAGGGGCGAGGTGACCTCGCCCCTACAGAAGGGGCATGATCTGTACAAATTTGCCCCGCGGCTTCCAATGTGAACCCGCCCACAAAAACAGACAACCGACGCAAGAAAGTTCGCTCTGCGTCCAGGAGCAAATCGAAGCTCCAGTCCATAGCGGCTTGTAACGTCTGGTGCCGTGGCATGGCAGTGCGGCTCCCGCCGGTCAGCAATCGAAAGCGGTCATTCAGACGCGCAGCGATTTGCTGTGGCGATAACGCTTTGACTCGCGCCGCCGCCAGTTCGACCGCCAACGGCATCCCATCCAAGTGTTGACAAATTTGCACTACGGCGGAGGCGTTTTGTTTGGTCAACTCGAACTCCGGCTGACTGGCGAGCGCTCGCTCGATGAAGAGACCCACGGCTTCGTATTGTTTCAGAATTTTGGGAGGCGGCAACTTTCCTGCTGTTCCCGCCGAAGTTGTCACTTCCGGGATTGACAAAGGCGGCACCGGCCAGACGGTCTCGCCGTCAATCCCCAGCGCTTCTCGGCTGGTGGCGAGAATTTGCAAACCCGCACAGCTTCGCAACAGTTCATCGGCCAGTCGCGCACAGGCATCGACCAAATGCTCGCAGTTATCTAAGACTAAGAGTAGTTTTTTCGTCCGGAGAAAATCCGAGAGCGTGTCCATTGGCGGATGTCCCGGCTTCTCCCGCACGCCCAGTGCAGCAGCCACCGTTTGCGGAACGAGTGCAGGAATGGAGAGAGAAGCGAACTCTATGAGCCAAACTCCATCGGGAAACTCTCTCAAGAATTCCGGTGCTACTTGAAGCGCGAGGCGTGTCTTGCCCGCTCCTCCGGCTCCGGTAAGTGTCAGCAGACGGGTGGTGTTCAGCAACCACTTTATTTTAGAAATTTCTCGTTCACGACCAATAAAGCTCGTGAGCGGCTGTGGAAGATTGCTGGGAAAGACTTGGGGAAGCTCGGGCACTTCGCGCTTGAGAATCTGCTCGTAGAGCTCGCGAGTTTCTTGGGTCGGCTCAGAGTTCAAATGCTCTTTGAGGGCAAGGACGCAGGCTTGATAAGTTTCGAGAGCTTCGCGCTGCTCGCTGGCATAATAGTGATAGAGCATCTTCTGACGATAGGCGCTCTCGCGTCCAGGCTGTTGCTGAATCGCACGCTGGCAGCACTCGATAGCGTGCGCATACTGTCTAAGACGTGCGTGGCACTCGGCGAGCCGTGAGAGTGCGTTTAGGTACATCTCATGCCAGCGCTCGCGGGGAGCGAGAGTCCATTCTTCATATAAATCATCACCGAGAAAATCGCCCTGATAGAGCTGGGTTGCTTGTTGATAGCCATCGAGCGCTTGAGGCCAGCGCCCGGCTTCTTCGGCTTCTTGTGCGGCTTGAATATTTTTTTCGAATTCTTCGGTGTCGACCCAGCAAGGAGATTCTAGGCTGAAACAATACTTCTGAGGGCCGGGGTGCAAGAGATAGTGTGAATCATCTCTCTTTTCTAGGCCTGGCTCCAAGAGGCGCCGCAGCTCGCTCACGCGCCCGCCCAAATTGCGTGCTGCTTTCGCAGGTTCAAGATCGGGAAAGACGGCCTCGATGAGCTGGTCTTGGGTGAAAATTTTGCCGCGTTCGCTGACGAGCACTTTGAATAAAATCTGGGTTTTGCGACGCTTCCAGGTTTCTGAGGAGATGAGCGCACCGTCCCGCCAGATTTCAAAGCGCCCCAACAGTTTGACTTTGAGTCCGAGCTCGCTCTGTTGCTCCATGACTTACCTCCCCTGGGAGGCGCTGCCCATTTGTTCTGAATCCTCATTATACGCAAGTTTTTGGGTGTTGACAGCCTTCGTGGAGAAACCGTGGAGAAGAAATGGAGAACCCTCTCTTTATGCTTGGGTCAGTCAATCAAGACTTAAGAATCCTGAAGGAGGGATTCACGATGAAAGTCAAGCATCAACTCTATCTGTTGGTCGTCGGGTTACTCTTACTCATTGGAGCGCCGCTCGTCTCGGCTGGAGAAACTCAGTCGTTTACAGTGTTAGTCTCTACTCAAGCGGATTCAGTGCACTTTAGTGCGCAGGCTCAGGGCGCACAAGCGCTACGGATCGAGATTCTCACACTGAACGGCAAGAAGATTTTCGACACGGGTTTGCAGAATGAGAGAGCGTTGGACTGGCCGATGAGCGACTCGCAGGGGCGAGCCGTTGCCAACAGCATCTATTTGTATATCGCTACGATTCAGACGGAACAGGGCTCGCGGCGTCAAGTGGGGAAAATTGTCGTCCTTCACAGCAACCCAGTTTTGAGCACAGCGAGCGTAGATGAGATGACTCAGGTCGAGCCACTCTCGCACAACCTCAAGCACTGCGCGTGGGTCAGGGATGCTCACGGTTTTTTGTTCGTATCTCCTCTCGAGTGTAGGGTTGGTATCGGCACTAACAACCCTCTTAACCTGGCCAGGCTGGATGTGCGCACAGCCAAATCAACTTCTGGCACACGGGCGATCTTCGGCTATGCCACAAGCACCGCCAACGAAGAGATCGTTGGTATCTGGGGTAAGTCCGATGCAACGAATGGCGTGGGTGTCCGTGGCGAAGTCACTTCCAGCGTTCTTACTGGAAATATTGGCGTTCACGGTTTGGCCAATGTAGGCCTCGGCGTCCAGGGTGAGACCAGCGATGGCACCGGTGTTGGAGGTTTTGCTGGCGGCAGCACCGGCATCGGTGTGCTCGGACACGCCACCGATGGAACAGGCGATAACGCCGGTGTCTATGCTCGATCCAACTCCGCTGGAGGAGCAGCGCTTAAAGCAGAGAACACCAGCGGGAACGCAAATGCCAACGTCATCCTCGGTTGCAGCGGATTCTTTTGTAGCAACATTGTCTTTCGGGTGAGAAATAACGGGAACGTCACGGCCGACGGGACCTTCACCGGTGGAGGAGCAGACTACGCCGATATGCTGACCGTCGCGGGCAAGAAATCAGACTACGAGCCGGGTGATGTGTTAGTGATCGGGCCCGACGGCAAGCTGACCAAGTCTGCTCAGCCCTATTCGACCGCGCTTGCGGGAGTTTATTCTACTCAGCCCGCGTTCGTGGGGGATACACAGGGCGCGAGTGAGCAGAGCAAAGCAGCAGCCGATAATCGGGTTCCTCTCGCGCTCGTGGGAATGGTGCCCGTGAAAGTTACAGCAGAGAACGGAGCCATTCGACCGGGCGATCTGCTGACGACTTCGAGCCTGCCCGGCTATGCGATGAGAGCGACTGAGCCTAAAGTTGGAACGGTCTTGGGCAAGGCGCTAGAATCATTGGAGTCGGGCACGGGCGTCATCAAAGTACTGATTACCTTGCGCTAAGCGAGTTGCTTCAAGTGCGAGATCAGGCGGGGCCGGGCTAAATCTGCTCGGCCCCTGTGACTTTGTCGCGCTAGTGCTGAAGGAGGTTCGTCGTGAGTCGTAAAGGGTTTCGTCGCTTAGGCTGGTGGACAATTTTAGTAGGCACTAGAAGAGTGATGCGATCATGGCTGCTGAGCTTGGCCGTGGTGTGTGTAGTGATTGGAGCAGCAAAAGAAGCAGAAGCCAAGACGCTCAACGTCGCGAACAACGGAGTAGACAGTCTGACTTGCGGAGACAAGAAGAGTCCTTGTCGCTCGATCAGTAAGGCGATTGCGAATGCTGCTTCAGGAGACGATATCATCGTCGGTCCCGGACGCTACGGGGATCTGAACGGGAACGGAACCTTCGAGCTTGCTGGTGGTGAAGAAAAGGCGGAAGTAGGCTCCGGTTGCAATTGCATGATCAAGGTAGACAAGCCACTGACCATAGAGTCGCGCGACGGGGCCGCAGCCACCGTGCTAGACGCGGGGTTAGCCGGCGTGGATGTAGTGCTAATTGAGCCGAGTGCGAGCGGGACAGTCTTCGGCAAGAAGAAAAAAGGCTTCACCCTCACCCTCGGCGGCATGAATGGGTTGGACATTGCCGGTGGCACAGTGGGGGTGAGAGTCGCAGGCAATCTAGCCACTGTCAATGGCAACAAAGGCTTCAGGGTCGACGGCAGCGGGCATGTGCTCACCGGCAACCTAGCCAGCCTCAATAACCAGCTTGGCTTCAGCATCAGCGGCAATGGGCATGTGCTTAGCAGCAATGTCGCCAACGCTAATGGTGCTGGATTTCTCATCAGCAGCAATAGCAGTAACGGGCATCTGCTCAGCGGCAATATCGCCAATGCCAACGGCGGCATAGGCTTCATCATCGACGGCGGCAGTGGACACGTGCTCACCAGCAACTCTGCCCTGGGTAATACAGACTTTGGCATCGAGATCCTTGTAGGGAGCAGCGTCGTGATCACCAAGAACAATATTTTCGGCAACCATGGCAGTTGTAATGTTGGAAACAATAGTGGCCTACTCAATAATTCGGGAGTTACTATCAATGCTACCAATAACTTCTGGGGTGCAGCGACGGGGCCGGGTGGTAATCCTGCCGACGATTTCTGCAGTACCGAATTAGGCAGTATCACAAATTTCGCGCCCTTTGCCACCAAAGAGTTCAAGGTCAAAGTGAAAATCTTGGACGAAAGCCCCAGCGAAGCACTGCCCGTCGAGTCGGATCTCAGTCGGGAGGCAAAGCGTTTCTGGGCTGAAGAAGAAACCCGAGTGCAGTTGGTAGACCTGCAAGGACACTTGAAGTACGACTCCGGTTGGCAGACGAGTTCGATGTTGAGCCAATTGCATGAAAGGCTGCCGGGGCTGGCCAATGGAGTCTATCTATATACGCTAAGAGAGCGCGACCAAGAGGGTAGAGAAATCCATCGTGAGGTGAAGAAGTTCATTATTCGGAGATAAACTCCTTCAGGACGTACTCAGCAAGGGCCGGGCGGATGTTCGCTCGGCCCCCAATGCCTCGCGAGTCGGCTGCAGATCCCTCTGGAGATACGCTTGGCCAACGTCTCCCAGCTGAGCGCCGATCGTCTCACGCAGCTGGGTAGCCGCTCCCATCACGCGCACGGCTTCTGAGGCTTTCCCTTGAGCGGCGGCCAGGTGTGGGAAGGAATGGGGACGTCTCCGCGCTAGGTCTCAAAGCGTCCGAAGAGTTTCACTCGGAGTCCGGTATCGCTCATGCAGGCCTCTCACGTGAGCGGGTTCGACCATCGCAACCCGGGGAATCTGGCAAAATCTCCGTCCGTGCTACACAGGACCAGGCCATGCTCGATCGCCAGCGCTGCCAGGTGTGCGTCGGGTACGAGATTGGACCGATCTACAGCCCGTCGCAGCAGGTTTGCGAGGATCTGCGTGTGACGCTCGGTCGGCTGGGGAACCCAGACCGAGGGAAGAGCCAACCATTCTTCGACCCGGTCCCACGCTTCGGCGATCGGCGCAGGACGGTCGAAGACCCGAGGATTGGTCACCAAGCGCACGAAGGCCAGCAACGAAGGCCACGGCAACCCTACCCGAGGCGTCTCATTGAACTGTTTCTCCAGCCAGTGTCGCACGGCTTCGTGCTGGGACAGCGTCGGCACGTGCGCATAGATTAAGAGATTGGCGTCTACAAGGATCACCGAAACGCCTCGCCTTCGGCGACTGCGAGGGCCTCAGCGACATCGTCCATGTTTCCGAGCAAGCTACTCCCCACGGAGAGCGGGCGGACAGAATAGAGAGAACGAGGCTTGGCCGGCCTCTCCAGCTGCGCCAGTCCTGCTCGGAGGGCCGTGTTGACTACCTCCTTGAGCGACCGCTTAGAGGCCTTCTGGACCCGCTTCAGCAGGGTCGCTACATCATCGTCAAGGGTAATCGTAGTGCGCATGCATCAAAGCATACATATTTTGATGCTTTGATGCAAATGACGCTTCGCTAAGTGTTCTGATCACAGAAAGAGGGCTGGGCGGAGGATGCCCAGCCTTGCATCCGTCCATGCAGCATCAGTGGCAGAACTGATTTTGGTATGAGTGACATTCCCCTAAACGTTTTTGCAACAGGGCAGCTCTACACAGGTCGTGCGTCCCCTTTCGATAAGAATCACTTCCTTGAGAAATCTCTCCGCATTCAGTATCTTAGTGGCAACCCGCTTCTATAATTCAAACTAGGAGAAGATGCGGCATGAGCCAAAGGGTTCTTTTAAGTTTATTGATCATCGTACTGTTTGGGCTGGCTGGATGTACCCAGACGACCCCTCCGCCACCTCCCTCGAAAAATGAGCCGCCGACGGCGAAGTTTGAGGCCACGCCGACCGAAGGCTTCGCTCCGCTCACGGTTCAGTTCGACGCAAGCAAAAGCGTCGACTCCGATGGCAAGATCGCCAACTACGCTTGGGATTTTGGCGACACCGCCACAGATTCTGGGGCCGAGAGAGTGAAAGTCTCTCACACCTACCCCACGCCCGGTCAGTACAAAGCCAAACTCACGGTGAAAGACGACAAGGGAGCCGAGGACAATTTCGATCTCACGATCTCGGTCAAAGAAAAAGAGAAACCTGCCCCCCAGCCGATTACAGATAAGACCGAGAATGACTATGTCGTCCTAGAACGCACCTACCCGAGCGAGGCTAAAGCGGGCGAGGCCTTCTCGATCACAGTCAAAGCGACAGCGAAGCAAAATTTAGCAGGTCTGTTGGTTAGGGAAGGTGATGAAAAAAAGGGCTTGCCACCCGCATTAAAGCTTATCAGCGGAAATCTTGCGGACATAAAGACAAGTGTTCAAAAAGGTGAATCGGTTCAAATTAATTACACAGTTTCTGCAACTCAAGAAGGAAAAGTCGAATTACGTGGAGTGGCTAAGTTTGTAACCGCCAACGGTCAAACTTTTGATCTCCCAATGGCATCTTCATTGACGGTCGTCAAGTAAAAACACATGGATTCGATTCAACGAAATCGAAATTATCACAAATGATCGATCGCGCACGACGCGAAGGAGGAGATGTATGAAGAAGTCGTTTTTAGGGTTGAGTTTGCTGCTGCTAATGGCCGTTGCGCTGACGGGGTGCAAGAACCAACTCCCGACGGCAAAGATTGATGCGAACCCCACTTCGGGTCTAGCACCGCTGACAGTCTCATTCGATGGGTCCAAAAGCTCCGACCCGGATGGAAAGATTGTCGAGTACGGTTGGGATTTTGATGATGGCACGGGCACGGGCGCCACGACGTCACACACCTACCGCAAGGGAGGAACGTACAACGTGACGTTGACGGTGAAAGACGACAAGGGCGGTACGGCTACAGCTTATGCTACGATCACTGTCACTGAGAATCAAAAGCCCGTGGCCAATATCGTCGCTACGCCGATCCAAGGCGTTGCCCCCTTGACTGTCCAGTTTGACGGTAGCAAGAGCGTCGACCCCGATGGCACAGTCACAAGCTACAAGTGGGATTTCGGCGATAATAGCACGGGCAGCGGCCAGATGGTCTCTCACACTTATAATACGGCTAACACATACACAGCACATCTAACAGTAACCGACAACAATAATACCGACAGCGTTCCGGCGCAAGCGACGATCACCGTCGCTCCCAAGCCGGTCGTGACGACGCTCAAAGACAAGGCCGAGAACGACCAAGTCTTATTAGAGCGCACCTACCCGAACGTCATCGAGTTGGGCAAGGAGTTCACGATCACGGTCAAGGCCACGGCCAAGGTCGCGCTGGCCGGCCTCTTGCTGAATGAGTCGCCGACTGATTCGCCGCTCCCCTCAGGATTACAGGTCGTAAAGGGGGACATCAAGGGTTTTGGAATTCACCTCAAAGTCGGGGACACGGTCACTATCACTTACACGCTCAAGGCGACGCAGTCCGGCCCGATTACGATCAACGGCAAGGCGCTCGGCACCCCGGAGGCGGGCGGCCAAGACATCAAGCTGAGCCTGCCGACTACGCTCCAAGTCAAGCCGGCGGCCGCGAGCAGCGAACAGTAATTTCAATTCGCTGATAACACAGCCAAAGAAACCGCCTGGGTTCTGAGTGAACTCAGGCGGTTTTTGTTTGGAGAAAATCAGAACACCCCGCGCACTTGCCCACCATCTGCTTGGACAGCCACTCCGGTGATGAACCCCGCGTGCTCTGAGGCCAAGAACGCGACCAACGCCGCCAGCTCCTCAGGCTTGCCAAAGCGCCCCATTGGAATATCTTTGAGCCAATAGTTTCGCACCTCCTCGGACGAAGCTCCGAGTTCTTTGGCCCGCGCGGCGAAAATTTCTTCTAATCTCTGCGTCGCGGTCGAGCCGGGACAGACGCTATTCACCGCGATCCTATAAGGAGCCAATTCCAACGCGAGGGATTTTGCGAGCCCGATGACCGAAGGGCGCAATGCGTTCGAGAGCAAAAGATTCGGAATCGGTTGCTTCACCGACGTCGACGTCACGTTGATGATGCGCCCGGCGTTGCTCTTTTGCAGATGGGGAATGGCCTCCCGACAGAGCCGAACGGTGCTCATAATCAATAGCTGAAACGCTTTTTCCCAGTCACTATCAGAAAATTGGACGAAGCTACCCGCGGGCGGCCCCCCCGAGTTCGTGACCAGAATATCCAAGCCTCCGAATTCTTTCACCGTGCGACCGATAAACTCTTTCGCGCTTTGTGGCTCCGTTAAGTCAACCGCAATGTCGAGCACTCGAGCGCTCGTGGATTTTCTGATCTCTTCGGCTGTCTTTTTTAGGTCTGATGCGGTGCGTGCGCAGATCGCCACTTTCGTTCCTTCTTGCGCAAGCCGCTGCGCGATCGCCTTGCCTAACCCTTGGCTTGCGGCAGCAACAGCAGCAATCTTCCCTTTCAGTCCCAAGTCCATTTATTCCCTCCCTCTGAACTGTGTAGGGGCGAGGTCACCTCGCCCCTACGATATTTTCTTAATCTTGTAACGAGCCTGATCTTCGAAATAATCTATGATATAGCAACGCGTATGAAAGACGGCCGCGTGCACGGCGCCCGCCGGGATAAAATACGTATCGCCCGGCCGGTAGCGCGTCGTCTGGCCCGAGGCCGTCAAGCTCATCTCTCCAGAAATGACCGTTCCCCACTGAGCGCCGTGCGAATGCTCCGGCACTTTGGCCCAGGGCTCAATATCGAAGAAGACCAGTTGGCCACCATCCGACTGCAGCAACCAGCCGCGTATGCCAGCGACGGGAATATCGGCCTCGGGCAGGCTGTGGATGATCGGTGCGTAAATCTCTTTCACGAGAACCTCCTTGGTTCAATAGCTTATAGCTGGGCTCGTAGCGCTTCGTTATAAACTTCTTGTTTGCGTAAGCCACGTAATTGAGCGACGCGCTTGATCGCCTCTCTCTTATCGAGGCCCTCGGCGATCAATTGCTCCAGATGCTCGACCACTGAGAGTTGTGACCACTCTGCTGACTCTTCTTGATCTGTCTCACGCGCACCCGCTAGCACGATCGTGATCTCACCCTTGATCGCCTCGCGCGCTTTCAGAGTTTGCAAAATCTCTTGCGGGGTTCCTCGCAAAATTTCTTCGTATGTTTTTGTAAGCTCGCGGCACAGTGCCATCGAACGCCCTCCCAACAGCTCTGCCAGCAGTTCGAGCGTGTCCAGGACACGATGGGGAGATTCATAGAAAATGACCGTTCTTGTCTCGTTCCTAAAACGCTCAAAGTATTCGCGGCGCACTTTCGGTTTCTTCGGCGGAGTGCCCTCAAAGACAAAATGATCGGTCGGAAAACCTGAAGCGACCAACGCTGCGACCAGCGCCGTCGGCCCTGGAATCGCCACGACGCGAATGTTTTCTGCGACCGCGCGTCTCACCAGCACAAAGCCGGGATCGGAGATGAGCGGCGTGCCCGCGTCCGAGATGAGCGCGATCGAGGCTCCGGTTTTTAATTTTTCAACGATGGATTCAACGCGTGCTTCCTCGACTCCTTGGTACAGACTCAGATCGAATCGCGTGTTGATCGCATAGTGCCCTAGGAGCTGGCGCGAGCGGCGTGTATCCTCAGCAATGATAAAATCACACTCCTTGAGCACACGCAACGCCCGCAGCGTGATGTCCTCTAAATTCCCGATGGGCGTGGCTACGAGATAAAGTATGCCAGTTGCTTTCCCCATGAGCCGATCATAGAATATCTTTCAGAATCAATCAACGAAGGAGTTTTAACGTGTTAAAAGAGCTACGCGATCGCCTCATCAAGATCGGTGAGCGCCTTTGACTTGCTCGCCCTCCAAGCCGAACTAACGATGTTGGAGCAGCAGATGGCCGCTCCCGATTTTTGGGAGAACCGCCCACGCGCGAAAACGATCTCTCAACAAGTCACGCAAAAACGTTCCCTCTTCCAAAAGTACAAATCGATCGAGACCCAGCTCGATGACCTGGAAGTCCTGCAAGGGCTTGGGATCGAAGAAGGGGATGCTTCGGTCGAACGCGAGGTGGTGCTCGGCGCTCAAGCGCTGGAGCAGAACGTAGGCGCGCTCGAGCTCGAGGCTTTCTTCGCGGAGCCCTATGACAGCAACGATTGTTATCTGAGCATCAACGCCGGCGCGGGCGGGACGGACGCGCAAGACTGGGGCGAGATGCTCTTGAGAATGTACTTGCGCTGGGTCGAGCGTCGTGGCTTTCGGAGCACACTCGTCGAAGTGAGCCCCGGCGAAGTCGCCGGGATAAAAAGCACGATGGTCGAGATCAACGGCCCCTACACCTATGGTTACCTCAAGGGCGAGCGCGGGGTTCACCGACTCGTGCGCATTTCTCCCTTCGATGCCAATCAACGGAGACATACCTCGTTCTGTGCCGTGAACGTGGTGCCCAAGATCGAAGACCCTGAAGTCGAGATCGCAGCCGAAGACTTAAAGATTGACACCTATCGCGCGAGCGGTGCGGGCGGTCAGCACGTAAACAAAACAGACTCGGCGGTGCGCATCACGCATCTGCCGACGGGCATCGTCGTGGCTTGTCAGCGCGAGCGCTCTCAGCATCAGAACAAAGAAATCGCAATGCAAATTCTCGCCGCACGTCTGTATGAGCTGCAGCATGAACTCAAGAAAAAAGAGCTCAAAGAAATTCAAGGTGAGCTCAAAAATATCGAGTGGGGGAGCCAGATTCGGTCTTATGTATTACAGCCCTATCAGCTCGTAAAAGACCACCGGACTGATTTTGAGATGGGCAATGTGCAAGCGGTGCTCGACGGCGAGATCGACCCCTTCATCGAGAGCTATCTCAAGCGAAAGAGATGAGTTATGAAAGTGAAAGTTTTTTCTTTGGCTCGGTATACAGAAGAAGCTCTCAAGAGAGCTATCTACTCACAAGATGAGAATGGAGTTGTGCTTGCTAAGGTTCCTAAGGCTTCGGGCTTCTTTGCCCAGGGAGACAATTTTGAAGAAGCTCGTGAGAACTTACGCGAAGTCATCGAAGGGAATGTGCTCCTCGCCCTGCAATTAGGTTTGGAAATTCCGCATATTGACGGAGTAGAAGTCGAAGAAAGATTAGTGTCCCCTGCGGGGATGGTCGAAACCCCTCGCCTTCAGGCGAAGAGAAGTTTGTGGTAATATGGTCGCGTGCGAAAGTATCGCCTGGGAGCGCACACGAAGCATGATCTGAAGGTTCACTTGATCTGGATCCCCA
>JACOSB010000111.1 GCA_016179105.1 Candidatus Acetothermia bacterium
AAGTATGCCAGTTCCAGCTTCGTTGTCGCGCCCTCAATCGCATGACCCATCTGGGGATGCCACAGAGTCACCGGGTGGATTGACCGCCTGCCACGGTCAGCGGGAATCTACTCTTGATTAGCTTTCATGCACCAACGCCCCGTACCAGTATAAAGCTGAAGCAACGTTAGTACAATAGAGAGTTTCGTCTTGATCTCAGAATGAACCTGAGTTGCGCCCTTTTGATTTGACTCTCGAATGCCTTTGGTGCTAGCATTCGATGGGCTGGTTGGATCAAATACCAGGAGGGGTTTTATGGATCGTTTGTGGATGATTGTGTTAGGCGCTGTTGTCGTTCTGCTGGGCTTAGTATTTATTATTACCAGCTTAGGCGGCGGGGGAAAAAATCCGCAAGAGCCACCGATTCTCGCCGTCGTCGATTACACGTCGGATAAACCCGAGGGTGCCGACGGTATTGCGCTCGTTGACCTCAACCCCCAATCGAAAACGTTTGGGAAAATTTTGCAGAAATACCCCATCGGCCCGGGCGTGAGCCCGCACCATCTTTACTACAATCGCGACGGGTCCAAGCTCTATACGACGGCGCTTGGAGGAGATCGCCTCTACCGCATTGAACTCGGAAACAATAAGATCAAACAAGCCGTGCCCGTGAATACCGGTTCCTGTCAGATGGGTGAAGATTTGTATTTCACCCAAGATGGCTCGAAATTCTATCTGACGTGCATGGGCTCAAATATGGTCGTCGTCTTCGATGCGCAGACCGAGCAAGTGATAAGCCAGATCGAGGCTCCAGCCCCCAATGAGCCGTTCATCAAGCATCCGCACGGGCTCGCAATCAACGAAGGGATCGACCGAATCATCGTGACTTCCACGGTCTCCCCCAAGCTCGACGACCCCGGCGCGAGCGTGACAGCCATCGAGCTAAGCTCCGGGAAAATTCTAAAGACCTACCCCATTACCAAAGACGGCAAGGGAGGAAGCGCTCCCGTGGAGGTCTTCTTCCTGCCGGATAAGCCTATCGCTTACATCACAGCCATGTTCGAAGGAAGCATCTGGATGCTTGGCGATTGGGATGAAAAGACAAAAGAATTTGGCATGGTCCATCTAGTCGATGACCTCACCGCGCGCAACCAGGGTGTTCCTCTGGAAATGTACGTCGGCCCTGACGAAAAACTTTATGTCAGCGTGGCTCAGCCCGGAGTAGTCAACGTCTATGACATCGCCGACCTGATGGCACCCAAGTTGTTGAAGACACTGCCCGCGGGCGCCGGCGCGCATCACATCGTCTTCCACGGCGACTATATGTTCGTCCAGAACAATCTGCTCAATTTGCCCAAGTTGAACGCCGGGACAATCTCAGTAGTCGATCTAAAGTCGGGCAAACTTGTCGCGACCGTGGACAGCCTCGTCAAGCAGGGCTTAAAACCTGCTTCGCTTGTCTTGCTGAGATAGCTCAATCATCATGTGTTGTCAATGCGACGAGATCGATTTGACTCCCAAACGGCCTTCATGCTAGAAGTAAGTAAATTCTGAAAGGAAGTGAAAGTTATGTCGAAAATTTTCTATTTTCTGCTTGGAGCATTGATCAGCGTGGCGCTCGTGATGTTGATCGCTCCTCGGTCGAAGCCGACGCCGGCGGATGGTTTTGCCCTGCACATCGATGCGAAGAAACACATCAACGATATGCCCGATGCCGTCGTGCATCACTACTGCAAGACGCTCGATAAGCAAGTGATTCAATGCTTACTCTTCGACAGCGACGCGCCGAACGCCCACAACATCGGCACCGAGACGATCATCAGCCCTCAGATCTACGCCAAGCTCTCAGAAGATGAAAAACCGAGCTGGCATTATCATAAAGAAGAGATCCCGTTGGTCGATGCGAAACTCCCGGGATTGAGCGAGGCCGAAGCTAAGAAAGTTGTAGCAGCCATCGAAGACACGTACGGGAAAGTCGTCATCTTCTGGGAGCCGGGCACAGACGCTCCCATCGGCGCACCGTCGATCACGAAGCCAGTCCACCGCTAGAATTTTGGGGAAACCACTAAGACGCCGAGGTTGCCCAGAAAAACAGATAGATCAGTCTTGGCGGAACTTGAACGTCCGTGTGGCGACAAACAACGTAATCAGAATCCAGCCGCCCACCAGCGCCAAGTCCTTGCCCAGCCCCAAGAAGGAAGCCCCTTCGATGCTCACTTTACGCAACGCGTCGAGCAACGGCGTCAGCGGCAAAAACTGAACGACCGAGTACATAACCGGCGGCAGGCTGTTCGCCGGGAAGAAGACTCCCGAGAAGAACATCAAGGGCATCGTGATGATATTTCCCAGGCTCGACGCGCTGCTCGGGCTCTTGCTGAAAGACCCGACGATGAAGCCTACGTTCAAGAAGAGTATCGCGCCCAAGAGCGAGAGCAGATAGACATTGATGAGATTCCCGTAGATCTGCGCGCCGAAGAGAAAATGCCCCAAGGCGAGCAAGACGGTCACTTGGACGGCGATCAGCACGAGATACGAGAAGACCGTAGCGATGACAAAGATGCCAGGTTTTAAGGGAGTCGCGAGGATGCGCTTTAAGATTCTCTGTTGGCGATAGAGGCTCAGATCGGCGGCAAGACCGATCACCGACATCGTCATGAGCGCCATGCCCAAAATCCCGGGCAAGAGGATGTCCATGTACTTAATTTTTTTGACTTCGCCAGCGGAGAGAGGCTCTTCGTTGAGCGAGAAGAGTCTTGGAGCTTTGGCTATGTCTAGGTTCACCTCAGCCAGAAAATTCCTCAGCCCGGCCATCACGATCTGATTCGTGATCTTGTTCTTCTCGTCATCGACGATGCGCAGCTGGATGTGTGGCAGATTCCCGTTCGCGCTGCTCGGAGCCGCCGCTGTTGCGGGAATGACGAGCACGAACTCTACTTTATCGTCTTTCAGAGCCTTCACGGCGTCGTCTTCTGTCTTGTACTCTTCTGTGATCTTGAAATAAGCGACCTTCTTAAAGCCCTCGATGAATTGTTGTGCCCCTTTGATGTATTGTTCCGAGCCGCTCTCGGGAGCTCGGTTGACGAGGGCGATCGTCGTCGAGCCCGGGCGGTCAAAATTGAAAAGCCCGAAGATAATGATAAACATCGCGGGAAAGACAAAGGCCCAGAAGAGGCTCAATCTATCTCTAAATTGCATCTTGACGGCCGCGATGAAAAGCTTGATCAATCTCTCAACTCCTTGCCGGTCAGTTCTAGAAAAACGTCTTCCAAGTTCGCCGGTTGCATCTCGATGTCTTCGAGCCTTATCTCTTGTTGCTCAACCAGACCCAAGAGAGACGGGAGGCTTTCCATCGCCTTGTTCACGCGCAGTTGGACCCGTGGCTGGGGCTGGTCATCGCCGGTCAATTCTCTGGCGTCGATGACGCCCTGCACTTGCTTAAAAATCTCGGCGGACATACGTTCTGCAAACGTGAGATTGATGCGATAACTGGACTTTAAGTTGTTGATGAGATTGGCCGGCGTGTCGAGCGCGACGATCTTTCCCATATCGATGATGGCGACACGATCACATAAACGTTGCGCTTCTTCCATGTAGTGCGTGGTCAGAATAATTGTCTTGCCCTGCTGGTTGATCTGGCGGATGTATTCCCAGAGATGGCGGCGGGCCTGCGGGTCGAGCCCTGTCGTCGGCTCGTCCAGAAACACCAGCTCAGGATCGTTGACAACACTCGCGGCGATGGAGAAGCGCTGCTTCTGGCCGCCGGACAAGTGTTTTACCAAAGAATTTTTCTTATCGCGCAGCTCGACGCTCTCCAAGAGCTTATCGGGGCCGAGCTGTTTTTTGTAAAAGCTCCCGAAAAGATCCAGAATCTCGCCGAGCGTTAAGTTATCAAAGTACGCGCTTGCCTGAAGCTGGACGCCGATGCGTTCTTTGACTTCGTCGCTCTGCTTTTGAGAGTCCATGCCGAGCACGGACGTCTGGCCCGAGGTCGGCTCTTGGATGCCTTCGATGATTTCGAGCGTTGTTGTTTTGCCCGCGCCGTTGGGGCCGAGCATCCCGAAGACTTCGCCCTGCTGGACCTCGAACGAGATCTCGTTGACGGCGGTTAAGTCGCCGAATTTTTTGACCAAATTTTTTACGTTGATGACACTCACAGTGCAGTGATAGTACGCAAGAAGGTTCGCTATGTCAACCGGGTTTCGTGAGCGAGCGTTGTGCGATTTGGCTAACCGAGGATCTCATTCGCCTTGAGTTCTACGTCGGGAAAAGCTTGTATTTTCAGAGACTGGCCACGCTCGACGACCTGTGTCTGTCGATAGCCCTTCGCTGACGGCTCTCGATAGACCTCGATCTGCTGCACCTCCAGATCGATGAGCCAGATTTCAATGATACCCGCTCGTGCGTAGAAGGGAAGTTTCACCCGACGGTCATAATTGGCCGTTGTGTCCGCGACCTCTACGAGTAGGTAAATATCGCTCGATTGAGGATGTGCTTCGCTATAGAAGTCTGTGCGGGGCTTCAGCAAGCTAAGATCGGGTTGAGGCTCAGACTCATCGCTCAATTCAACCGGGTTTTGTACACGAACGATCACACTATCTCCCAATCGTTTTGTGAAGAGTCGATTTAAACGATCTACGCACGCTGCATGGCGACTGCCTATTGGACTCATAGCAACAATCTCCCCACCCAAGAGCTCGAGCCGGTCGTCTTCGTGAAGAACACCGGCCTCGATCATCTTGTGATACTCGGCGACACTGAAAAGCTTTCGTTTGATTTCGACTGCCATAATTATGTCCTCAGGAAAAGTCTAGCGCGATACAAGGGCAGATGCAACTTTCAGTGAATTCATCGTGGATAGGGGCGGAGCATTTTCAAAAAATGCTCCACCCTTACGACTCTGCTATAATGGCCGCGCCATGCTGATCGTCAACATCGGCCAGCTCGTCACGCCCACAGGAAATAAAGCCTGTTGCGGCAAAACAATGAGCCAGCTCCAGATTCTCGAGAACGCGTTCGTAAAAATCGTCAACGGGAAGATCATCGGCGTGGATCAGATGCGCGCGCTCGTACGTCCTCGCGACGAAGAAATCTTCGACGCGCATCACGGCGTCGCCATTCCCGGGCTCGTCGACCCCCATACGCACGCGGCTTTTATCGGGGCAAGAGAAGAAGAGTATCTCGCCCGCTGCCGGGGCGAAAAGTACGGCAAAGGGATTCTCACCAGCGTCGAGAAAGTGAGAAAATCTTCCGAAGACGAGATCTTTCAGCACTCGAAATCCTTCTTGCTCGCGATGATGCGACAGGGCTCGACGACCGTAGAAATCAAGAGTGGGTATGGACTCAACACCGAATCTGAGCTAAAGCTCTTGAAGGTCATCAAGAAGTTTCAACAAGAATTGCCGATCGAAATTGTCTCTACGTTTTGTGGCGCGCACGCGGTACCCGCTGACAAAAAGAAGTCTGACTATATTTCTGAAATTATTGGTGAGATGATCCCTCAAGTAAAAAAACTCAAGCTCGCCGAATATTGCGATGTCTTCACTGAGAAGGGATTCTTCAGCATCGATGAGAGCCGAGAGATTCTCAGAGCTGCTCAAGGGGCGGGATTTAAATTAAAAATCCACGCCGACGAACTTTCTCCGTTAGGCGGAAGTGAGCTTGCCGCCGAGCTCAGCGCGACGTCGGCAGATCATCTGTTGCACATCTCCGCCCGTGGCATCAAAAAAATGAAGAAAGCTGGAACAGTTCCCGTCTTGCTCCCCGGCACAGCCTTCTCGCTCAACGCGGAGTATGCCCCCGCACGTGAGATGATCGAGGCCGAACTTCCCGTAGCACTCGGGACAGACTTTAACCCCGGCACTTGCTTGATCCATTCTATGTCCTTTATCATAGCATTGGCTGTGCGCAAGATGCGGATGACGATCGAAGAGTCGCTCACGGCCGCGACGCTCAACGCGGCGGCTGCGCTCGACCGGGCCGACCAGCTCGGCAGTCTAGAAGTTGGCAAAAAGGGTGATGTGGTGATTCTCGCACTCGACAACTACAGACAGATTCCGTACTTTATGGGACACGATTTTGTGAGAACTGTTGTTAAGTCTGGCCAAGTGATTTATGATAAGCAAGAAAGAAATGAGGTCAGACGAAAGTGAAGCGAGCCCTTTTCCCCACGAATAAGATTGTTGTCTACGCGTACGCCAAATTGAATCTGGGACTTTGGGTCATGGGTACCCGCGGTGACAATTATCACGAACTCGCGACGCTCTTCCAGAGCGTCAGCTTGTACGACACTCTGGTCATCGAGCGACTACCGGGCGTAGCTATCGAGGTCCGGTCAAAGCCTGATTTGGGCATCCCTCCAGCGGATAATCTCGTGACTCGGGCCGCCGAACTCATCTTAGATGAGACCGACAGCGAGTACGGCGTCCGGGTCGAGCTACAGAAACAGATTCCCCTCAGCGCGGGGCTCGGCGGAGGCAGCAGCGACGCGGCCGCCACGCTCGTCGCGCTGAACGAACTCTTCCAATTCGGCTTTCACAACGAAGAGCTCAAAGCCATGGGGCTTGAGCTGGGGAGCGACGTGCCTTTTTTTGTCGACGGAGGACTCTGCTGGGGTCGCGGCCGCGGCGAAATTTTGGAAAAATGGCCGAGCCGGTTCTCGCTCTTTCATTTTGCGCTCATGGTGCCGCCATTTGGGCTTAGCTCTAAAGAAGTCTATACCGAGTATGACCGGATTCACGGCGCCAGCTCGATGCTCGACGGAAGCGACTCTCTTTCTTTCAATGGATTCCCCACACGCGGGCATTGCGAGAACGATTTAGCAGAGCCGGCCATCACGCTGCGACCAGAACTCCAGCCTTACCACGATCTAGTCTCCCGTTCGCACGCGGACCTCTACGGCATGAGCGGCAGTGGGCCGACCTTCTATGCCGCTTTTTCACAACCGCAAGCGGCGCAAATGCTCATCCAACAAGCGCAGCACGACTTGGGCGCTCAAACGTTTCTGTGTCGCCCGACCGACATCGGTCAGAATCTGATTGTCCCCTCTGAGTCGGCCCGTCTTCGGCGATGAAGATCGCGATCGATGGCCCCGCCGGCGCGGGAAAATCTACGGTGAGCCGAGCGATCGCCAAAGCATTCTCTTGCACGTTTATCAACACAGGTGCAACTTACCGCGCGGCAGCCTTGGGGCTTAAACGCGGGCTCGCGCTCAGAGAAATTCAGATCGACATCACCCCCGCTGAACGCATCTTGCTCAACGGCGAAGACGTGACTGAAAAACTGTACACAGCCGAGCTGGACCAACTCTCTTCCCAGATCGCGACCCGCGCCGACGTGCGAGGACGGCTCGTCGAGCTGCAACGGCAGATGGCCCAAAACCGAGATGTCGTGATGGAAGGCCGTGACATCGCAACGGTGGTTTTGCCCGATGCAGATGTAAGGATTTTTTTGACGGCCTCGCCCGAAGCACGCGCTCGCCGGCGTTTTCGCGATCGTCAAGGACGCGAAACGTATGAAGAGATTTTGCGAAAGATTCGCGAACGCGATGAGCGCGATAGCGTTGGATTTAATCGCCTGCAACTCACTCCCGAAACCGTAGTCATCCCGACAGACGATCGTACTCTTGATGAAGTGATCGATGAAGTTCTCCAGCGCGTTTCTGCTGCGTTGAAAGACCGCAAAAAGTTGGGTAAACTCTAGCCAATGAACGCAGCGGAGGCCTTCAAAGGTATTTTCTACCGCTACGGGGCATTGTTTATTTATTTATTTCTTAAGCTCTTATTCAGACTCCGGGTCGAAGGGCGGGAGAATATCCCCGAAGGTGGCTGCATCCTCGTCTCGCGTCATCGCAGCTATTGGGATATTCCTGTCCTGATAGCCGCCCTGGGGAGACGGCATCGGATCTACTTCGTGGCCCGCAAGACGCTGCTCGAGGAGCACATGGTGTTCAGACCGTTCATTGCCAACTATTCGATCTGTATCGATAGAGAGAATTTCAGCTTGGAGGATTATCGGAACGTGATGGAGGCGATTAAGTCGGGCAAGATCGTCGGGATCTTCCCCGAAGGCACCACGAAAATCCCACAGAAGATTCACCCCGGCGTGATTCGATTTGCCGAGAAGGGCGGCCGCGACTTTCTGCCCATCGCGATCGAGGCCCGCGGACCGTACCCGCCGCACTATCCGTTTCGCTACGGGCAATTGACCGCGAGAATCGGGCGCCCGTTTGGGTTGAGAGATTTGGAGTTTGACTTAAACGGTTCGGAAGATCGACACGAACGCTATAACAGGCTGAGCGAACGTTTGATGGAACGGATCGATCGACTCGAGGAGCAACGCGCATGAGTCATGAGACAGCGCTTCCCGACAAGCCACTGATCGAGATCGCGAGCAGCGCCGGCTGGTGCTTTGGCGTCGAGCGCATCGTCGACCTGGCTGAGAAACTCTTAGCGAGCGAACCGCTCCCGATCTATTGCTTGGGGGAACTGATTCATAACCCGCAAGAAGTAAAGCGCTTCGAAGCGCGGGGAATGGTCTTTGTAAAGTCCGTGAATGAGTTGCCAGCGCTCAAATCCGGGGAGACGCGAAAGATTTTAATTCGCGCACACGGGGTGGTGCCCCAAGTGAAGCAAATTCTCGAAAAGCGTGGCTGGGAGATCATCGACGGGACGTGCCCGTTGGTGACCATCCCCCATCAATTTGCCAAAAAGATCGCCGAAGATGGTTATCGTTTAGTGATTATGGGACACGAAGAACATCCGGAGATTCAGGGAATTTTGGGAGAAGTGCAAGGCTTAAAAGTGAGAGTCGACGTGATTCCCGGCCCCGAAGCGATCGAACAACTCAAACTAAAAGCCTCGGATCGGGTGGGGTTGATTTCGCAAACGACCCATCCGTACGAAAAATTCGCGCAACTCATCGGCGAAGTATTGAAGCGTTGCCTAGAAGTACGCGCATATAATACAATCTGCCAAGCAACCTTCGACCGGCAGGACGCCATCCGCGAGCTGGCTCAAAAATCTGATGTGGTTATTGTGATCGGCGGGTTTAAGAGCAGCAACACCGCTCGCTTGGCCGAGATCGCCGAAGCATACACCGAGAGTCATCATATCGAAGACGTTTCTGAACTGAAGGGAGAGTGGCTGCAGGGCAAGAAATGGATCGGGATTTCTGCGGGGGCTTCGACGCCCCATCGCTGTATCGAAGAAGTCAAAGAGCGCATCGCGCAGCTGACCGCGGGAACGGGCGCTCAGGTCAGCGCGCACGTATCTGGCTAAGCGGCCGGAAATCGATTAGGTAAGTAAGGTGATCAGAGCATGTCCGATGTAGAGCGCAACCAGACGACGAGCGAGACCTCCAAGATGGAGGAGTTTTTCGGCCAGCAGGATGTCACGACCTACTCACGGGGCGACATCTTGATGGGCAAGATTGTGCAGCTGGGCGACGAGCAGGTTCTCGTCGATATCGGGTATAAGTCCGAAGCCATTATGAAAGTCTCCGATTTGGCTCCGTACCATCGCAGCCAGCCGGTCAAGCCCGGAGACCAAGTCGAAGTGTTGGTGACTTATATCGACGAGGAAGAGGGAACGGTCTATGTGTCGGAGAAGGCGGCGATCTACGAGAAGAAGATCGGCGAGCTGGAAAGAGCTTACAAGCATCGCACGCCTGTCACCGGCACGGTCGAGGACGAAGTCCGGGATGCCGGCTATCATGTCAATCTGAAGGGCATTCGCGCCTTCCTGCCCGGCTCGCACCTGGGAACGGATTTGCCCGCTGAGATCAATGAACTGAGGGGCAAAGAGATCCTGTTTGTGATCCTCGAGCTTGATCGCCGCGAGCATAACTTGGTCGTCTCGCATCGCGACTACATGAGAGACCAAGACCGCAAGCGCAAGGACGAACTCTTTGCCAAGCTCCAGCCCGGCGAAGTGCGAGAAGGTACCATCAAGAGTGTCGTCGACTTCGGCATCTTCGTCGACCTCGGAGGGTTTGAGGGGCTCGTGCATCGCTCTGAGATCAGCTGGAAAGAAGTCCCGGTGCCGCCCAACACCTACAAGCTGGGAGACAAGCTCCAAGTAAAAATTTTGGGCATCGATCGCAACAAAGATCGCATCTCGCTCTCGCTCAAGCAGTTGCGCCCCAACCCCTGGGAAGGCCTTGCGACACGCTATCCCAAGGGCCAAAAATTCACGGGCGAAGTGGTGAGTTTGACGGATTTCGGCGCCTTCGTGCGCTTGGAAGACGACGTCGAGGGCCTGGTGCATATTTCTGAGTTGAGCTGGGGATTCCCGACGCACCCCAAGGAAATCGTCCACGTCGGCCAGAAGGTGGAAGTCGTCGTGCTCGACGTCAACGAGACCGACCGCCGTGTGTCACTCAGCATGCGCCGCGCCCAGCCCGATCCGTGGGAGAAGATCGAAGAGAAATATCCCGAGGGCAAACTCGTCAAGGGCAAAGTGACCAAGTTGGTCGAGTTCGGGGCTTTTATCGAGCTAGAGCCCGGCGTCGAAGCGCTCTTGCACGTCTCCGAGATCAGCTGGGAGCACGTGGCGCGGCCGGGCGATGTGCTGAAAGAGAACCAAGAAATCGAAGCCAAAGTGATCAAGTCCGACGGGGTCAAGCGCAAGATCCGCCTCAGCCTCAAAGAGCTGAAGCAAGACCCGTGGCACACCTTCACGGAAAATTTCTCCTTGGGTTCGGTCATCGAGGGTAAGATTACCGAGATCAAAGATTTTGGCGCGTTCATTAAATTGACGGATGAAGTCGAGGGATTGATTCACGTCTCAGAAATTACGGATCAGCGTATCGCTACGCCCGCCGACGTGCTCAAGGTGGGAGATACAGTCACCGCGAAAATCATCGGGATCAACGAAGAGAAGCGCCAGGTCCGGCTCTCGATGCGGCATCGACCCGAAGAGCCCGAAGCGCCCGCGCGCAGCAGCACGGCTAAGGAGCCCGAAGACAGCGGCCACCAAGCCGTCACGATGGGTGAGCGCTTGAAAGCGATGCGCGAGCAACTCAAAGATAAATTTCAATAGCGACTGAAGCGTATGACTGGGGAATTCGTGTGGAAAGCCGCGGCGGCGGCTGTGGCTTTCTACGTGCTCGGGTCCATTCCGTTCAGTTACATCATCGCCCGACTCTCCGGGAAACTCGACATTCGCGAACATGGCAGCGGCAACGTGGGCGCGACCAACGTGGGGCGTGTGGTCGGCTTTGGCTACGGAATCCTCGCCTTCGCCCTCGATGCGTCCAAGGGGATCATTTCGGGATGGCTGGCACAACTATGGGGCGTACCCATCTGGCTCGCCGTGCTTGCTCCGATCGGACACAACTGGAGTATTTTTCTTAAATTCACGGGTGGCAAGGGCGTTGCGACGACGCTGGGCTTATTGTTGATGGTCTCTCCTCAAGCGTTAGTGGTCACAGCAGCTCTCTGGATTCTCATCACGCTCTTGACTCAATACGTCTCGCTCGCGTCGATTGTTTCTCTCTTGTGCGCTCCGGTCGCGATCTATTTTTTCACCTCGCAGCGTACCGAGAAGGCCGACTGGGGGAGCGTCATTCTGTTTGCTGCGCTCGGCCTACTCTCGGCGTGGAAGCATCGCTCGAATATTCAACGCTTATTAAGCGGGCAAGAGAGCAAGATTTTCAAAAAGAAACAGAAATCGCCCAGCGGCTGATCGTCCGTGACTGAAATTGTTGGGTGAGACAACACATCACGCACATCGCCCCCTTGACCGACGAGTTGAGCGAAGGGTTACGCTGGTTGAACTATTGGTGCTTAAACCCTTCTTCGTTCTCGTCGGGATGGAGCCCGAGAGGCTCGCCGTCGATACTCACACCGAGACCCAAGACAGTGCGATTCGCATACGCAAAATAAGCGACAATCTGATTCAGATCGAGAATTCCAGCATCATCGAGTCCAGCGTTGCGCAATACATCGAGATCTCTTGCTTCCATCTGAGCCGGTGTCTTCGTGAGCTTGGTAGCATAAGCACAGAGCGCTTGCTCGCGCTGAGTGAGAGGCGTTGAAGCTTGCTTGCCGATAGCCGCGCTCAGCTCGAGGGCTAATCGGGCACTGCCAAGATGACGCGCGAGTCCGGCACGATGATGCTCGACGCAATAATCACAGCCGTTGAGTCGCGAGACCCAAACTCCAACCAACTCGCGTTCGCGCGGAGAAAGAGCATTGGGCTTCGTATGTATTGTTGCTTTGTAGAGCGCTAAGTGTGCTACCAATGTGCGCGGGCGCAGGCTGTGCGCTTTCAAGATGTTGTCGATATGTCCACTGGGCGTCTTCACTTGATCGTAGAGAGTCTTGAGTTCGCCCTCAACATCATTAAGATCAATTGTCTTAATCCAAGTCACAAACTTGCTCCCTTCATTTACAAAAGCGACGTGTCGTCTCCACCATCACTTGCGCCACGGAGACAACCGAATCGAGATCGACCCACTCGACGGCCTCATGCGCGCCGGCACCCGAGGAGCCATAATTCACCGTGGGAATTCCCGCTTCAGCAAAGACGGCTGCGTCCATCCAGAACGCGACGCCCGCTTCTTCAGGTTGAACCCCAGTAACGGACTGAGCCGCTGCTCGAAGGTGTCGCACGACGGGCTCGTCCCGATCGCACAACAACGACGGGCGATGGAAGGAGCAATTCACATCAACTTCTTCTCCAGCAGAACGAATCACTTCTTCAAGTTCGCGAACGGCGTCTTCAGGTTTTTCGCCCGGAATCGTGCGGCGCTCGACTTTGAGCGTGCATTCGGGAGCATAAGTCGAAATCCCACTGCCACCCTGGATGAGTGCGCAGTGCATCGAAGCTGGTCCAACTAACGGATGCACTCTCTTACGCAACACTCTTCGATCAAACTCTTCGAATGCTACGATGATGCGACTCATCTTGCCGATCGCGCTCACGCCTATATCCCAACGGCTGCCGTGAGCCGCTCTTCCTTTGGTCGTAATCTCGGCCCAGACGAAGCCCTTGTGTCCAAGAATAATTTTCTGCTCGCTCGGCTCGACGAGAATGCACGCGTCGGCTTTGTGTTTTTTCACAAAATCGTCAGCGCCGATGCTCGCATATTCTTCGTCGACAACGAGCGCGAGAATGAGTTTTCCGCGAATGTTTGAGTCAGCAGCGATGACTGCGGCAGCGCTCATAATAGCCGCGACGCCGCCTTTCATATCATAGCTCCCGCGGCCGTAGACTTTGTTGCCCGCGACGCGTGGCTCGAAGGGTGAGATCGTCATTCCAGAGGTGCCTACGGTATCAAGATGAGCACACAAACAGAGCGTCGGTCCGTTGCCAGAGCCGACTTCGGCGTATACGTTGGGACGGCCAGGTGCTGCTTCTTCGAGTCGTGCCGTGACGCTGTGTGCTTGGAGCCAACTGTGAGCGAATTCAGCGATGGTTTTTTCACCGTAGGGTTCTTCAGGAGCGACCGTCGGGTTGACGGAAGGAATGGAGATGAGTTTGCAGAGGAGATCTTGAACTGATGAGCGAGAAAGCGAATCGTGATTGGGCATAAAAATTATAAGGGCTTGAGCAACTCAAAGTATTGTTCTCGTGTCATTCCCACCGTACTCATGTTCGCTCGGATGATCGTTACCGGAACTTCATCATATTTGAGGATAACAACAGGGCGTCGGGCATGTGGGTATTCGTAAACTAAATGTGAACCATGTTGGCGCACCAATGTACATCCAAAGTTTTCAAAAATTTTAGCTTGAATCTTCCAATCTGTTGCCGATAACCGCGGCATCAGCGAGTAGCTGGCAGTGGTAGCTCGATTTGGCCAATGAAGTGTTCTGCACGTTCTATGGTTTCGCCCTTGGAAATCAAACCGGCTTCTTCCAACAACTCGCGAAGAGTGCCTTTTTTGGATGTCTCTTCAAGAAAGATTTCAAAGACTTCATGTAGATTCTGCCAAGCTTCTTCTACGGTATGTCCGCAGGAAGCAAGGTCTAGTTCTCGGCAATAAGCAGTGTACATATTGCCTTCTCGCCAGACTTCGGCTGTGAGACGAAGTGTTTTAGGAGTATGCTTGCGTTTCATAGCTAAATTATAGCTGAAGGGAACTAGGTTGAGCGAACCAATGAAAAATTTTAGGGGCACGGAAGGCCGTGCCCCTCATCTCATTCCAGTTTTTGCCTGAGAAATTTCTGTAACTAAGCAGCAGCTCCGGTCTTCTTCATCTGCTCGGCGCGGGCAATCGCTTTCTCGATGTTGCCCACCATATAGAAAGCCTGCTCCGGCAAGTGATCGAGTTCTCCACTGACGAGTTTCTCGAAGCTCTCGATCGTCTCGTTGAGGCGTACGTACTCGCCCGGAGTGCCCGTGAAGCGCTCGGCCACGAAGTTGGGCTGCGACAAGAATCGCTCAATCTTGCGTGCGCGCTGCACCGTCACTTTGTCTTCTTCAGAGAGTTCGTCCATGCCCATGATCGCGATGATGTCTTGCAAATCTTTCTGGCGCTGCAAGATTTTCTTCACTTGCTGGGCGACGCGATAGTGGCGCTCTGAGATTTTATGCGGGTCGAGCAAGCTTGACGTTGAAACGAGCGGGTCGACCGCCGGATAAATTCCCTTGGCCGAGAGTGGGCGTGACAATACAATCGTTCCGTCCAAGTGTGCGAAGGTCGTGTGCGGAGCCGGGTCCGTGATGTCATCTGCTGGAACGTAGACGGCTTGCACGGCCGTGATTGAACCCTTCTTCGTAGAAGTAATGCGCTCTTGCAACTCGGCCATTTCTGTGGCGAGCGTGGGCTGATAGCCGACCTCGCTCGGCATTCTTCCCAACAACGCCGAGACTTCCGAGCCAGCTTGTGCGAATCGGAAAATGTTATCGATGAAAAGTAGTACGTCGCGGCCCTCTTCGTCCCTAAAATACTCAGCCATCGAGACGCCCGTGAGCGCGACGCGCAGACGTGCCCCCGGCGGCTCGTTCATCTGCCCGTAGACGAGCACCGTGCTCGGAAGCACTCCGGCCTCCTGCATTTCTAAATACATGTCGTTGCCCTCGCGCGTGCGCTCGCCGACGCCCGCGAAGACTGAGACGCCCTTGTGCTCATAGGCGATGTTACGGATCATCTCTTGGATGAGCACAGTCTTGCCAACGCCCGCGCCGCCGAAGAATCCGACCTTGCCGCCCTTGCGGAAGGGAGCCAGCAAGTCGATAACTTTCAGGCCCGTCTCGAGAATCTCGTCTTGAGTGGACTGGTCTGTAAACGTCGGAGCGGCTCGGTGAATCGGATAGAATTTAGTCGCTTTCGGGGCCGGCTTTTCATCGATTGGATTTCCGACCAGATCAAAGACTCTGCCAAGCGTTGTCGGTCCGACTGGCACGCTGATCGGTGCGCCTGTATTCATTACCGGCGTGCCGCGAGCGATGCCATCGGTTGAGTCGAGGGCAACGGCGCGAACTTTCTGGTCGCCCAGATGCTGAGCGACTTCGAGAATCAGTTCGTTACCACTCTGCATTTTGATTTTGAGAGCGCTATGAAGCGAGGGCAGATAGCCGGCGGGAAACCTGGCATCGACCACCGGCCCTTTGACTTCGACGACGATCCCAGTTCCCTTCTCATTCAACTTCTCGGCCATAAGAAAAACCTCCTACGAAAATCTCTTACTCGGCTTGTTTGCGCAAGGCTTCCGTGCCGCCGATGATGTCCGCGATCGCACGGGTAATCTCTTGCTGGCGCGCCTTGTTGGACTGCATCGTGAGTTCATCGATAAGCTCACTCGCGTTGTCGGTTGCGTTTTTCATCGCGATGCGGCGGATCGCGTTCTCGCTCGCCTTGCTCTCCATGATCATTCGGTAAATCTTTGCCCGCAGATAGTGCGGCGCGATCTCGCTCAGCGCTTTGTCGACGCTCGGCTCGGCGAGATATTGTTTGTCCTCGCCCTCGATCGCAGAAAGCTCTTTTTTCTCTAAGGGCAAAATCTTTTCAGACATCACTTCTTGCTTGAAATCGTTAATAAAACGCATGTAGATGACGTGTACTTCTTTGAATCCACCTGCCTGAAAAAATTTTAACAAATCGGCAGCGATCGTTTCGGCTTGCTCGTACTCCGGCTCGTCGTAGAATTTCACGTACTGTTGGACGACTTCGAACTTTTCGTGCTCGAAGAAGACGCGTGCTTTGTCGCCGCCCAGAATGAGTTTAGGATTCTGCGTCTTAGTTGCGCGATCGCGTGTGGCGCGATTAAGATCGCCCTTGAATCGGCCACACAAGCCTCGGTCGGAGTTGAGCACAAAGATACCAACTGAATCACCACCCTGGGACTCTAGCAACGGATGACTCGGGTCTTCGAGCCCGTGGATGAGATGCTGAACTACTTCTTCGAGTGAATTGGCGTATCGCCGCGTCGCGGCAAGACGGGCCTTCATTTTGAAGACGCGCGTCATCGCGATCGCGTACATCGCGTGCGTGATCTGTTCGACGTTGTGCACGCTCGAGATACGCTGCTTAATATCACGTACGGCCATTAGGCGAACATCTCCTTGAATTCTTTGATGGCCGCGCGCAGCGACTCATCCGTCTCCTTGTCCATCACTTTTTTCTCGCGGAGAGTAGCCAAGATATTGGCCTTGCGACTTCTCATAAAATCCAAATACCCTCGCTCGAAGTCGTGCAGGCGCTCGACCGCCAGATCGTCCACGAAGCCGTTGGTAGCAGCGAAGATGACGACCACTTGTTCTTCTACGGGCATCGGCTCAAATTGAGGCTGTTTCAGAATTTCCTGGACGCGTTTGCCGCGCTCGAGCTGCGCGCGTGAGACTTCATCGAGCTCGGAGCTAAACTCGGCGAACGCTTTCAGGTCGTTATACTGCGCGATGTCTAGCTTCAAGCGCCCGGCGACACGGCTCATCGCTTTGATTTGCGCCGCACCGCCTACGCGAGAGACTGAAATGCCCGCGTTCATGGCCGGACGGATGCCGGCGTTGAAGAGGCCGCTCTCCAAGAAGATCTGACCGTCTGTAATTGAAATGACGTTGGTCGGAATATACGCCGTGACGTCGCCAGCTTTGGTCTCGATGACCGGAAGCGCGGTGAGGCTGCCACCGCCGTTGTCTTTGTTCATACGGGCCGCGCGCTCGAGCAAACGCGAGTGCGAGTAGAAAATATCTCCCGGATACGCCTCGCGTCCTGGAGGGCGTCGCAACAGCAGAGCGAGCTCTCTATAAGCGATTGCATGCTTCGAAAGGTCGTCATAGATCACCAGCGCGTCCTTGCCCGCGAACATAAAATACTCACCCATCGCGCAGCCAGCATAGGGCGCGAGCCACTGCAACGGCGCCGGTTCGCTCGCATCTGCTGACACTACAATGGTGTAGTCCATCGCGCCGTACTTTCTTAAAGTTTCTACAGTCTTTGCCACGGTCGAAGACTTTTGGCCGATGGCAACATAAATGCAATAGAGCGGACGGTAGCCCAATTTTGCAGCTTCAGGCGTGTGGGTAAATTTTTGGTTGATAATCGTGTCGATCGCAATGGCTGTCTTACCCGTCTGGCGGTCGCCGATGATGAGCTCGCGCTGGCCTCTGCCAATCGGCGTCATTGCATCGATCGCTTTAAGACCCGTTTGAACCGGGGTGTCCACTGGCTGACGCTTGATGATGCCGGGCGCTTTGAACTCAACGGGACGAATCTTGGTGGTTTTGATGGGGCCACGGCCATCCTTAGGCTCGCCCAAGGGGCTGACGACGCGACCCAAAAGCTCTTCGCCGACTCTGGTTTCCAAGACGCGGCCGGTGCGCTTGACCGTGTCGCCTTCTTTAATTTGTTCGTCTTCACCGAAAATCACAGCGCCAACGCTATCTTCTGCTAAGTTAAGAGCAAGGCCCGTAATATCATGCGGAAACTCCAAGAGCTCGGCGGCAAGACAATTCTCTAAACCATAGATCTGGGCAATGCCGTCGCCGACTTCGACGACAACACCTGTCTCTTCGAGCTTCAACTCTTTCTGATAATTCTTGATGCGCTCTTTGATGAGCGCACTTATCTCGGCAGCACTCGTTCGTGGCATACATCCTCCCGGCTTAGAATTATTCTTCGCTTAAAATCTGTTCTTTCAGTCGTGCCAATTGCGTCTCAATGCTTCCGTCCAAGACTTTATCGCCGATTTGCATTCGCAATCCTCCGAGCATGGTCGAGTCAACCTGCTGGTTTAGTTTCACGTTCATGTTTGTGAGCTGAGTCAATCGCGCAGCAATCTCTTGTTGTAAATTGCCCTTGTCTAGCGCGAATGGGGTGAAGATAGTGACGCGCAGCACGCGGTCTTTCTCCTGGCGTAGAGCCAAAAACGCGTCATAGATAAAATTCAGTAATCGGGTGCGATTGCGCTCGACAAGGAGTTTCAGCAAATTGAGCAAGTAAGGATTCACGTCACCAAAAATTTGATCGAGCAATCTGATCTTGTCGTCGTTGGGAATGAGTGGGTGCAATAGATACTGATCTAGCCCCGACTCGTGCGTCAATCGGGCGACTTGCCCGAGCGCTTCTTCGATGGATTCTAACGCGTTGGCTTCGGCTCCGAGTTCATAGAGAGCCGAGGCGTAGCTCTGCGCGACATCGCGGGATTTCATCAGTTCAGCACTTTCTTGTCCAGTCCGTTCAAGAAGTCACGCACCAAGCGTTCTTGGTCGCTCGGGGTGAGTTCTTGCTTGATGGCTTCGGCGGCGCGCTGCATCGCTTCTTCGAGCGCCTCGCGCTTCAGCTCTTTGAGAATATTTTGATACTCAAGCTCGGCTTCGAGTTTTGCTTGCTCGTGGATGCGCTTGGCTTCGGCCTCGGCCATCTCGCGGATCTCTGCCTGGACGCGCTCGCCCATCTTGCGCGCGTCTTGCAAGATCTCCTGGGCTTTGGCACCGGCGTTGGTCAACTCGTGCTCGGCCTGCGCCTTCAGTACTGCTGCTTCTTGTTCGAGCTTTTGCGCTTGATCGAGCTCGGCTTTGATATGCTCGCGACGCTTCTGCAACATCGCGCCCACATCGATCTTGCGCACCAACCAGACGATAAGCCCAGCCAAGACTAAGAAGTTAATCCAACGCCAGATTTCGATTAAGTTCATGATTTAGATATTCTTGGAGTCTTGATCGTGACCTCGCGCCCGAGCAGCTTGGACGCGCTCATGGACACGAAGACCCCAATCTCATTCTCTAATTCTCTGCGTAGCTGGGCTTTCTCTGCCACGGCCTCGGCTTTGGCCTTCTCGACGATCTTTTGCGACTCAGCCCGCGCTTGCTGATAACTCTGCTGCATGATCTGATCGCCCTGACGTCGCGCTTCTTCTACGATTTGGCGAGCCTGAGTCCCTATGACCGCTAACTCGTGCTGTCGTTGTTCTTTGAGCGCCTGGGCTTCTTTGCGCTGTTGCTCGGCTTTCGCCAAACTCAGCCCCACTTTGTCCTGGCGCTGCTTCATCAGATTGATGAGCGGAGCATAGAGAATCTTATTCAAAACCCAGATCAGGACGAGAAACTGGATGATATTCAGAACAAACGTCCAGTTGATCGTCGTGATAATATCCCCCCAGCATGGGGGTGCCGTCTTATCACACGTGACGGCATGTTCTGCCTCTTGGAGCAGAAAAAATAGGTTCATTTCACGACGAACAAGAGCAAGATCGAGATGACCAGCGCGTAGATCGTCGTCGACTCGGCGATGGCCATGCCGATGATCATCGTACGAAAGATTGTGCCGTACTGTTCGGGGTTGCGCGCGATGGCCTGGCACGCGATGCCGGCGGCAACTCCTTCGCCCGCGCCTGCTCCGATCGCGCCTAAGCCGATCGAGAGCCCGGCCCCCAAATACCGTGCGGCAGTGATCACCTGCTCGCCGCTGATGCCCGTCGCTTGCGTCGCTTCTAGAATCATAGAGAGTTTTTCCTCCTTATATTTTCAGATTGTCACTTCACGACAAAGATCAAGAGAATCGAGACGACCAGGGCATAGATTACGGTCGACTCCGCGATCGCGATGCCGATGATCATCGTGCGCAAGAGTGTATTTTGTACAAACGGCTGACGTGCGACGCCTAAGACAGCTTGACCTGTGGCCGTGCCTCTGGTAGCTGCGCCGATGGCTCCAAAGCCGATCGCGCACGCAGCTCCGAGATATTTGGCCACGAGAATGATGTCGGCTCCGTTGATCTCACCTTTATTGCCCGACGAGGGCACGACGAAGATCAGCAAGCACGCGATGACTAATGCATAAATGGCCGAAGACTCGGCGAGCGCGCCGCCGACGAACATCGTGCGTAACAAATCTCTCTGATGAGAAGGCCGTGTTCGAAGCGCTTCGGTCGTGTCGCCCGCGGCGAGTCCCCACGCGACTCCGGCGCCGATCGCGCCCGCGCCGATCGCGATAGCCGCGCCGATAAAGCGTGAGAGCGTCACGAGATCATTGCCACTGATCATCAGTGACCTCCTTCAGCCGCTAAACTAATATAGACAATCGCGAGCAACATGAAGACCATCGCTTGAATCGCGGCCAAGAAGACGCCATTGAATGCCAAGAAAATGATCGGGATAAACCAAGGGGTTAAGACTGAGAAGATCGCGATGAGAATAACTTTTCCGTTCAGATTTCCGAAGAGACGGAAGGAGTGAGACAAAAGCTTGCTGAACTCACCGATCACTTCCAAGAATAGGAAAAAGATCGCAAACGGAGATTTAGGAAAGGGTCCCAAAAATTCTTTGAGTCGGTGCAGCCCCTTCTTTCTGAGTCCCATGGTCTGAGCGATGAGGAAGACGAGTACGCCCATGCTAAGCGCGATGTTGATGTCCATCGTTGGGGGCTCTAGTCCGGGGATGAGTCCGATCCAGTTCGCGATGAGAATGTAGACACCAATCGTAGCAATCAACGGGAAAAAATTGAGGGCGAACTCTTTGGTCTGGAAGCCGCTGCCCACTTGGTCTTGGAAGAACGTGATGAGCCCTTCTAATATAACTTGGCGCTTGCTCGGAACTTCTTCGAGATCTCCGGCAAGATTTAGGCCTCGGCGCAAAAGGATCGCACCGATCACGATGATCCCCATCGCGATCCAGGTAGCGATCAGCATGTCGATGTCCACTAGAAAGGGCTGGCCGAAGAGATGCCAATCGACGATGCATTTCTTGCCAAGCTCTCCGAACTCTTTTTCGATATGGGGACAGAAATTAAACACGGACGAAGACCTTTCTCAAAAATTCTTCACTGACGAATGTCAGCTTGGAAATCAAGAGTCCGCCTGCGATCGCAAATAGATTGAGTCCTAAATATCCTCCAACGCTGAGCGCTGTGATCATTAAGAGAAGGTTCGCAAGGTAGCCGCTGAGGGCGATCTGTTGGGCTTTGCGGCGATTCACTGCAGAGTCAGAAAGTTTTTGTAGATTCTCCCAGTTCCACCAGTTGCCCAGGAGCGCCACGCCCCAGCCGAGCGCGAAACTAGTAGCCCAGAGAGGGTCGACAAAGTTAAGGACCGCGAAGCATACTACCCCGAGGGCGATCACGAGCCGCAACGCAAGTAGGTCTGTAAAGCGTTCCTTCATACCTTCCTCAATTTGGGCTTGATTTTTGCGGATTTTCGCCCGCTTTGCTCCCGCAGCCTCTTTCGCGGGCCTGCCGACCGCAAAAGTATTGTATCAGGAAGATTATTCGCTTGCAATGATGTCCGTCATGTAATAGGAACTGATACTAAGAACGCTTGATGCAGACTTGAAGATGCACTGAATTTTTACTACAATAATGGTATCGTTATAGGTCATGCTTTGGAGGGATGTAACATGATCAGTGAACGCCTTTATCGCCGCTAAGGTCGTTTCAACACTCCGTCAACTCCTACAATTTATCTCTTCGCGACTTCTTCTTCCCGTTCAACGGTTTAAGGGATTTTCCCCAATACCCGCTTCCCCACTTATCGGTAGCTGCATTCGAAATCCAGCGCTTGAGTTTGGTATACGTCCATTTGGGCGAAAGCAATCTGAGCAAGCTCAAATTTTGATCACTTCCAGAAGGAAGGAGCTAAGAAAGGAGTTCCTATGATCAAAACGTTACGGTTCTCACTCATCGGTGTTTTGGCTCTGTTCTCTATCCTAGGGGGGGCTCAGCAGACGCCACCCTCTCAAGTGACGGTGTCGATCAGCGTGTCATCGGGCTACTATCCCTCCTTTTCGTTCAATCCTAGCTCGGTCACGATCGCTCAAGGCGGCAAGGTCACCTGGGCCAATCAGTCGAGCGTCTCGGTAAACTTAGCGAGCTCACAAGCGGGCTTTCAGAAGACGCTTGCGTCGCGGGCAAGCTTCGAGTTCGTCTTCCAGACTGTCGGAGCGTATCTGGTGATGGGCTCAGCGGACGTAGCCAGCTCCACGATGACGGTCACCGTCCTAGCCACCGGGAGTCAAGCCAGCTCAGCCAGTGTTGGACTCAAACTGGTCGCGGAAGGTCTTACTTCTCCGACGGCTTTCGCAGCGCCCGAGGATGGAACAGGGCGGCTCTTCATCGCGGACCAAATCGGCCTGATCAAAATTCTGACGTCCGACGGCAAGTTGCTGGAAGACCCTTTCTTGGACCTGCGCGACCGCATGGTCAAGCTGAATGAGCGCTACGATGAGCGTGGACTCTTGGGTCTGGCCTTTCATCCGGACTTCAAGAAGAACGCGCGCCTGTTTGTGTACTACAGCGCGACCCTGCGTAATGGGGGGCCAGAAGGCTGGAACCATACCAGCCATATCTCCGAGTTCAGAGTCTCACCAGATAACCCGAGCAAAGCGGACCCCAAATCAGAACGGATCGTATTGCAGGTCGATGAACCCCAGGCCAATCATAACGGCGGTCAACTCGCCTTTGGTCCCGATGGATATCTCTACATCAGCTTGGGCGATGGCGGGGCTGCCAACGACGTCGGTCTCGGGCATTCGCCCAGCGGCAACGGCCAGGACCTCTCGACGTTGCTGGGCAAGATCCTGCGCATCGATGTGAACACTAGCGATGCTTACGGCATTCCCGCTGACAACCCCTTTGTTGGACAGCAAGGAGCGCGCGGTGAAATCTTTGCCTATGGACTGCGAAATCCCTATCGCTTCTCGTTCGACGCCGGAGCGAATCACGACTTGTTGGTGGCCGACGTAGGGCAAAATCTCTTTGAAGAACTAGACATCGTCACTCGGGGAGGCAACTACGGATGGAACATCAAGGAGGGCACACATTGTTTTGACCCGAAGAACCCGAATCAGCCGCTCGCCAGCTGCCCGAGCGTGGGTGCTCGCGGGGAGCCTTTGATTGGTCCTGTCATCGAGTATGATCACAAGGTCGGCATAGCTGTCGTTGGGGGCTTCATCTACCGGGGCAGCGCTCTGTCTCAGTTGGTGGGCCGCTATATCTTCGGGGACTGGAGCACGAGTTTTAACAAGGCAGACGGGAAGCTGTTTGTGGCCGCGCCTTCCTCTTCGGGAGGAGCGATGTGGGCGATGGAAGAGCTGAAGATCGCCACGACTCCCGACAGAAAACTCGGTCGCTCGGTGCTGGCGTTTGGGCAAGATGTCAATCGCGAACTGTACGTGCTGACGACGGAGAACATTGGTCCGACGGGCAACACCGGCAAAGTCTTCAAGATCGTCCCGGCCCCGTGACGGATAATACTGAATTTCAGTTCATCAGGTCACCTTGAGCGGAGCGAAAGGTCTCAGTGAATGAGATTAGTGTTTAGAAGGTCGTACAGACGAGTTCATCAAGCACAGCTGAATGAGCTTTCAAAGAAGGAGGATTTTATGCATTCACGTCGCCAGTTTTTTCAGTTCGTCGGGACAGTAGGTATGACGTTCCTACTGAGTAGCTGCGATCTCATGCAGCAAGGAGGCGGACCAACGCCACAATCCCAGCAGATTCAAGTCACGCTCAGAGAGTGGGAGATCGTTCCCGCAAATATCTCGGCCAAAGCCGGAAGGGTACGCTTTGTCGTGAGTAACGAGGGTACGATCAATCACGGCTTTGAAATCGAGGGCATGGTACAAGGCACTAAATTTGAGAAGGAGATCGAGCCCTTAGTAGCCGGACAGACTAAGACGCTCGAGGTCGATCTAGCTCCCGGTGAATATGAAGTTTACTGCCCGGTGCCGGGGCACAAAGCGAAGGGCATGAAGGGGGAGCTTACCGTTCAGCCATAGCACCGTTGATTGGGTCTCATAGAGTGCCTTTTGCTTCAAGGCTCTGGGAAGAGATAGTATCGTTTCGAATCGTTTCGATACGTCTATCTTGGGTTGCTTGAGGTTATTTCGTATCTTCAAGCAACCCAAGTCTCTGAGCCAAGAATCTCGTCGTCGGCGCTTGCACCAAAATCGTAGCCGCGACGGCAAGAAACGTGATGCTCGCGATCACTTTCGCGTCAGCGATTTTTTGCCCCAGCAAAAGCCCAGCTAGTGCTGCGGGGATCACGCCCGTTTCGCGCGTCCAGCACAAACACAAAAGCTCTTGCCAAGTCCATTTCGCGATGCGATCGGGCAGAGCGCATGTGAAAACCGTCAGAGGGCGTGCGATCAACATAAAGACGAAGATGACGCCGAGACCGGTCCAGACGTATTGGCCGACTAACCCGAAATCGACTTGGCTCCCTAAAAGGATAAAGATGATCATGCGGCTGGCGAGCGCCGTGACTTGGATGAATTCGTGCATCCGTTCCTGATAATCTTTTTTCATCTTGAAGCCGAGCATATCGGCATTTCCTAAGACCGCGCCGAAGACGAAGACGGCCATGAAGCCGCTGCTATTGATGCCATCGGCGGCGAGATAAGCCCCGGCGACGACGACCACCGTGGTCAAGGGTGCAAATTCCATCAAGAAGCTATATTTTTCGTGAGCGATCAAAAAAGCCGCCAAGTATCCGAAGACGGCCCCGGCGACTAAGCCCCCGATTACCATGAGAGAAAATTGGGCCAAGCTCCCAGCGAGTGAAAAATTTCCACCGGTGATGACTCCCAAGAGAGTGAAAGTGAGAATAGCGCCCGTCGCGTCGTTGAAGGCCGACTCACTGATCACGGCCTGAGTCAGGCGCTCGCGAATCTTTATTTGCTTGAAGACGGGGATGATCGTGGCGGGGTCAGTCGAAGCGATGACCGCCGCGAGCAAGAAGGCGCTGATCCACGGGAGTGAAAGAAAAAAATGAGCTGCAACTCCGGTCACGCCCGCGGTCACGAGCACACCTAACGTAGCCAACAAGACAACGGTGATCCCAACGCTCTTTAACACTCTGAAGCTGAGGCTTGCGCCGCCGTCGAACAAAATATACGAAGCGCCGAAGACAAGAATCAATTGATTGACGGTCGATTCGCTGGGGACACTGATCCAACTGAGGACAGAAGGCCCGATGGCGATGCCGGCGAGTAAGAAAAGCACGACGTCGGGCACGCGCAAGAACTGAGCGATCCGTCCGACAACCATTCCGGTGGTCAAGACAATCGCTAAGATAAAGAGCCAATGCTTGGCAACTTCTACGCTCGCGTTTTCCATGATGAATTAGGTTCTATTATGGATTTCGCGGATAGGGAATGCAAATGGAGTTCTTTAGTCGTTCAGAGATTTACGAGGCTTCACCGCTCTGAGTAAGAGCTTCGACATAGAGCTGTTTGGAAATGCGCAGTCCTTGGGCGACCATGCTATCTAATAGCTCTTTCACGCTCGGAAGAAGTCCTTGAGCCTTTGCTCGCTGCAGGACTGCCAATGAGCCGGCCACAGGAATGTCATGTGCTTTCGCAATGCGTCGGGCAGTCGATCATCTGAAAGTAAGAGCGCTCCGTGCTCCTGAGCTAAAGCAATTGCTTCCCGCTCTCCACGACCGAGGGTAGCAGGAAACCGATCGACCAATGTAGGATCACGCAAAGGCATCACCCTTATCCAAAGAACCGATTCTATCGCAGGCTTGCCCGGCACGATCAACTCGTGAGCGACTGCCGGTGGGATCACTAACTCTCCGAGCACTTCATGGAGCAGTGTCAACCGCTGGACTCGTGCAAAGATAATCAAGGGACCAGCATCGGCAACGATCATCTCAGAAGAAACTTAGCGTTTTCCTAAAGCTTGCTGGAGAGCATGCGCATCTTGAGCGAGTTCGTCGGGCTCAATCATGAGAGTAGATAGTCCATATTTGGTCATCAAATCTGGGAGATCCCAGCGATTCAGACTCAGAAGTTCGGCTGCTTTCCTCTGAGAGATTTTGCCTTGGCGAAGGAGTTCCATCACCAATGCTTCCTTGGCTTCCCTGTTTGCAGCTTCGAGCGAATCGAACAAACTCATCAACTCATCAGGGAGTTCGATTTCGAACTGCACTCGTTTAGTGGCCATAATCAATTCTCTTGGCGCCCTTGGCATCTTGGCGGTTTCACTCACATGCTCATGAGCTGCTTTTCTTTCGTCTGCGCCATCTGATCGATTTTCGCCGTCAAGTCGTGAGTCATCTTATCCATCTCTTTCATCAAGTGATTAAAATCGTCTTCAGCGATCGTCCCGGCCTTCTTCTCTTTCTCCATGCGCTCCTTCATATCGCGCCGGATATTTCTCAGTGCGACTTTCGACTCTTCGCCCTTCTCCTTGATGTGTTTGGAAAGCTCTCGGCGGCGCTCTTCGGTGAGCCGGGGAACTTTGATGCGCACCAGATCGGACTCGACGATAGGATTGAAACCCAGGTTGGCGATTTGGATCGCCTTCTGGATGGCTTGGAGTTGGCCCTTATCGAAGGGTTTAATCACGAGCGAATCGGCCTCGGGCGCGCTGATGTGCGCGACGTGTTTTAAGGGGGTCGGAGCCCCATAATAGTCGACTTTCACATCTTCGATCATCGCGGGCGTGGCGCGACCCGTCCGCAATTTCATCAACTCGTGCTCAAAGTTTGTGATCGACTTATCCATGTGCGCTTTCAGCTCTTCCATGTGTTTGTCCATAAAAATCACCCGATCGATTATATGAAGCTTGGTGCGGCAGAGGCAAATTTTTCTCCGGGCTGATATAATACGGGCGCACCCAAGGAATTTTTATGGCAGAGATAAAAAATTTATCAGTACTCGAAGCAGTGATGGGTAAGCTGAATCTACTCGGGGCGAGGCTTATTCCCGCCGAAAAGCTGCCCGGCGGCCAAGCGCTCGTCTTATCCAAAGACAAGCTCATCGAAGGCATGACTGTCTTAAAGCAAGAAGCGGGCTTCACGCAGCTTTCTTATTTGACGGCGGTCGACTGGATGGAGAAGCGCAAAGAGTTTGAGTTGCTCTATTTCTTGCACGCGCTCTCGGCGGCGCAGCGGCTATGCGTCAAAGTGAGCGTCGACCGCGACCAGCCCAACGTGCTCTCCGTTTCTCAGATTTGGCCCGCGGCCAACTGGTACGAGCGAGAGCTTTATGATCTGTTTGGCATTCGATTCCAAAACCACCCAGACTTGCGGCGCATCCTGATGCCCGACGACTGGGTCGGACATCCTCTGAGAAAGGACTATCCGCTCACGGAGGAGCCGGTGCACTTTTTAGAGAGAACCGCGCCGAGGCTCCCGAGCGAGCTGATTCCCAAAAAGTATGCCGTCGTCACAGCCCAAAACCCGGCCGCGCCGCCCGCAGTCCCCGCTGCAAAGCCCGCCACCGCAGACGCCGCCAAAGACAAGCCCGTCGCGTGACACGTTCATCCTGAATCTGGGACCACAACACCCCAGCACGCACGGAGTCTTACGCTTTATCTTAGAGTTGGACGGGGAAACTATCGTTAAGTGCGTTCCCGACGTCGGGTTCTTGCACACCGGCGTCGAGAAACAGAGCGAGTTCAGAATTTTTCATCAGGTGTTCACGCTCATCAATCGCTTGGATTATTTGTCCGGCCCTCAAGAAGAGATGGGTTACTCGCTCGCCGTCGAACAATTACTCGGTGTCGAAGTTCCAAAGAGAGCTCAGTATCTGCGCGTCTTACTCTGTGAGCTCAGTCGCATCGCGAGCCACTTGGTGTGGCTCGGCACGGGCGCGCTCGAAGTCAATATGTCATCAGTATTTATGTATTGCTTTGATACCCGTGAGAAGATTCTGGATATCTTCGAGCAATTGGCGGGCGCTCGTTTCTTTCCGCGCTATTGGCGTATTGGGGGACTGGCATGGGATGTCAACGAAGATTGGCTCCAACAGGTGAAAAATTTCCTAAAAATTTTCCCGGATCGCTGGAAAGAGTATCACGACCTCGTCACAGAAAACCCGATATGGTTAAAGCGAAGCAAGGGTATCGCAAAGTTGACACTCCAAGATTGTCTGGATTACTCGCTGACGGGGCCGATCATTCGCGGATGCGGAGAGCCCTACGATCTTAGAAGAGTCTTTCCGTATTCGAGCTATCAAGATTTCGAGTTTGACATCCCGACCCAAAAGGAAGGGGATGCGTATGCGCGCTATCTCGTACGCATGGAAGAGATGCGCCAAAGCTGGCGCATTGCCTCGCAGGCGCTCGAACGATTGCCCGAAGGCCAGGTGAAAACAGAAGATACGAAAATCACTCCGGGAGCCCTGCCGAGACCGTGGGGCAAGAACGCGAGCGTCATGGTACCCGACAGGCGCATCACCGCAGCTCCCTTGCGCGAGGGTATAAAAATTCCGGACGGCGCGTCCTACCATGCGATCGAGTCTTCGCGAGGTGAATTGGGTTTTTACGTCGTGAGCGACGGGAGCAACAAGCCTTACCGAGTCGGCTTGCGCACGCCTTCTTTTATGGCAATTCAAGCGTTGCCGAAAGTGATCGAGGGTGGACTGCTCGCAGATGCGGTCGTCGCCATTGCGAGCTTTGACCCCGTCTTGGGCGACGTCGATCGTTAAATATTTTGTAGGGGCAGGCTTCTGTGCCTGCCTAAACAAGGGGCTTAAGCCCCTTGTCCGGTGATGGGTTTGCCCCTACATGGAGGTTTTCAATGAGCACAGAACCGAAAGAGAAGCAATCTTTTCTGCAGGGCCTCGGCGCGACGCTCAAGGGCATGAGCATCACGTTCAAGTATTTGTTCAAGCCGCCGGTGACCGTCAGTTACCCAGAGGTAAAACGAAACATCTCGCCACGCTACAAGGGCAAGCACTGGCTGCGCCTCTGGCCCGACGGGATGGAGCGCTGCGTCGGCTGCTTGGCGTGTATGGAAGTCTGCCCTTCGCAAGCGATTCTCGTCGTACCTGGGGACAACCCAACGGACAAGCCCGTTTCCAAAGCAAAAAAATACTCAGTCGATTTTCAGATCAATTATTTGCGTTGTATCTTCGACGGCGCATGCGAAGAAGCCTGCCCTGTTGACGCCATCATCTTGAGTACTGATTATGAACTGGGGGGATACTCTCGCGAAGAACTCATTTATCGCAAGGATAAATTGAACGAGCCACATCCGGGAGCATCGGGGATTGATGTAAACTGGTCTCGAAGGCCTGCACCGGCACCGAAGCCGGCTACACCGGCAGCTCCGACAGCGCCTGCGACGCCCAAGCCTGCGGCTCCATCGGCTCCGCCCTCAGCACCAGCAGCTTCAACGCCCACCGCGCCGAAGCCACCAACACCCCCCACGCCTCCGACGGCTGCTTCTGCGCCAACGGCACCCGCGGTCAAGCCCGCGACGCCAGCTCCACCCCTAACACAGCCTGCAGCTCCGGGTGCTGCAACGCCACAGCCACAGACTCCGCCGGCGTCGGGAGACAAACCGCAGGCTTAGAATGTTTCACAAAACCTCTAAAGCGCGTAGTCGCCTGTCCATGAGTGATGGAAGCAAGGGTATAGAATCACGGAAAGCACGGAAGTTCCACTGAATACACGGAAAACGGCTTGCCTTTCTTCCGCGTCCTCCGTGGAGTTTCTGTGTGTTCCGCGATTCAAAGCCCGATCTTGGTCAGCGTCATCGTGAGTATTTGCTGAGGCGCTTGCGTCATGGCCGCTGACCTTGAGGCCGATTGGGATTTCACGCTGGATCGTCGTGGATTTTCGATCTATCGCTTGCCACTAAAGAAGCCCCTCCGCATCATTTCCTGACTATGGAATAAGCCGCGAGCGCCTGGCCTGTTCCGCCAGACGCCCGCGACCAGAGTACCTCACCCGCATCCCCGCCACGGTCAACTTCATATGGCCGCTCAGAACGTGAACTGTTTGTTATGAAGTAAGACCAAACCAACTCGCTGGGCCTGTTAAATCAATAGAATTTCAATCTGCTCCTTATCCGTTTACAGGTGGGGTAGAAAGAGAGCAGGAGTTTCTCCTGCTCCCCCAGATGAGATCACACTGTTCGAAAGTTAGGTACAGTCGGCCTTGCCCATTTCTTTGTTGGAGAGTTTGGCTGCCTCATCGAGAGCGTCCTTAGGCGAGGCTTTACCCTGCATGACTTTCTCGATCGCATCACCTATGAATCCCCTGACGACGCCCCACGCCGCGATATGCGTTTCCACAGGATATGCAAAACTACCGTTCACCAATTGATCGACAAAGGCTCGATAGTTGGCCCCTTTTGGGGTTTTGAGGAATTCCAGCCATTTGGGATCTTTGAGAGCGGAGGCGCGAAGCGGGAGATAACCTGTCTGCTGCGCCCCCCGGTAGCCAGCTGCTATTCGGGTGTGTGAGGACCGGGGAGTGCCCGCGAAGCCCTGCCCGGGTGGGCGTTTGATACGGCCAGCAATAGCATCATTCAGCAGGTTTTGGAGCCGCTCATTGCCTACAAGGGCGGTAGCACCAGCGAGTTCGTGCCGGTTCTAGCGGCCGCTCTACCCACTGTCAGCGCCGATGGCCTCACCTGGACCTTGCAGATTCGCTCGGGCGTTAAGTTCCATGATGGTACCGACTTGACTTCTGAAGATATCGCCTACACCTTCCATCGCCTAATGGCTATTGACCGCGACGGTGGTTCCGCCTTTTTGCTTCTCGATCCGCTCCTGGGTATCAGCTCCACCCGCGATGAGAAGGGTAACTTGCTTCCCAGTGTCAAGATTGGTGGCAAGGATGTCCCACTGAATGAGGCCATGTGGAAAACCATGACTTGCCCTAATCCGCAAACCTTAATCTTTCATCTGGTCAAACCCATCGGATATTTCTCCCAGATTCTTGCAGGGGGACAGTCACATATCATCAGCAAGAAATTCACTCTGGCCAAGGCCGCCGAGCTCAAGAAGAACGAGTTCCCCGGTTTCCCTATCAGTTTCGAAGAACTGAAGAAGTATAATAACCCCGAGAACGAGCAGAACCTGGCGCTCTTCAGCGCGATGAACGGCACCGGTCCCTTCAAGCTCGTCAACTGGGATCAGGCCCAGAAGGTCGTCCAACTCGCCCGCAATGACAATTATTGGGGCAATAAGCCCAGCTTCAAGAACGTCCTCTCCAAGGAAGTCGGCGAGTTCACCACTCGTCTCCTGGAGCTCAAGAATGGCGACGCCGACCTCATCGATGCCGGTTCGCGCGCCAACGTTCCTCAAATCCTGACGACCCCCGGAGCCTTGGTCGTCGATGACCTCCCGGGTCTGGTCGTGAACGTCTACAACTTCAACTACGCGATCAATACTGACAAGGACGGAAAGAACCCGTTGATCGGCTCTGCGGCCTGCGACGGCAAGGGCATCCCCAAGGATTTCTGGCAGGACATCCATATCCGCAAGACCTTTGCTTACTCCTATGACCGCGAGAAGTACATCCGCGACGTCTTGTTGAATAAGGGTGTCGCTCCGGCGACTCCGGACATTGCCGGTCTCCCCTTCCATAACCCCAACATCAAGGGCTACAGCTTCGATCGCGAGAAGGCACGCACGGAGCTCGGCCAGGCCAAGTGCGGCACAGCGGCCGATGCCAAGGCGCTCAACTCGGTGGGTTTCACTTTCACGGTGCGCTACAACGCGGGTAACTTGGCGCGTCAGACCGCGTGCAACTTAATCAAGACGGATGTTGAGTCCTTCAACCGTAACTTCCACATCAACTGCGAGGGCGTTCCCTTTGCCGAGATTTTGAACCAGATCGATAGCGGTCAGCTCCCCGCCTTCGTGTTGGGCTGGGCTCCGGACTATATCGATGACTCGGATTACATCGACCAGTGGATGGGTAGCCCTGAAGACGGCGCAGCCTACTCCGGTTCAGGTTCCAACGTTAATAAGCTGCCGGCCTGGGGCACTCCGGGCAAGACCCCCGGTGGGGTGGAGTACAAGACCTGAGATGACTTGCTCCAGAAGGGCAAGAGCAGCGCTGATGCGAATGTACGCCGCGACATCTACAGCTGGCTGCAGCAACTGTATGTGGACCACGTAGTCAGCATCCCGGTCAGCCAGGGCGTTTACTTCCAAGCGATGCGCGCTGACTTGGATGGATGGCAATACAACCCCGGCTTCCCGAGCGGTGGCACCTTCCCGCGCTTTGACGTTCTCTCGAAGAAGGATGGAGCCAAGCCCGATGTAGCCGATCTGTGCAAGAACTACCCGGGCGCTGGCTTCTACTACGGCCCGAACGCAACCAAGAAGGACTGCACCAACAAACCGTAGCCTTAGCCGATGAAATATCTAGAGAGAGGGGTAGCTCGATGGCTGCCCCTTTTCTCTACTTGATAGCCTTATCTCCAAATGAAAGATTTCTGTCACATTATTTAAAGTACCTGCCTCTTGATGGATAATGCGCGCGTCTTTACGCTATTATTTAGCACAGGAGTCATGTATGAGTACCGAAACTAGCAAGCGAAAAGTCCAAGCTTATTTCCCTACGAAACTCTATCGCCAACTCAGGAGGTATTCTCAACAGCATGGAGTCTCGATGGCAGAGGTGATTCGTCAAGCTGTTGGTCAGCATATTCAGTATATAGAAGATGCAGCACCTTCAGCCCAAGATTGGGAGAATGATCCGATCAACAAGATTGTTGGCATGTTTAAAGAAGTCAATGTCACCGATGGTTCCGTAAATCACGACCACTATGCCTATGGCTTCCCGCTCAAGGCTAAGTTTCGCAGGAGGCGCAAGCGTGTCTGAACAAGGCACTACTCAGAAACTATCTGAAGTACATGAATTTAAAACTCGCGTCTATCTCCCCACCTACGACCCCTGCTACGTCTGCGGCCAGAAGAATCCCTTGGGACTCCAGATGCGCTTCTTTATCGAAGATAATGAAGATAATATCGTCAAAGCTGAGTTCACCCCAAAAGAAAATCAACTCGGCTACCCCGGCGTCGTCCATGGCGGGGTCGTCAGCGCGATCATGGACGAGATCATGGGCTGGCCGCTCACCCTCTTGACCAAGTGCTTGAGCGTCACGACCCAATTGCAAATACGCTTCCTCAAGCCGGTCACGATCGGGCAGACCTATATCGTCAGCGCCCACGCGGTGAACGCCGAACGAAAACTCTGGAAAGGCCGAGGCGAGGTCCGAGATAAACAAGGCACGCTGTATATCGAGGGCACCGGCATCTACATGCCCTACTCCGCCGAAGAAACGCAGCAGATGGACCTTCATTTGACTTACCAGCCCGGCGATCTGCGGGTGTTTTCGCCAGAATGAATCCATGCGGCTCATGCGAGCTAATCCTCTATAAACCATCGACTGATTTGCGTCATTGCGCCCCTTCCCCGGCTTCTGTAGACTTGTTCGGCTGAGTATCTTTATGTTCACAGGGATTGTGCAATCGCTCGGTGAGGTCACTCATAACAGTCAGCGCAAGCTCACGGTCCGCGCGCCGGAGCTTTTTGGTGAATTGGACATCGGCAAAAGCATTGCCGTGAATGGAGCTTGTTTGACGGTCATCGAGCTGAACGCGACCAGCGAAGAATTTTCAGCGGACGTGAGCCCTGAGACCAAAGAGCGAACGAATTTGGGGAAAATCCAGCGCGGCGAGCGAGTGAACTTGGAGTTGCCCTTGCAGCTCTCGCAGCGTCTCGACGGACATTGGGTGCTGGGGCATGTTGATGTTACGGGAGAGGTTGTCTCGATCCTCAAAAAAAGTAACTCGTTTGTCTACACGTTCCGGGTCCCGGCCGAGTACGATCGGTATCTTATAGAGAAGGGCTCGATCGCGATCGATGGGATCAGCCTGACGATATTCAATATCAAAGAGGGTCGCTTTGACGTGGCGATCATTCCTCACACGCACGAAGTAACGAATCTGTCGCACAAGCGCCCCGGTGATCGAGTAAATATCGAGTTTGATGTTCTGGCAAAATACATGGAAAAATTGATGTCCAAAGGAGGCCGGGAGTTAAGCTATGCCACTGGCAAAGATTGAGGAGGCCATCGCCACGCTCAAACGCGGTGAGATGGTCATCATTGTCGATGATAAAGATCGCGAGAACGAGGGCGATCTCGTCTTCGCGGCCGAGCACGTCACCCCCGAGAAGATCAATTTCATGGCCAAGTATGCCCGCGGGCTCATCTGTATCTCGATGATGGGCGAGCGGCTGGACGAGCTCGGGCTTAAACCCATGGTCAACGGCGCCAACGACAGCAACGAGACCAACTTCACGGTCTCAGTGGATGCCGACAAAGGAACGACGACGGGCATCTCGGCCTACGATCGCGACCGGACGATTCGAGTGCTGATTGACCCCGATACCAAGCCGTCAGATTTAGTACAGCCGGGGCATATTTTTCCATTGCGCGCCAAGCCCGGGGGCATTTTGCGCCGCGCCGGGCATACGGAAGCCAGCGTCGATCTCGCGCGGATCGCCGGGCTCTACCCAGCCGCTGTCATCTGCGAGATTATGAACGACGACGGGACGATGGCGCGATTGCCCGATCTGGAAAAATTTGCCCAACATCACGGTTTGATCATCATCAGCATCGAAGACTTGATTCGCTATCGTAGCCAGCGCGATCGTCTGATCGAGAAGATCGCCGTCGCAAAACTCCCCACCAAAGTCGGGCTCTTTGAGATTCATGCCTACAAGAGTTTGGTCGACGGGAAAGAGCACATCGCGCTCGTCAAGGGCGAGGTCGCCGGGCATGACAATGTCTTAGTCCGTGTGCACTCCGAATGTCTGACTGGAGACATGCTCGGCTCGTTGCGCTGTGATTGCGGCCCACAACTGATGGAAGCCTTGCGAAGAATCGAAGAAGAGGGCCGAGGTGTCTTGCTCTATATCCGTCAAGAAGGGCGCGGGATTGGCCTGGGCAACAAAATTAAAGCCTATCACTTGCAAGACAACGGGCTGGACACGGTCGAAGCGAATCGTCACTTGGGCTTCAAAGAAGATTTGCGCGACTACGGGATTGGCGCGCAGATTCTGAAAGACTTGGGGCTCTCCACGATGAGACTTCTCACCAACAACCCGAAAAAAGTCTGGGGACTCGAAGGCTATGGCCTAGAGATCGTCGAGCAAATTCCGATCGCGATCAAGCCGAACCCGCACAATTACCAATATCTCAAAGCCAAGAAAGACAAGCTGGGGCACAAGCTCGACCAGATTTTCGATCCCGAGGAGCATCCGGCCAAGCATGGGTCAACACGCTGAGGGTTCCTTGGAGGCGAAGGGTTTTAAGATCGCGATCGTCGTGAGCCGCTTCAACACAGCGATCACGAAAAATTTGCTGGCCGGAGCCGAGCGTAGGCTGATTCAGTGTGGCGTTGCCGTGAAAGATTTGGATATTTTCTGGGTGCCCGGCTCGTTCGAGATTCCAAGAGTCGTCAAAACTTTGGCTGAGACTGAAAAATATGACGGAATTCTCCCCTTGGGCTGCGTGATTCGCGGGGAGACGCCGCACTTTGAATACATTGCGAGAGAAGTCTCTCATGGCTTGATGCGGCTTTCTCTGGAGTATGAGACACCGATTGTCTTCGGTGTGCTCACGACGGACACAGTCGAGCAAGCGAGTGCTCGTGCCGGTTTAAAGTCTAACAAGGGCGCTGAAGCCGCCGAGAGCTTGGTTGAAGTGATCAATTTACTCAAGAACATCGAGAAGTAACCTCAACCAGTGTCGGCTCTGATTTTCAACGTTTTTGCACAATAAACTAAGCTCAATCCAAAGAGTTCTTGGAGAGAAATAAAGTTATGACCCGCAAACGCTCTATCAAGCCCGGCGAAGTCGTCGCCGACACAAAAGAGTTTGACACGCATATCAAGAAAATAGTCCCGCGCTATGACGAGTTGCACGAAGCCGTCTTGCGCAGCATCCCCCCGGATCTTTCCGGCAAACCAAAAATTCTCGAACTCGGTTGCGGCACCGGAGAACTTACTCGCAAAGTGCTCGACTACTATCCCAAAGCGCAGGTGATTGGAGTCGACTACTCCTCACGAATGCTGGCCGAGGCACACAAAAAGCTCGATCGGTACGGGCATCGCCTCGACTTGCGACGAGGAAATTTTGCAGAAGTTGACTTTCCGAATGATCTGGATGTCGTCATCTCAACCTTGGCAATTCACCATCTCACCGACCCACAAAAGCTCGAACTCTTCAAGAAAATTTATCAATATCTTAAATGCGAAGGCTGGTTCGCGAACGGCGACGTCACGCTCTTTGAGTCCAATCGCCACGCACTCTTACCCCTGCGGGTGCGTGAGGAACAGGCTGCGGCGGCGGGCTACAAACTCAACATCCTCGACGAAGAAACGGCCTCCGGCAGCGGCGATTATCCGGCGACTCTGAAGACACAACTCAATTTGCTGGAGATCGCGGGCTTTCAGAAGATCGACGTGATATGGAAGTTTTATCAGTTTGCAGTCTACGGCGGCTTCAAGCACTGCGAGCCAAAAGAAGAAGTCGAATACGATATCTCCATGCCGGATTTTTGAGATAAACCGCCAAGACGCCAAGAAAATTTTGTACCGGCGCGAAATTAGATCTACGCTCACAGAGTCTCATCAAGTAAAGGAGCAACTATGTCCGAAATTTTTTCAGATTTGAAAAAACCCGTGGAGGGTGGCGATGGCATTTTCGTGATTCGTAACCGTGACGGAAGCAACCCGCGCAAGTGGAACGGGATTCAGTACAAAGTCGGGATGTCCGCCAAGAACGTCGGCTCAAAAAAACTCTCCATGAATGTCGCCACTATCCCGCCCGGCGGTGTTGCGTACGCGCACATTCACGTCGACTTCGAAGTCATGCTCTACATATTGCAAGGCCGCGTACGGCATGAGTACGGGCCGGGGCTAAAAAAATCCATCGAGAACGGATCGGGAGATTTTATCTACATCGAGCCCGGCGTTCCGCACGAAGTTTTCAATATGAGCAAGACTGAGCCTGTGGTCGCGGTCGTCGCTCGCTCGGACGCCGACGAGTGGGAGCACATCATTCCCTACGATCGCAAGAGTGAAAAGTAGATGGTTTAAGCCGGAGCGATCGCCAGCACTCGCAACGGGCTTCCGCTTCCATCGACGATTTTCAGCGGTGCGGCGATGACGATCGCACCCGTGGGCGGCAATTGATCCAAGTTGCAGAGACTGGCCAGCCCAAATTTTCCCGCTCCGTGCATGATCGAGTGACTGGGAAAGGGCAAGTCAAACGTGCCTGCTTGTCCGGCATCGGTGCCCACCGCCTCGACGCCGACCCCCAGCACATCTCGTTCTTTGGCCAAAAACTCTGAGGCAGATCGGTGAAAGCCGGGGTTATGTGGGCCGTCTTTACTTATATTCAGAAAATCTTTCGAGTCAGCCCGCTTGCTCCAGTCGGTGCGCACCAGGACCCACGAGTTTGCGGGGATGCGACCATACTGAGCTTCCCACACGAGAATGCGCTCGCGAGTTAAGAGAAAATCCGGATTCGCGGCAGCTTCGCGGCTGACGTCGATCACGCAAGCGGGGCCGACGAAGCGACGTGCCGGAATGGTCTCACAGGTATTGTTAGAAAGGTCTTTGCCCGTGATCCAGTGTACAGGGGCGTCGAAGTGAGTGCCGGTATGCTCTCCCACGTTAATAGTATTCCAGTACCAGGCCGGCCCTTTCGCGTCGTAGCGCGAGATCGTCTGCATCGAGAAGCCGGGCGAGGAAGCAAACATAGGCGGCAACTCGATCACGGGCGTCTTCGGGCCCAGCGGACGAGTTAGGTCGATGAGTTTGAGCCGGCCTGCGTTGAGTTCGTCTATCAGTTGTATTAGCACGTTCGACATGATGACCTCCTGGCGTTCTTGGCGCCTTGGCGGTTTAAGATATTTTGCCTCTGTGTTTGCGTAAATCCCGCAAGTAGCGTTGAAACTGAAAACGGTTTTCGAGCAACGGTAAGTCCGTGACGAAGGCGGATGGTCCCTTCGCTTCGACTTTGGCCACGATCGTCGCCAGTTCGTTGGCTGAGAGTGCTTGGCTAAACGCCGACGTGAATTCCTCGAGAGTATGCACGGTCGCTGTGCGCGAAATCCCCGAAGCCGAGGCTATTTGGGCAATATCGCTGCCCGTAGACGTAGCCGTTGGGAACCCGCCAACCGAGAGCAGACTCTCGTTGTCGAAAACAATGTGAATGAGATTTTTGGGATGATAGCGGGCCATCGTTGTCAAACTTCCTAAGTTCATCAAGATGGAACCATCGCCATCGAGCACGATCACTTTGAGCTCAGGCCGACTGAGAGCAATGCCCAGTCCCATCGAAGAAGCTAATCCCATCGCATGTTGCAGATAGAAAAAATTTGGTCGATGCCCCAAGGATTGAAGCTCGGCCGCGACGGCGCCCATGATCGTCACGACGATATGTTTTTCAAGAGACGGGTAAATCGCTTTGAGCGCGTCAATACGTAGCATCATTCCTCCCACATGAGATCACGACAAAGCAAGAGTGCCACGGGTTTGAGCGACGACTCGGTCAGTGTTTGTGCTTTCTTGATACGCCGCGCGACGTGTATTGGGTCATCGAGACGCACGTAGGGAATGCGCAGAGCTCGCAACAATGGCTCAGTCACGCCACCGCCCTCAGTCTGCCAGGGGTCTCGCTCCCCGAATTCTCCGCGATAGCTAATCAGCATCAAAAGTGGGATTTTATACAGATGCGCCAGCGAGACGATCCCGTTGATGCTCGCCAAAAATCCGTGATTCTGCATGAGCATCGCGGACTTGACCCCGGCCAAGTGTGCACCCGCTGAGATGCCGACCCCCTCTTCTTCTTTGGCCAGACGTACCACGGTCATCTCCGGGTCTTCGTCGGCCAAGCGAATGAGATGCACCAGCCACGTCTCCGGAAGAGCCGAGATCAAACTAATGTTGCACGCCTTCAACGCATCATAGATAATCTGAGAGTTTTTTAACGAGACAGGCATATCGCCCCCTTCAGATCTTCCCAGAAACTATAGGCGAATTCCCTGCCACTCTCCAGCTCTTGACTAAAGCACCTGATAAGTCTGTTTTTATAAACCTAAGAGCTTTTGTGCGTTCTTGTAGGCGATCTTCTCGGCGGTCTGCGGGGTCAATTGCCCTAGCACGGACCTGTAGTAGGGTATCAATTGATCGAGCAGTAAGTATCTATCGTTGTTGAGGTCAATCCCAAAGAGAACTCGGTCAGCAAATTCCTCGAACACGGATTTCCAGTCACTCTTCAGGCTCCCATCGCTGTTCGTCAAGGTCTGATCCTCGATCGGCCTGCCTCTTTGAAAGTAGGGGTTGCGAGATGAGATATCTACATAGAGATTTGGATGCTTTCTCAGAATGTCGCGGACCAGAGACGGTGGACCATCTCCCATATGTGCCCAAATGATAATCGCGTTGCGATTGTGGTCTGCCCCGCGCTCCAACTCAGTACTGAATTCAAACTCGACATGCACGGTGACCGGAACCTTGCGGCTGGCAGCCAGGTCATAAATTTGAAGTGCGACAGGGCCATCGGCGGGATAGTTATTGCCTGGTACATTAGGCCCTGACATATGCCTCAAAGAAATCTCGCCTATCCCGCGTCTGGCTTTGCTATCTAATTGCTGCTCAATCAAACGGACTGTATCTCCGTTCAATACTTGTCGGTTTGTTTGGGGGTCAGTGGGATACCCAAAGGGAAATACAAAGTTTGGATTTTGCGTCTCCGCAGCGAGCACGACGTTCGTGTCAGTGGCTGGCGGTCCGAGCAGAACAGCTCTCGACAGTCCGGCTTTCTGTACAACCTTGATCAGATCTGAAAGTGAGAGCGAGCTTGTTTGGTGCAAGTGAACATCGAACAGCGGGCCTGTGTAGCTAGGCCCAGCTCCGGCGGAGTAGGCCAGCAGTACCCCTGGAAGTAATAGGGCTGCAGAGAGTTTGGCGATGAATGTCCAACGCATTTGCCTATCACTCCTTCCAAAGATTTAGCCTCGGTATCGAGGTAGCTATTTGGCTAAACCCAAGAACTTTTGCACGTTCTTATAGCCGATCTTCTCAGCAGTCTGCGTAGTGAGTTGGCCAAGAACGGACCTGTAATAGCTCACCAATTGATCGACATCCAGGAATTGGCCCCCGGCGCCGCCGATGTCGGTGCCGTACAGAATGCGGTCAGCAAATTCTTCGAAAACCGATTCCCAATCGCTCTTCAAGGAACCGTCCGTGTTTGTCAGCGACTGGTCCTGAATCGGTCTACCCCTCTGCATGTAGGGGTTGCGGGCTGAGATATCCACGTAGAGATTAGCATGTTTTTTCAGCATCTCGCGGATGAGAGTTGGCTGACCATCTCCCATGTGTGCCCATATGATAGTCGCGTTGCGATTGTGGTCGAGCGCTCGCTCCAACTCGGCGCTGTATTCAAACTCGACGTGCACGGTCACAGGGACTTTGCGGCTGGCGGCTAGGTCATAAATCTGGAGCGCGATTGGGTCATCGGCGGGGATCGCGTTTAGGGGCATATTGGGATTTGCACCCGCCCGCAGAGAAAGTTCTCCCACTCCCCGCATGACCCCCGTATCGAACTGCTGCTTGATAAGCTCCAGCGTAGTGGCTGTGAGCTGCCCGGTGTGTGAGTCTCTCCCGCCAGGCTGGGCGAAGGGGAAGACAAAATCTGAGTTCTGTTTCTGTAGTGAGAGTAGAGTCGCCGCATCGCCGAAAAGAACAATCCCCGACAAATCTGCTTTTCGGAAGAGCGAGAGCAGATCTGGGGGAGATATTGACATTGTGAGATGGGAGTGTGCATCCAATAAAGAGCCCGTGTAACTAGGGCCAACGCCGGCTGGTTGCACAAACAGTGTTCCCAAGACTAAGACAGCGAGAGTGAATTGCGCGATGAGCCTCCAGTAAATCATCTCGATCTCCCTTCCAGCGCTTGGCTGAGTCTTCGATGGCTTCAGCATTAAATAAGGAATGAAGTAGAAATTCAATCCCCGTCTCGTAGAAATAGAGTAAAACTCGGTATGTCATCCGACATGAGCATAATCGACTCAGAAGACCATTGTTTTGTTTTGCGATCGTGTTGCGCCGTATACTCTAGTACTCCGACAACTTTACTTGGATGGGTCAAGTTGGTTAATTTCGCTCTTGTCATCGACGTTCACAACATCACAACCCATCAATTTCAAGTAGCTGAAGTACTAGCATGACTCTTGAAGAGCGAGGTCTTTATGGATCAACTGAAGATAGTAGCCGTGGCAGTGCTCGGTCTACTCTTGATTATTTCGTTCGAATTTTTTCACAAATCACCCAGTAACGTTCAATTGGTGGGATACAACGATTTGCTCGCACGTGGCATGAACGCAGCCTTGGCCATCGCCGGAAACTATGTCTATGTCGGCTCGCGCACGGAGGGTGAGACCCATCAGAACGCAGGTGTACTCATCGTCGATGTCTCTGACCCAAGCAGACCCAAGATTGTCGGACAGATCAAAGCGCCCGATGAAGCTCTCTTGGGAATGACCTCACGTGAACTCAGAGCCGTGCCCGACAAAAAATTACTGATTGTGCTTAACTTCTCGTGCAGCACTGCGATTCACGCGTGCACTCGGGATAAGAATCGCTTCCCCAACACCGGCGGAGCCGCTGAGAAAGATAATCTTAAATTTTACAATCTCTCGGACCCGGTCAATCCGAAACTCATCAGCACTTATGACTTCGGCACTTTCCCCGGCAACACGCAAAACCCCGCCAAGCCGCACGAGTTTTTTCTCTGGAGAGACCCCAAGAATTCAGATCGCATCTTGCTCTACTTCTCGACGCCCGGCGGGCCTCCGGCGTTGAAAGTGCTCGACGCGAGCGACCCCAAAAACATCACGCTCGTCGCAAGCTGGGATGCCCAAGTCGATGGCGGACTCCAAGAAAAACGCGGCGATCCCGACGGAGCTGCGCTGCACTCGCTATCCGTTTCTGATGACGGCAAGATCGCCTATCTCTCCTATCTAGGCGCAGGTTTTTTTATGATTGATACGAGCGAGATCGCTGAGGGAAAACCTAATCCCAAGATTCATTTGCTGACTCCGATCGAGAATCGGGTCGATTACGCGCCGCCATATCCGCCGGAGAATCACAGCGCGGTCAAAATCCCTAATCGTGACATTGTTATCACGACGGATGAAGTCTATCCCAAGCCGACGGCCGACGGCTGCCCGTGGGGTTGGATGAGACTGATCGACATTAAAGACGTGAAGCGACCCAAGATTGTCGGCGAGTACAAGCTGCCCGAGAACGACGAAAAGCAATGCCCGAAGGACGGTGGGCCTGTGGGCATCACATTTACATCTCACAACCCAACGCTCACAGAGGACTTAGCGCTCGTCACGTGGCACGCGGGAGGACTTCAAATTATTGATACGACTGACCCGGCGCATCCGAAACAAGTCGGAGTTTTCTATCCTGAACCCTTGCCCAAAGTTGGCGTCGAAGACCCGGCGCTCGGCGGCCATCCCATCGCGATGTGGAGTTACCCGGTCATCAAGGACGGACTGATCTACCTCATCGACATCCGCAACGGGCTTTATATCTTGCGCTACACCGGGCCCTATGCTGACCAAGTCAACAAGCTTAAATTTTTGGAGGGAAACTCCAGTTTGAGATAAATTCAGGACTTTCGCGGTTGAGTTTATGAACAGTAAGATAGGGGTATGCAACGCCAGAAATGTTCCCTCGATCTTTATGTGGATTTTCTCGTCGCCAGTCAGAAGCAGTTCTCTGGAATGGAGTTGAGTAAAGTGGCTCC
>JACOSB010000112.1 GCA_016179105.1 Candidatus Acetothermia bacterium
ACACACAGTAGATGGCTATGATACAATAGGGCATCGGTTCCTCCGGTTCGATAGAAAGTTTCTCGCTCAGAAACCTTCTAGCGACTTCCCGGAGGAACTTGCTTCCTTCCCACCTCTTTGGTAGCAACTTGAGTTATTATATCAGCCGTAAAAGAGTAGGGGCGAGGCCACCTCGCCCCTACAAGACCAGCATTCTTCAGTCTTATTCTGACTCTGGCTCGGTTCCGTTGGTAGAGGCACCGTTTGTGTCGGGCTTGGGCTCATAGCGCACGACCGAGACGACCTTGTCGCCCTCGTCGAGGTCGATGAGCTTAACGCCCTTCGCGTAGCGGCTGACGATGCGCACTTCCGAGGCACCGATGCGGATGATTTTCCCATTCAGCGTTGTGACCATGATCTCGTGGTCATCTTTCACTTTCTCGAGCGCGACGACGTTACCGGTCTTGTCGTCGACTTTTATGCCCAAAACACCCTTGCCGCCACGCCCTTGAGCTTCCCACTCGGCGATCGGAGTGCGCTTTCCGTAGCCGTTTTCGGTCACGAGCAGAATCTTGTCTTCGGGGTCGCCGGGTTCGAGCGTGACGAAACCGATCACTTTGTCGCCTTCGTCTAATCGAATACCGATGACACCCTTACTGGGGCGGCCGGCGCAGCGTGCGTCTTCTTCCTTGAAGCGAATCGACATGCCCTGCGCGCTCGCCATGATCACATCTCCCGTGCCGTGCGAGATCACCGCATCGACGATATAGTCGCCGGGGTCTGGGTTGATCGCGATGATGCCGTTCACGTGCGCGTTGTAGTAATCTTCGTATAAATTTCTATTGAGGATGCCTTGAGCCGAAGCCATCACGCAATAGCGATTAGAAGTTCCTTCTTTGTCCAAGGGCAAGAGCGCGCAGACTTCTTCTTCAGTGCCCATGCCGACGATGCCTCTGAGATTGTCGCCCTTGACATCGCGGCGCTCGGAGTAAAGTCCGTAGGCTTTCAGTTTATACGCCTTGTGCGCGTTGCTGAAGAGCAAGAGATCGTCCTGTGCATTGGCGACGAAGACGGTCTTCATCGCGTCGCCTTCTCTTAGGCGCATGACCATGATGCCTTTGCCGCCGCGTTGCTGTTTGCGATAGGCTTCTTCCTTGGGCGCGCTCGCGTAGGCCTTCACACTGACGCTGATGAGCAAGTCGACATCGGGGATGAACGCGTTCTCATCCAGGATTTCACCGGAGTCGGCCGAAATTTTTGTCAAACGATCATCACTGTACTTCTTCTTAATATCCGTGAGTTCGTCTTTGATGATCTTGTCCAGCTTCTGCGGGCTACCCAGAATTTCTTTGAACTCTTTGATCGCTTTCTTCTTTTCGTCGTGTTCTTTATGAATCTCGTCCGTCTCGAGAGCCGTGAAGCGTCGCAGCTGCATCTTCAAGATCGCGTCGGCTTGTTTTTCCGAGAGTTGGTACTTCTTGCTCAAGGAGGCCATCGCTTCGGCGGCATCCTTGGATTTACTGATCAACTTAATAATGTCATCACGATTTTCGAGTGCCTTCAGATAGCCTTCTAAAATATGAGCCCGCTCTTCGGCCGCTTGGAGTCTAAACTGCGTGCGGCGGCGCACCACGTCCCGACGATGCGTCAGGAAGTAGTGCAGCATCTCTTTTATGGAGAGCTTGCGCGGGTTGCCGTCAACGACGACTAAGAAGTTTGCGCCGAACGTCCACTCGAGGGGTGTGTATTTGTAAAGTTTGTTGAGGACTAACTGCGGGTTCGCGCCGCGCTTGAGCTCAACGACAACGCGAATCCCATCGCGGTCGGACTCATCTCTTAGATCGGAAATCTCGTCGATCGTACCCGCGCGCACTTTGTCGGCGATCGACTCGACGAGCGTCGATTTTCTGACTTGAAACGGGATTTCGGAGATAATAATTTGATGGTCTTCGACCGTGGCGACGCCGCGCATACGAATCTTGCCCTCGCCGAAGCGATAGGCTTGCTCGATCCCCTCGCGTCCCAAGATGATGCCGCCGGTCGGGAAATCGGGTCCCTTCACGTACTTGAAGATGTCCTCGATCAAGGCTTCGGGGTGGTCGATCAAATGCACCACGGCATCGACGACTTCGCCCAAGTTATGCGGCGGGATCTGAGTCGTCATGCCGACCGAGATGCCCCAAGAGCCGTTCAGTAAGAGATTCGGAACCTTGGCGGGGAGCACCGAGGGCTCGGTGAGCGAGTCGTCGAAGTTGGGGACAAAGTTGACGGTGTTCTCGTCGATCTCTGATAAGAATTCTTCGCTGATCGAAGACAAGCGAGCTTCGGTGTAGCGCATCGCGGCCGGTTCGTCGCCGTCGATGCTGCCGAAGTTGCCCTGCCCATCGACCAATGGATAACGGAATGAAAAAGTCTGAGCCATGTTGACCATCGTGTCGTAGATCGCTTGATCGCCGTGCGGATGGTATTTACCCATCACTTCGCCGACGATGCGAGCGGACTTCTTGTGCGGGCGATTGGACGCGAGGCTCAGTTGCGACATGCCAAACAGGATGCGGCGTTGCACGGGTTTGAGCCCATCTCGGACATCGGGGATAGCGCGTCCGCGGATGACGCTCATCGCGTAATTGATGTACGACTCCCGCATCTCGTTCTCGATAAACGCTGGTTCGATACGCTCCGGCACTTGACTCATGGAGTCCCCTCCCAAACGAAGTTTCAGTTAGTTGCTTTGCTGCCATTCAGCAAGCTAATCTGGGTACTTTCTGAATACACAAACGGGTAGTCCTATTTTACGGGAAAACGCTGAAAAATTCAAGAAAAAGAGAGTTTTAGCCTCGAGGTTCAGAGATAGACAAGTTGATTCTTGAGATCATCTACTTCTCGTTCTTTGAGCAATTTCAATACACGCTTCATAAGATCACGAAAATCGCGCTCTGGAGAGACGATAATTCCAAAATGATCTTTGCCTCTATGAAAGCATTGCACGGCTAATTGCTCGTACGGGCCCTACGACGGTTCAGCTCTGTTTCAGAGAGATTATTGGCTGCAATCTCTTCATCAATCTCTGTCTGGTGATCGAAGTAATAACTCAAAGCATCGTAGATCTGAGATAGAGAAAGAGAAGGATAGATTTCTTTCTGAATTTCTTCAGGACTGTAACCTTTGTGGAACCATCCAACGATGGCCCACACCGCGATACGTGTTCCTTGAATGATGGGCCTGCCGCCACAGACCTCTTTTTTGATGACGATGTAGCGATGCTGAGTTCTGGTCGCTGCCATAGTTTAAGTCTATTTGTTCAGGATTCGCGCGTCAAGGAAAGCAAAAGTTACTCAAAATTCTAAAGATGAGAGAATGGCCAGCCATCCTGTGCGATGCTTGCGCCGCTTCCAGGTCCAGCGGCTTCCAGTCGAATGGTGACAGACCCGATCTGCTCTCCCAAGTTATGCTCGGCAAAGCACTGCTGCCCAATAACCGGCACGTCTGCACAGACTTTCACGTCAGCACCTACCTTGCCCACAACGCCCGCCCCAAAGTGCCACATCGGATTTCCAGGAATCTGGACTCTTGCGTTTAGTGTCCCCTTCGGGGATGGTTGAATCCCCTCGCCTTCTAGGCGAAGGAAAGTTTGGCGAAATGTGAGCAAAGCGAACATGAGCCGCCGTTGTCGTTTCTGTACTCGTTCTTTGACTTTGCCAGGACTTTCGCGGTTGAGTTTATGAACAGTAAGATAGGGGTATGCAACGCCAGAAATGTTCCCTC
>JACOSB010000126.1 GCA_016179105.1 Candidatus Acetothermia bacterium
ACCTTCTACAACCAGGAACGGTTGCACCAGAGTTTGGGTTACCGGACCCCAGCGGAGGTGCATTTGGGCGTTGCAGAAGCGGAGTCAAAAGTCCACCTTAATTTTCGCAATTCGTGGTCTTGACTTTGGGGCCAACCATAGCCGGATAAAATAAACTCAATACTGTGATATTGAACATTCTCTCCCCACTTGGCTCGATTAAGCTCATCTAAATTAAGCTATTCACACTCCAATTGTCAAATCACTACAGAAATATGGGTAGACTCACTGCCACTTTGACGGTCTGAGCAGACATCGTGTCACCTCTGGTATGAATGAATTCATACCACCATAAAACGCTATCGGTGCGTTGTCACGAGAGCATACATTAGGAAGAGGTATGTCTGAAAAGTTAAGGTGCTTTGCCCAATAGCTCATTCAGCTTCTCACGATAGCCTCGGCTGAGCGTCAAGTCTTTCTAACCTATTGATATTCGAAATATGTAAGGCTATGTCCGTTTCGCCGTGGTGACAGACATTAGATCCAACAAACTCATAACACTCGATCCAAGAAATCCGCCAACTGCTTGTACCAGCGAATCTTATGCTCGATGTCCTGACTTCCGTGGCCTATGTCACCGAATTCCACATATTCGAAATCTTTTCCTTCTTGGTAGCCCAACTGCAAAAGTTTGTCGCGAAAGATGCGAGACTGTTCTACCGGACAGCGCGGGTCATTGACCCCATGGACGATCTGGAGCTTGGCCTTCAATTGACCAGCAAAGTTGAGCGCGCTACGCTCTTCCCAGAGTTGCGCATTCTTCTCGGGGTCTCCCATCTGCACGCGGAAATAATACTTGAAGTGCTCCATCGAAGAATCGTAGAGCTTTCTCAGATGGGTCACTCCAACCCAGGCCGACGCTGCTTTCCATAGGTCAGGCTTCTTCACGGCTTGCATGAAGGTCATATAGCCGCCGAAGCTGCCTCCGCACACCGCCAGACGCTTCGGGTCTACATAGGGCAAGCTCTTGAGATACTCAGCCCCGTGAGCTACATCTTCAAGATCACCGCCGCCCCAGTCGTTGCGATTTAAGTCCCGGAATTTGACGCCGTAGCCGGTACTGCCGCGGATATTGGGCTCGAGCACCACATAGCCGCGGTCCACCAGAAATTGCGCATAAGGATGGAAAACCCGGAACACCTGAGCCGTAGGACCGCCATGCACCATCACAACTGCCGGCAGTTTTTTGTCTTTGGGAATCTGGCGCGGTTTGTAGAGGAGCGCTGGGATCTGCAGGCCGTCAAAAGAGCGATACCGAATATGCTCACTCTCGACGAAGATGTTAGGATCGATCGAGCCGTACTCTGCGGGCAACAGCGTCTCGTAGCAGTCGGACCCTAAGTCATAAAGCACCAGCTCCGCGCGTCGGGTTGGGGTGCTGTAGAGTGTGAGAAGCTCTCGATCGTTATTCACGAAGTCGGAGCCGATGGCTACACCGGCGGGCAGCTTGAGATCACGTCGCTGGCCCGTCTTCGTATCATAGAGTACGGGACGAATCTGAGAATCTTGGTTGCGCAAGCAGACGAGATACTGTCCCTTCTTGGAGAAACTGACTGCCGTCTCGTTAATGCCTTCTTCGCCCAGCCAGTGGACTGAATTATCTCGGAGATCGAGCAAGCCAGGGCGATTCACGCCGCTGGCGTCGGACGTGACGGCCAAGAAGCGTCCGTCCGGGCTCCAAGCAGCTACTTCATCGTGGGAACCCTCTTTAACACGCAGCACACGCTGAGGCTCGCTGCCATCGGAGCGCATCACATAAATATCAATATTGTTGAGATCAGGCGATTCATTGACATTATAGGCAATAAACTCTCCATCGGGGCTCCACAGGCCTCCGCCGAAGACGGGATTCTTATAGTGGGTGAGTTGTACATACTCAGACCCATCGAGCTTCATCTTGAAGAGGTTCAGTTGACCGCGCTTGTTCGTGAGCACCGTGAGCCATTTCTTATCTGGACTGACTTCTACAGGATATTCTTGACACTTGGGGTCATCGGTGAGCTGCTGCACTTTCCCGGTTTGCGCGTCGATTTGATACAAGTCATGTTGCTCGTTGCCGTCTTTGTCCTTGGCAAAAATAATAGTCTGATCGTTGCGGTCCCAGACAAAGCCGGCCCGCAGCGCGCGCGGCACCTCGCCGTGGCTCAGCTGTCGAGGCTTTCTATCCTTGAGGTCCATCACGTACAGCTCGACGCGTCCAGTCTTGTCCCAGTAGAAAGCAACCCGGTCGCGACCCCACGAGAGTGTGGGCTGATAAAAACTCGGTAACTTCGCCAGCTCTTCTAGCGGAATTCTGTGCGTCATCGTCATCACCTTTCTTAATCTTAATTGGCTTTGTAAGAACCTTTGAGCTAAGAGAGATCACCGCCTATGGTAAGACAATGACCTTCTATGAAGCATTCCTTAGTTGCTGTAGTTTACTGAGGCGTCCCTACGATTGGCAACCAAGTATCTGCCGTCCTGTCACTAGACATATTCGATAGTGTCGCCGAGTTGAAGCTCCGTCAGCTCCAATCTTGATTGACGCATACGGTAAATCAACGACGTATAAGCGCACATTGTTCCCCGGTGCTTCGATCCAGTAAGGAGAGTACACGTGATCAGTTTTTGCCTCGATCGGCTTTTGCTCTTGATTTTTCCTTCGTTTTGTTATAATGTTACCAATGTACATAGATAATCAACTTTGCTGGAAAAGTTTAACCCGAATGGAACCGAAATTTCAGAAGAAAGAGAGCGCAAATGCCGCCACCGAAAGAGAGACCTCGCCTCTCGGATACGAAAACTTCTCTGGAGATCGAGCGCGTGCAAACGGGCGTGCGGATGGGAAAACGCATGGTCAAGGTGTTGAAAGCGCTCGCGGAATATCACGACATGTCGCTGGGCGATCTCTTGGAGGGCATCGTCCTTCACGTCTTTGAGAACAGACTCCCGTTCAGCGAGAAGACACTCCGACATATCGTCCAACTGAAGGAAGTTTATGGAATGAATTATGACGCCAGCATGAGTCACAAATTTACAGAAAGCATTCCACCTCATGAAGAACGTCGAGGAAGGAAATCGTAATGCCCTTCGTAGCCAAGCGCGTGACCAGAACTCATACGATCCAACTATCTGCTTCTGCTAGTCGTGTCTTTCCACTCTTTGAGCCGATCGGAGAAAAGCAGTGGGCCGAAGGATGGGACCCACACATGCTCTACCCCGCATCGGGAGTGACTCAAGAAGGTTCCGTTTTCACTACGCAAAGCCACGAGAGCTCTCCAACCATTTGGACCGTCACGCACTTCGATCCAGAAAAATTTCAGATTACTTACTTGAGAGTGACTCCTGACTCCAACGTAGCCAAAGTCGAGATTCACTGTGCAGACAACCAAGCCAAGACCACGCAAGCTCACATTATACTAATTTGCAATAGAAAAGTCATGATGCTAATCTGGAAGGAGTGAAGGAGGTGCGAGGGAGATGTGGATCAACTACTCGCGTCAGATTCGTGAGCGTCTCGCCGAGTTGAAAGCCCACGAGCAACGCCTGCGCGG
>JACOSB010000127.1 GCA_016179105.1 Candidatus Acetothermia bacterium
AGCTGCCGGCGGCCGAGCCGCGTCCCGGGCCCACCGGAATCTTGTGATTTTTCGCGTACTGAACGAAATCCTGAACGATCAAGAAGTAGCCCGAATAGCCAATCTTGGCGATCACGCCGAGCTCAAAATCCAGGCGCTCCTGAATTTCGGGGGTGATCTCGCCCAAGCGCTTTTGTGCTCCCTGGTAGGCCAAATCTCTGAGATAATCATTGACGTGGCTATAGCCTGAGGGCAGTTCATAAGACGGTAGATACGCTTTGGAAAAATCAAAATTGAGTTGGCAGCGCTCGGCGATTTTGAGAGTGTTCTCTAAAGCCGCGGGTTCATCCTGAAAATAGGCTTCCATCTCTTGAGAAGATCGGAAATAATACTCGTCTGAGTCATAGGTGCGCCGGTCTTCGTCGCCGAGTGTTTTCTCTCCCTGGATGTTGAGCAAGACTTCATGGGCTTCCCGATCGTCGCGGGAAATATAGTGCACATCGTTGGTCGCGACCAAGGGCAAATCCAGCTTACGGGCGAGTTCTTTGAGCTGCTCTCGCCAAGATTGCTCGCTCTCGACGCCGTGGTTTTGAATCTCGACATAAAAATTCTCACGCCCGACGATGGAGCAAAATTCTTTGGCAACTTCGAGAGCCGCATCGAATTTCCCGGCGAGAATCAGTCGAGAAATCTCGCTGCTGCGGCACCCAGAAAAAATGATCAGACCGTCGTGATATTGTTTGAGCAATTCTTTGTCTACTCGGGGCTTATAATAGAAGCCTTCCACGTACCCAGCACTCGTCAGCTTGGTGAGATTCTTGTAGCCGACGTCATCCTTGGCCAGGACGGTTAAGTGAAAGTATTTTTCTTCTTTAGTTTTTTGCAGTCGGCTCTTTGGCGCCACATAGAGTTCGCAGCCGACAATCGGCTTGATCTGGTATTCTTTGGCTTTCTTGACAAACTCGATGACGCCGCACATATTCCCGTGGTCGGTGAGCGCGAGCGCGGGCATCTTATAGTCAACGCATTTTTTGAGCAACTCATCGATGCGGCACATCGCATCGAGCAGGCTGTAATGAGAGTGGACGTGCAGATGAACGAAGCTCATTTTGACTCCGGCGGTGTGGTCGTAATCTGAATCTTCTTCTCGCCTTTCTTCACCATGCCGAGTTCGGTCCGCGCGAGATACTCAATCAGTTGCAGGTCATCCTGACGTCGAATGAGATCCAACAAATCCTTCTGGTCGTGCTCTGCTACATCTTTCTCTAACTTCAAGCGCTCTTGTTCTGCCCGCATCTGATGAATCGTCACTGCACGGGCGACAAAGAGCCCCGCGATCAAGAGCACCAGACCGGCGACAAAACCACACGCCACATACTTAAAGATTTGCTTGCGTCGCGCGCGACGTTTGTAAGCGGTCAAACTCATGGCAGCACTCATGCGTTGCTCCTGCTAGAGCGAGGCAAAAAACGGTTGAGCGAATTTGAGCCCATACTGTTCTTCGAGCCTCAACAAGCGATTATACTTGGCGGTGCGCTCGCCTCGGCAAGTCGCTCCGGTCTTGATCTGGCCCGCGCCGGTGGCGATGGCTAAGTCTGCGATGAAAGAATCTTCGGTCTCGCCCGATCGATGGGAAATTATGCAACGATAGTGATTTTTCTGGGCCAATTGAATCGTCTGGAGCGTCTCGGTCAACGTGCCAATTTGGTTTAATTTAATCAGAATGGCGTTGGCGATTCTTTGCGAGATGCCCTTCTGAAGGCGTGTGGAATTGGTCACAAACAGATCATCGCCGACGAGTTGGGTTTTTTGCCCAAGTTTTTCAGTGAGAAGTTTCCAGCCGGGCCAATCTTCTTCGGCCATGCCATCTTCGATTGAAACGATGGGGTATTTTTTCACCCACTCAGCCCAGAAAACAGCCATCTCTGCTGCAGTCAGTACGCGCGCTTCGCGGCGCCATCGGTATTGATTATCCTGATAGAGCTCCGAACAAGCCGGGTCGAGGGCGATCGCGATTTGGGTGCCGGGCTTATACCCAGCTATCTCGATCGCTTGCAAAATTGCGTCGATCGCTTCGACGTTGGATTTGAAGCCGGGAGCGAACCCTCCTTCATCGCCGACGAGCGTTGTGTACCCTTTGTCTTTTAGGACTTTTTTCAAAGCCTGGTAGACTTCGGCTCCCCAGCGTAAAGCTTCGGAGAACGAAGGAGCGCTGACGGGCACAATCATGAACTCTTGAAAATCCATAGCTTGCCAATTCGCGTGGGCTCCTCCGTTCAGAATGTTCATCATCGGCAGGGGCAAACTCATATCGCGATTGCTGATCCAATTTGCCAGATAGAGAAAGACAGGCAGCTTGGAGCTCTTTGCCGCAGCGCGGGCGGCCGCGAGCGAGACACCGAGCATCGCGTTAGCCCCGAGCTTGCTCTTGTTTGCCGTGCCATCGAGCGTGAGTAAACGCTCATCGAGGGTGTCTTGTCTGAGAGCATCTTGGCCGATGAGGGCCGGAGCGATGAGATCGTTCACGTGTTGAACGGCCTTCAGGACGCCTTTTCCGCCGAAACGTTGCTCGCCGTCGCGCAGTTCGAGCGCTTCGAACTGGCCCGTTGAAGCACCGGAGGGAACGCTTGCACGGCCGAGCGAACCGTCCGCGAGAGCGAGATCGACTTCAACAGTTGGATTCCCGCGCGAATCGAGAATTTCGCGCGCACGCACGGAGCTAATCTTCATCTCGTTCCCCTCTCCACCGCGACGGTCGAAAGTGCTCTTCCGTCTAACTCTGAGTATAGCGAAGGGGTGGCAAGCAGTTCAAGTGAGAGAGCCGCGAGATTGACATCCAGACGTTCGTCGTGTACAATGCGCTGCTTTTCTCTAGCCTAAAGGAGATTATAATGTCCACGATCGCCGAGAATGAGAAGGTTTACTATGGTGAATTTGTGCATCAGCTAGGCGCTGTGCGTATCGCAGCAACCGAGCGAGGCATCGTGCAAGTGGGATTGCCCAGTGAATCTGGCGAGAAATTCTGGGTCTGGCTGAAGCAACGTTTCCCGAAAGACGAGTTTGAGAAAAATGAATCGAGGACCCAAAAAGTTTTCGATCAACTATGCGAGTATTTTGAGGCGCGACGCCATGCGTTTTCGCTCGGGTTGAATTTGCGCGGCACAGAATTTCAGAAGAACGTATGGAGGGCCATTATAAAGATTCCCTACGGACGCACCATCACCTACGGCGAGCTGGCGAAAAACGTGGGAAGTCCAGAGGCCGCACGTGCAGCCGGCGCAGCTACGGGAGCGAACCCGATTGGAATCATCGTGCCATGCCATCGGGTGGTCGGCGCGAACGGCAGCCTGACCGGCTATGGCGGCGGTCTTCCTATGAAAGAATTTTTGCTAAACCTTGAGCAAGGCCACAACGGATTCTCATTGCTCGCGCCCGCACGGAGCCATCATCGACCCTAGCTCTGCTTCAATCACTTGTCCGCGTTGCTGAGCTCGCGATTCCTTGTTAGAGTAAGGTTCTGCGTTCGCACGCGAGGTGAAAAAAAGTGTCTACTCCGTTGCGTATCACCAAGGGCTCGCTCTTTCTCTATTATTGCTTCGACATCGCCGATGAAATTGCGTTAGACAAAATCGAAAAAATCTTTGGCGAAGCCCCGACCGAATCGCGGCTCGTCTGCGAACGCTTGACTCCCGAATACGTGCAGTATCGCAAAGTTCCGTTGCTCGTCTACTTAGAGCAGAGCGATTTGAAGACGCGCTCGCTCAACTTGAGGGCCGAGTGCCGTGCGAAGATTTATGACTTTGGCGTTGTGACAATCATCTTCAAAATCCCGATCATGGAAGAGACGCTCACCACGCTGAGTCAGTTGAGCGCTGCGGTCGTTGCCAATGAAGAAATCCGAAACGCGGCGGAACACCAGATGGAGCGACTTCGCCGCGAAATTGAACCGGCCATTGCACATCCTCAAACGAATGCCGAAGCGTGGGAAGACTATGCGATTTTTGTCGTACAAAACTTTGACAGTCCCTTGAGCGTTCACGAAATTCTGGAATCGCACGCAGGAGAGATCGCAAAAACGCTCCTAGCTGAAGTCGATCGGTTGAGCGAGGCCGAGCTCTCCGACGCTGTGAAAAACCCTCTTTCCTACTATGAGAACGAATTGGCGTTTATCGATTGGCATGCGGCATTCTTGTACGACCCGCGTATGAGCTACGATGTTCCGGATGTCTTGGAGTATGCCGTTACTATGTTACTGGAATTACGTACGTATGATGCGATCTTGGATGACACGCTCGAAACAGCCTATCAAGACTTAGAAGGCAGAGCGAGCCCTTGGAGCTTGAGCCCCTACGCGTCGACGATCGGCTATCTCTCGCAGGTCAAATTGGATGTCTCTGAGGTGATCGAGAAAGCAACCAACTCACTCAAGCTGGTGGGTGATCTCTACTTGGCCAAGGTCTACAGCGCGGCCGCCGCCAGATTTTCTCTGGACAGTTGGGAAAAGAGCGTGCGTGAAAAACTCCAGACGATCGAGAGTATTTATGATGTGCTCTATGAGCGCACGACGACCCGACGGCTCTTGGTCTTAGAAGTTTTTATTGTGATTCTCTTCGTGATCGATATTTTCTTAATTTTCTTCGAGCGCAAGTAGGGATTAGCGCTTGCTGCGGGGGTCGAGCGCGTCGCGCAAACCGTCGCCGACCAAGTTTTCAGTTAGAATAATCAGAACTCCATTTGGCAAGTGGTCTTCTATCTTTCTATAATCAGGGACTAAAAGCTGATCAATTTCAATTCTTTAGGTGATTATTATGAAAGGCATGGGACAGTACATCATCACGCGCTTGCTCCTGACGCCTGTGACCATCCTCGTGCTGCTGACCTTTGTCTTTCTCATCTTGCGGGTCATCCCCGGCGACCCGGTAGAAGCGCTCTTGGGAGGGCGCTCCGTGCCTCCAGAAGTCGAGGCACGACATCGCGCCGCACTCGGCCTAGATAAACCCATATACGTGCAGTATTGGGACTATCTATCATCTATACTCCATGGTGATTTTGGCCGTTCATTGATCGACAGTCAGCCAGTGACTACCGACATTATACAACGTTTCCCCACAACGCTCGAGCTGGCGATCTTTTCCATTTTAATTGCGACTTTCTTCGGGTTGGGGTCGGGTGTCATCGCTGGGCGCCGCGCGGACCGGCTGGCCGATCATGCAATCCGATTCTTCAATATTGGCATCTTTGCCACACCAATATTCTGGCTGGGGCTGATGATGCAGCTCGTCTTTGGGGTGTGGCTGCATTGGTTCCCGGTCACAGATCAACTGGATATTTTGCACAAAATTACCTTCCATGCGGACATTACGGGCCTGTACACCGTCGACAGTTTGATCAAGGGCAATTTGACTATTTTTACTGATGCACTGCGACACTTGGTAATGCCTTCCCTGACCCTGGGAATCATCCTCTCCGGATTCCTGGGACGCATCACCCGGGTGAATTTGATGGAGACCCTCGACCAAGATTACATACGCACGGCGCGCTCCAAGGGGCTCTCTGAGAGGAATGTCGTCTATAAGCACGCTCTTCGCAACGCGTTCATCCCGATCATGACCGTGCTGGGTCTACAATTTGCCATCTTGCTCGGCGGAGCAGTCTTGACCGAGTCTGTCTTTAACTGGCAAGGGCTGGGACATTACTTGCTGGATGCCATCACGAAGCGCGATTATGTGGCGATTCAAGGTACTGTTGTCTTCATTGCGCTCTTCATTTCCATTGTCAACTTCCTTACTGATCTTACGTATTCTCTGATAGACCCGCGGGTGAAGTATTGATGAAGAGCTCTCCCCTGATTGAACTGACAGCCGAAGAGTTGGAAGCGGACTTGTCACGAAGACCGAATCGGCATCGGATTGCTTACTTCTTCAACCAACTCTGGCATCACAAGTTGCCGCTCGCTGGACTCTTATTAGTTATAGCAATCGTCTTGGTCAATGTCTTTGCTCCATGGCTCGCACCCTTCGACCCAACTACCCAAGACCAGCCAAGACTGAGTCGTCCAACTCAAGATAATCTCATGGGCACCGACGCGTTGCAGCGTGACGTGTTCAGCCGTGTGCTTTTTGGTGGAAGAATCCCGTTGATCGTAGGAATTGTCTCGGTTCTCTTCGCGCTCACGGTGGGAGTGCTGCTCGGCTGGGTCTCTGGATTCACCGGCGGGATTTTTGACCGCAGCTTAGCTCTGATCATGGATGCGATTTATTCTTTCCCAGGGCTCATTCTGGCCATCGCGGTCTCAGCTATACTAGGGCGCGGTGTACTGCCGATGACCATTGCCATCTCGGTAGTCTATGTGCCGACCTATTTTCGCGTAGTTCGTGGCCAGGTCTTTCAAATCAAAGAGCAAGAATACGTGGAAGCCGCGCGAGCTCTGGGCTCTCCCTGGTTGCGCATCCTGCTGCGCCATATTGCTCCCAATACGATGAGTTCTATACTCGCGGTAGCCCCGATCAACGTGGCCGATGCCATCTTGACCGAAGCCGGCTTAGCTTTTCTTGGGCTGGGCTTGGCACCCCCAACACCCGACTGGGGCTTTGACATTTCTAACGGCCAACAGTACTTGCTCGCAGGCGACTGGTGGCTGGTGACCTTCCCCGGCATAATGATTATTTTGGTCTCGCTCGGGTTCGGCATGATGGGCGAAGGCCTGAGTGACTGGCTCAATCCTAAGCGCCGTAGAGGCTGAATTCCCCAAATCTGAGCGTTTGAGGAAAGTGCAGGCCCCGGGCGGCTGCCCAGAGCCTTGCACTCATTGACTGACGTCTGAAGACTAACGCCTGAAATTTTACTTCGCCTTGGTGATCAACCAGTCACGCAGCCAGAGGCTGGCGTCCTGGACGACACCGCCGATGTTCTTTTGTGTCAAGATGATGAACTGAGATAAGTTACCCCACAGCGGGATCTGCGGCACAACATCGGCCGTGATCCTCTGCAGGTTCTCGAGATCGGCGTTCCGGACGCTGGGGTCAGCCTTCACCGTCGCGTCGGTGAGCAGATCGTTCACCAGTGCGACCACGTTTTTCGCGTTGACGGCCTGATTCTTGGCCTTGAGCAAGGTCGCCGTCGTCGAGGTAGCCGGCAGCGCGTCAAAGCCCTTGTCAGCCAGATCATTGAAGTAGATGCCGAGGGCCTTGGTGCCTGAGCCGATGAAGGGATCGATGAAATCGATCGGGTCGAGGAAGTCCGGGAACCAGCCTAAGAAGAAGAAGCTGATCGTGCCGTTCTTGTTCCCTTTTCTCAAGCCGGGGAAATCGATCGGTTGCAGCTTGACTTTCAGTTCCTTCACGTCGCCCAAGCTCGCCGCTACGACGGCGGCTACGTCGGGCTCGGTGGTGCCGTAGTGGCCAGAGGTCTCAAACCAGAGATCGACTTCGGCGGGTTTACTCGCGCTGTAGCCGGCGTCCTGGAGAAGTTTGCTGGCCGCAGCGACGTCGCGCTTCGGGAATACGTCCACTTGTCCGGGGAACCCGGCGGGAACCATGGAGAAGATGGGTTTGTTCACGCCGCCGAAGACCTTGCTGACGATCGCGTCACGGTCCACGGCGAGCGAGACGGCCTTGCGCACACGCAGGTCATCGTAGGGAGCTTTGCCTACGCCGAAGTTGATGTAGCGAACTGAGCTAGATCCCGGCGGCTGGACGCGAGAGAACTTGGCGTTGCCCTGCAGGGCGTTGATGTCCGGGATGGCCAGACCACGCCAGGCGATGTCTACTGAGCCATCCTGGAGCGCGGCGCTCAGCGCGGGAGAAGTGTTGAAGTGTTCCTCGATGATCTGCCTGACACTCGGGCACTTGAACTTGGGTGATGCGGCGCAGCCCCAGTAATTGGAGTAAGCTTCGAAAACGGCCAACTGGCCGGCTACGTACTGCTTGAGCACGTAAGGTCCGGTGCCGATCGTCCCGGTGAGGTTGGTGCTGGTGGCTTCTACTGTCTTGTCCAGATCGGGTGTACCCTTCAGTTCTCCGGTAGTTTTGTCAACGGGGACATCCTTGCCATCCTTGTCTTTGGTGAGCGAGTTAAAGCTCAGAATGAAGGCGGCGTTCGTGCCAGCAACGCGGGAGAGGAAGGTCGCATCCGGCTGCTTCATCGTGATCTGGACGGTGAGCGGGCCGGTGACCTTGACATCTTTGATATCGTCGGTGAGCAGGGTCTGGACCGGGTCGCCATTGAGCGCCAAGTTGCGGTTGAAGCTGAAGGCGACGTTTGCGGCTGTAAGAGAAGTCCCGTCGGTGAACGTCACGCCCGAGCGTACCTTAAACGAGTACGTCAAGCCATTGTTGGAGATGACGTCCTTGGGATCGCAGCTCTCGGTGAGCTCAGCGATAACCTTTGACGTGCTAGGCTCCAACGTGCAGAGTCCTTCGTGATTATGCTGGGCAACATGGAATCCGTAAAAGTCGAAGTTCTGAGCGACTTCCAGGCCGCCATCGCCGACGACGTCCGTGGTGCCGATGACGAGAGTGTTTTGATCCGCGGTGGCGGTGACAAACATGTACATGCCCACCACTAGAAACATCAATGAAATCCGAATTAGCGTTGAACGTTTCATCATTTTTTCCTCCTGTAGGGTTTGGTCAGAATGAATCGTTAGGTACGCGGCCAGATGTTAAACTTCCCCTCACCTCCCTTGGTGCAAATATGAGAGACTCTTTCGGGTTGTGACCTTAATTTTATACACTCTAGGGCCATGAGAGCAAGTGCCAGCCGATAAACACAGTTATTCCCAAGCTTGTGAATCCACGTGAGATTGGTGTAAAATCATCAAAAGACTGATTTGCTGAGGGCTGCTTAGTGCTTTACGTTGAATTGCTTGGAGAATTTACTCTGCGAGATGGCAAGAAAAAGATAATCCGCTTGGGCACGCGGAAGTCCCAGTGGTTATTGGCTTATCTCTTGCTCCATCCAGGACCTCACGCCCGAGATCGAATCGCTCCGCTCTTGTGGCCGGACTCCTCTGAAGCCAATGCCGACAACAGTCTGCGTCAAGCCATCTTCAGTCTAAAATCTGTCCTCGAACCCAAAGGAGTTCCCACCGGAAGCTTTTTGATCGTGAAACAAGCCACACTCGAATTCAATCGCAAAAGTGAGCACTGCCTGGACATCCATAGATTCGAGAGCCTGATTAAAGACCACGACCAAGGTGAGAGCGCGCACAAAATCAAAGCTTTGGAAGATGCCGTGGCTCTGTATCAGGGAGATTTGCTCGAAGAGTGTTATGACGATTGGTGTATCGAGCCGCGCGAGCATCTCAAAGAACTGTATCTCCAATCGCTCGAAGCGCTCGTTCGTCTCTTCGCAGAAAACAAAGATTATGCTCAGGCGATTCACTACGCGAAGCAGATATTGACGAAAAGCCCGCTGCAAGAAGAGACGCATCGCCAGTTGATGTACCTGTACTATGCATCGGGGGATCGCAACGCGGCGCTTCAGCAGTATCGCGAGTGCAAACGCATTCTGACCAAGGAGCTCGGCATCGACCCGCTACCGGAGACGACCGTGCTCTTTCACGAGATTGAGGAGCGCACGAGCCCAGCGCGCTTAGAAGAGTTGGCCATCGAGGCCCGCCGCGTCATTCATAAATTCCCTGAGTTAGGAGCGCCCTTCGTCGGACGAGAAAAGGAATTTCAGCAGTTCGTCGCGTCGTGGGAGCAGGCGATCCAAGTGCAAGGAAAGGCTCTCTTTATCGCGGGCGAGGCTGGAGTCGGCAAGAGCCGATTGGCTGGAGAATTCATCAATTACGTCGCCCAGCAAAAGGGCTTGATCTTCTCCGGGCGCTGCTACGAAGTCGAGGGCAAGCTTCCGTACCAAGTCTTGATCGAGTCGCTGCGTGAAGGTCTTACTCAAATTCCTCCCAAATCACTGAGCGGGCTCTCGCCGATCTGGCTGGCAGAAGTCGTCCGACTCGTCCCGGAGTGGAGTGAAAAGATTTCTCCGGCGCAACGCAAGGCCGTCATCTCCCAGTTCGAGCCACCATCCAAGCGCCTAGCTTCTCTCGACCAAGAGCGTAATCGGCTATTCGAAGCCATCACGCAACTATTTATTCATCTCTCGCAGAAGCAGCCCGTTTTGATCTTTTGGGATGATCTGCAATGGGTCGATGAGACGACTCTGCAATTATTGCACTATTTGGTACGACGATTGGCGGGTCATAAGCTCTTCTTTTTGGGCGCGTACCGCAGCGAGGAGGTCACCGAGGCGCATCGGCTCTGGGAGGCATTGCAACCCTTGGCGCGCGACGAGCTGATGGCCCGTGTGGACCTCGGCTCGTTGAAAGAAACAGAGATTGGAGAGCTGGTCGAAGGGATGCTCAAGGACGACGAGCTGGAAGAACTGCGACAGCAAGTTTATGCACAGTCTCAAGGAGTTCCACTCTTTGCGGTCGAATTGCTGAAAGCGATGATTGAAGCTCAAGTGCTCTCGCTGGACGCGGCGGGGAATTGGCAACTCAAAGATATTCAATTGATTGCAGATCACATTTCGCCCACGGTTCGGTCGGTGATCGAGATGCGCTTGCGACGCATCGCTCGTCCGAGTCGTCAGCTCTTGGACTTGGCAGCGGTGATGGGACGAGCGATGACGACGGAGCAGTTCATTCAGTCGACGGGAAAGCCGCAAGAAGAAATACTTGACAGCATCGAAGAGCTGGTGCAAGCGCTCTTGATCGTCGAGAAGCAAGGTGAATACAGCGTGCGCCATGATCTCATTCGCCAAGCGGTTTATGTGGCGCTGCTCCCGGAAAGGCGCCAGTACCTCCACAAGCTTGCGGGCGAGCTGTTGGAGCAACTGAGTGAAGAGTCGCTGGACAAGATCATGGGCGAACTGGCGCATCACTTCTTGGAAACGGGAGAAATGAGCTGGGGCAGGGCGCTTCATTATTCACTGCGCGCGGGCGAGGGCGCACAAAAAGTGTATGCGAACAGCGAGGCGATCGCGCATTTCCAACAGGCCGTCGAGTTGGCTGAGCGTCTCAAAGACAAAGATGCCCTGCGCATCGCTTTGAGGAATTTGAGTCATTTGTGCGTCCACTCGGGCCGCGTCGACGAAGGCTTGGCCTACGGTCAGAAAGCGTTGGAACTGACCAAAGACCCGCATGAGCGGGCGCACATCCATGAGACGATGGCCGATGGCTACAACTACAAGATCGAGCACGAGAAGGCGCTCGCGTGCTGCGAGCGAGCGATTAAAGACCTAGGCAAAAAAGATAAGTCGTTGGAGATGGCAAAGATTCTCAATGCTGGCGCGCTCATGCTATGTCAACTGCGCCGTACTAAAGAAGCTGTCGAATACTGTGAGAGAGCACTGAAGATACTAAAGAAGCACGATGCGCTTTATATCACAGCCAAGGTATATGCAAATCTCGGGTTGGCGCATCGCGCTGAAGACCTTGACAAAGCTTTAGAGTACGAGTTGCGCGCAGTCGAGTTTTCAGAAAAATCCCAGGAGATCAGTGTGGTGGCTGAAGCTTATTATGCACTAGGTTTAAGCTATTCTTTGAAAAGGGATGGTTCCATGGCGATGGATTGGTTACGTAAGGCGCTGTTGTCATATGAACAATTGGGAGATGTTACCGCCGTAATATGGGTGCATCGACTTATGTGCTGGTCCCTTATTCAGTGCTCAAATCTTGATGAAGCTATGAAACATGCCCTCAACGGACTTGAACTTGTAAAACAGCTCACAGATGTTTATGAAAAAGCTAGTGTTTATGGCTGTATGGCGTGCCTCTATTATGATAAAGGATTGAAGAAAGAAGCTGATGAACTTTTCACCAAAGCACAGGAATTGGCAAGAACTGATGAAATGCTTTACAGGAATATAATAATAACTTATACTCTGCTTGGTCGCTTTGATGATGCTATTGAATGGTTAAAGCGGAGCCAAATCGCTTTACCGATTGAGCAGCTTATGTACACAAAATCACACCATTATCTCGAATCTTTGCGTGGTTACTCGAAGTTTAAATCTTGGTTCAGCCAACATTTAGCCCATTTGAAAAATTGATTTCGCGGGGAACGAAAGGCTCATGCCAAGCGCATGAGCCTTTCCAATTCCTAAAGACTTCTACGGATCGCAGGCCGGACACGGCGGATCGTCATTATACACATCCATGATCAACGAGACGATCACGGCCACTTTGTTCCGTAGTCCGTTGAAGGCGTTGTTCGCCACCTTGTCCAACTGCTTGCCCGGGTTATCTGCCAGAATGCCTTGTTCGAAGCTGTTGGCTTTCTGACCCACCCAGAGCGCCTCGCCCTCGAGCTGTGCCAGCTCTTGCTGAAGTGCCGTCACCCGCGCATAGAGCGTGCCGTTGAGATAGGCTTGGTTGTGCTCTGCGAGCGTGCCCGGCACCGGCGCGGCGTGCGTCCCGTAGAGGCGCGCCAACTGCGGGTTGATCTGCTCGTCGAGCAGCTTCTTCTGCGCGTTGATCTCCGCCCACACCCCCGCCAACTTCCCGCGGAACTCGTCGAGCTTGACTTTCTGGTCTTGGCTCAGCTGAATGTACGAACTTCCGTTCGAGAAAGAGCTGGACGTGCTGGCAATAGCCACATCCGCCGGCGACCCTGTGAATAATTTCCCGATTTGGCCTAAACCGATCAATGTCAATACCCCGATGCCCACTAACGCAAGGACCGTCAACTTTCTTCCGAGCTTCATTGCGCTTCCCTCCTTTGGATTTGCTTGAAGCATGTTGCATGACCCTAACCTACGGCTGCCCTTTGGTGTTAAGATTTCTTTGACGACCTCCTTTCAGACCTAATTATGAGCAGGGAGTGTGAAAAAAATGTTAAACGAGAAAAACTTATAATCGATGAAGCGATCGGGGCTAGCGCATGCACGAAGGCAGATATTTTTAACGCTTTTTTAACGGCGGATTTTCATAATGAGGGCATTGATGTCGGTAGGTATTTTTTCGAGGCGAACGGGGTGATCGCAGACGAACAGTGCGACGAACCAAGCCTAGTGAGCCAGCGGGTGGGTCTCGGACGGTTGACCTGCGCGGGGAAAGGGGCAGGTCCGCCGATAGTGATTCAATCTTTTAGGGATACGCAGGGTGGGGTCAGGGCCGAGTGCAAAGAGCGGGCTCGGCCCTTATCTTTTGATTGATCCACGACCTCTCTATTAGAGACAGATCATTTCATAAACTCTACGCGAAGAGGGGCAATGAGAGCGACTTCACTTTCATTCTAGGTTAGTCTAGAATGGCAATTGTGGAACCGGAGGCCGGGTACGGTGTTACTCAGACGATGAGTTCAAGGCGGAACGGCGGACTCTTATGATGATATTCTTCATCCTCCAACGCATGCTCACCGCCATCCCCGTTTTGTTGATTGTTTCGCTCTTGATGTTCGCGATCTTCCAGCTCATGCCCGGCACCTATTGCGATGAGCCGCTCTCCGGGCAACGGAAAGCGATCTGCAACGAACTCCGTGAGCGATTTGGTCTTTCCGACCCGTTCTACGTTCAGTACGCACGCTGGGTGCAAAACATCGTGCTCAAGGGAGATTTTGGGCCTTCGCTCGCGCCTCCTTTCCAGCCAGCGTTCGTGGCTATCGCTGGCGAAGGGCGCTTTGTCAACAGCCTGCTCATCGCCGCGCTCACGCTCGTCTTCGCGCTCTCCGTCTCCGTGCCCGCTGCTCTCTACAGCGCGATACGCCCCTACTCGCCGGGAGAGCGCATCCTTTCATTCATCAGCGTCTTAGGGCTCTCCATCCCGAGCTTTTTGATGGGCGTGGTGATCTTGGAGCTTCTGGTGGACTGGTTCCAGGTCGGGAAGCGCTGGGGACTCCCCGTGACCGGGCTGCCGGACCTGGGGACAGCTTTCGCGAGTTTGGGACATTTCGGGGATTTTTTATGGCGCTTGTGGCCGATCGTCTTGATCGCGGGCACTTGGCAGACAGCCGAAGCGTATCGACAAATGCGCGGAGCGCTCCTCGAAATCTGTGCCGACCCTGTCTGGCGCGGTCATCTCCGCCAGGCTCGGACGCCGTCGGAGCGTCGGGCGCTCTATGTCCAAGCCGTGAGCAATGCCTTCGCGGCGCTCGCCAGCTGGTTCGGGCTCTGGCTTCCCTTGATCTTCGAGGGGACGATGATCGCGGGGATCGTCCTGAGCGTCCCCGTGATGGAGTTCGCGCTCTGGACGGCTGTTCGTCGCGAGGATGTGTACGTCGCTCTCGCGGGACTGGTGATCTTCTCATCTTTGCTCATCGCTGCGAATCTCCTCGTCGATCTGCTGTGGGTCGTGGGTAGCCAATCGCGCATTCGTTATGACTGAGCAGACTTGCTCGTATTACGCTCAGCGTGTATCTTCGAGTGATCGCATTACTAGAGAAGGGTGAAACTCTTGGAGACGAATCGAAAGCGTGTCTGTGTCTTCGCGGGGGATGACGCATCGCCCGAAGCAGTCTTACCGAGTATCGAAGTGCTCCAAGCCCTAAAACTACCGATCGAGTATGTTGAGCCGCCGCTGGATCGGGCAGAACTAAAAACGGGCAAACTCCCTGCTGAATTAAAGAAAGCAATTGATGAGTCCGACGCCGTGCTTTTCGGGGCAGCGAGTGGGGTTTCGCGTCCGATTCTCTTCTATTTGCGCTGGGGGCTCGAAACATACGCCAACGTTCGTCCCAGTAAATTTATCGTTGGCTGCAAGAGCCCGCTTACCCACCCGGAAAAGATCGATTATCTCATGGTGCGTGAAAATCTGGAAGAGTTGTACCCCGGCCGCGAGGGCGATATTGCACTCTTGCGCGAACGTTTGCCTGAGATCAAGGACCCCACGGGCGCGGCTGTGAGAGATTTGTCTGATGGAAAATTTGCGCTCCGCGTGATTACTGAAAAACGCACGCGCAAGCTCGCAGAATTCACGGTGCGCGTAGCTCAGCAACGCAAAAGAATGGGCTACCCGGGAAAAATCTCATGCTTCACCAAATCCAACATGCTCGAACAGACTGACGGACTCTTCCGGCAAGTCGTCGCGTCTGTCGTCCAAAAATTTTCAGATATAATTTACGATCATTTCATTGTCGACGACGCGGCGCGTCGCCTGGTCGCTTCGCCCGAACAGTTCGACGTCATCATCACTCCGAATCTTTATGGAGATATTCTCTCGGACGTCGGCGCGGCAACCATCGGGGGGCTTGGGCTCACACCGAGCGCATGTTTTGGCGATACGCACGCGTACTTCGAGCCAGTTCACGGGACGGCACCGGACCTCGCTGGGAAAAATATCATCAACCCCACGGCGACGCTGCTTTCGGCGGGCATGATGCTCGACTACTTGGGCTTTGCCGAAGCGGCTCGCCAACTTGAAGAGAGTGTGAAGTCGGTCTATCGCGGGGGTAAAATCATCCCGGTCGATCAAGGCGGACGCGCGACCACCACGGAGTTTTGTGAAGCGATTCGCGCTCGTTTATGAACTTATCAGAAGTTTTGGAGTTGTGAACCAGTCGTGATTTCTCAATCAGCCCCGGAAAAGAAGGAGCCGCAGCCGTATCGAATTCGCCGTGCAGAGAAGATGGACCTCGAGCGCGTGATGCAGATCGAGCACGAATCTTTCCCCACGCCTTGGCCCTATGATCTCTTGGCTCAACATATGTGCGAAGATGGCTTTCTCGTCGCGGAGATCGAAGCGATGCTCATCGGTTATATCATCGTGGGGATGAAAGTGCCCTCGCTTTTTTCGCGTCTGGAGCGCCGAACGCTGCAACTGCTGCGCGGAGAAGAGCTGCCGGAACCTGAAGTGGGCCACGTGATGAATATTGCGGTCGATCCGCGTTTTCGCAGGCACGGGCTGGGGCGCGAATTGTTACGACACGGGATGGATTATTTGAAAAACTTGGGCGCTGACGAGATTGAGTTGGAAGTGCGCGTCGACAACGAGCCAGCCATCGCGCTCTACAATCAGGTCGGTTTTGAGGTCAAAGAGCGCATCTGCAATTATTACAGCAATGGCGATGACGCGTTTTTGATGAATGCCAAAGTTCAGCCTTGATGGTCGGTCTAGCACAGCTCGAGTGATTCTCTTCATCGCGTTTCTCTTTGGTTTACCGGCGCTCCCCGGTTGTGCTCCACACGCTACTACGGGTCAAATTTTTTGGGATTATTTCCCGATGCACGTAGGAGACGAGTGGACCTTCCAGGAGATCGACGGCGCTCAGTCTATCACTAGAATCACGGACACGCGCTCGTTCGAGGGTGAAGCATATTTTGTCATAGAGCATTTGCCAGAACTGGGATCGTCTCGTCCAACGCAAAGACAGCCTGCACAGCGTTATTTGCGTTTTGACGCAAAAAAGCACCAGCTGGTCGAGTACGCTGAGCAGAGAAGAATCATCTTGCTCGACCTAGAGTCATTGATTGCCGAAAAATTTCCGTTTACTATAGATGATAAACTCTTAGCTGGCCACGTCATCCCCGCGGGCAGCTTCGACCATTACGCCGAGCAGAGCAATTGCGCCTATGATCCTCACTGTACTCTCGGTCGCACGATCTACGTCTACGGAATCGGGCCGGTCGCGCACGCCCGTTTTCCCAATCGTGCCAATCAACTGGCGGAGTATGGATACTACCTCAAGCGCGCGGTCATCGACGGAGTGCGGTATGATCCATTTTTTGTACAAGAGGTAAAACTCACGTGGGGGGATGCACCGGAGGGAGCCTATCGAGTCTGTTCTCCACCGGCACAATTTCTGAGTGCCGCGAAAAACGAGGCAATCTTTGAGGTCCGCGACGGGTCCCCGAGCGCCGCAACTTTGGGAATCGTGCGGATGGTCGGGATTTCGTCCTTCGGGCCCGCCGCGGCACCCGGCGTAAAAAGAATCCAACGACCTCAGTTTCAGGCGGAGATCGTGGCGGGAAAAGAACCTGGGCAGTGGGCATTAAAAGTACAGGTCCCCGCGCACACAAAAAACACTCCGACAGCGAGCGCGCTCAGCTCGTATCTGTTTTTGCTAGAAATGAAGGAGACTACTGGAAGCGTGCCGATCGTCTGCTATCTTGGAGTTGAGCCTCCATAGAGCTAGCGCTTCAGCCCTTCCCGAGTGACGGGCGTTCATAGTACTGAGGACCCGAGGCTGACTGAATTGAGTCGTTATCAATCTGTTTTCTCACATGCAAAAACGACCCCTTTTCCACTCTTTTGTTTCTTGCTTACTGTTATGATTGAATGACCCTAGAGAAGGGCTTTATGCGACACAAGCTGCAAATCCTATTGTTGCTCGCGCTCTTGCTCATGCCCGTAGCCCTTTTGCTTTATGTTTTACTCTCTGGCTGTGGCTGGCTGCGCTTCCCTTGCTGGTGACCGATTTGAGAACCATCCCGCGACTCTCCCCTTTCATATCGATTCAACGATCGCCGCAATGCCTTGTCCGCCGCCAATACACAGACTTGCTAACCCAAATTGCTTCTTCTGGCGGCGTAGCTCGTGCAAGAGTGTGAGCGTCAAGCGCGCGCCGCTCGCCCCGAGCGGGTGACCTAATGCAATCGCGCCACCGTTGACGTTCACTTTGTCTCGGTCCAATTTCAACTCGCGCTCGACGCCTATATATTGCCCGGCGAACGCTTCATTGATCTCAATTAAATCTAAATTTTTTAGATTGAGTTTAGCCCGATCCAACGCTTTCTGTGACGCTGGCACAGGTCCCAAGCCCATCAGTTTGGGCTCTACCCCTGCCGTCGCCCACGAGACGATTCGACCTAAGGGTTTGATCCCTAATGCTTTGGCTTTCTCAGCACTCGCGATCAAGACAGCCGCCGCCCCGTCGTTGATTCCGCTTGCGTTGCCAGCAGTGACAAATTTATTGCCGGGGAAAGGAGCCACCGGGAGTTGCGCCAGCATCTCGCGTGTCGTATCTTTTCGCGGATGTTCGTCGGTATCAAAGAGCACTTTCTTGCCCTTCACGTCCATTTCGACGGGTATGATCTCTTCTTTAAAGAGCTCTCTCTCGATCGCTTTGGTTGCTCGCTGCTGGCTGCGGAGCGCAAACTCGTCCTGCTCTTCGCGGGAAATTCCGTATTTTTCGGCGACATTGCTGGCGGTGCCCGCCATCGTGCAACCCGCGTACGGATCGAGCAGCGCTTCCCAGAGATAATCTTCGAGTTTGGCTGAGCCCAAGCGGAGTCCAAAGCGTGCACCGCGCACGATGAACGGAACTTGCGTCATATTCTCCGCGCCGCCGGCGACGACCAGCTCCGCTTCGCCATTTTGAATCATACGCGCGGCTTGAGTGATCGCCTCGAGGCCGGAGCCACACAGACGGTTGACAGTGACCGCCGGGACGTGCTTTGGAATGCCCGCGTAAAGTCCCGCGTGCCTTGCTAAATAGATCGCATCGCTCGAACTGTGGATCACATTCCCGAAGATGACGTGATCGACTTGGTCAGGAGCCACGTCGATTTTCTGCAGAGCACCCTTGGTGACCTGGACCGCCAACTGAACTGCTGATACAGTCGAAAGACTGCCCATGAATTTCCCGAAAGGGGTGCGAACACCGTTGAGAATCACAACCTCACGACTCATGAAAAATTCCTCCTTCAATCTGTCATTGTAGGGGCGAGGCGTGCCTCGCCTCCAGCGAAAGTCATTTCATCTCGACAACCCGTTGCAATTCTTCTTCGCTCAAGACCGTACGCGACTGCTTCGCACGTTGCAAGATCGCCTCAATCATTTGCGGAGTTGGTTTAATTCCGCGACTGTGCAACCAGAACTCGACATTATGATGGCCGCTCGCCGGGCCGATCTCGATCTCTTGGTTGCGTCCAAAGAGATCGGAAGGCACGCCGGAGTAAATTCTGTTTGCCAAAAAATCATCGCCCTTCTGTTTGGCCTTGACGATAGCCGCCGCATGTACACCCGTCGAAGTACGGAACGCATCGCGGCCCATCACGGGATAATTGAACGGGAGAGGCCCGTTACAGTACTTCGCCACCAACTCGACGTACTCCGGCAATTTTCTCAGATCGTTATCGATCCAGTCCAGTAATTTCAAATTGACCAACAATTGATCGAGCGCCGTATTGCCGACGCGTTCGCCAATCCCCAGAATCGTTCCATGAACACAATGAGCGCCCGCCTCGAAGGCCGCGAGGCTGTTGGCCAAAGCCAAGCCGCGATCATTGTGCCCATGCCAATCGATCTGCACATTCTCGTAGCCTTTCACCACTTCCGTTTTGACAAAGCGAATCAAGTTCTTCACGCCCAGAGGCGTTGCGTGCCCGACCGTATCGGCCAGTGTAATTCTGTATGCGCCGCAGTCGAGCGCCGTGCGATAGAGCTTTTTGAGCGTCTGCGGATGCGCGCGCGTTGTGTCCTCGGTCACGAACATGACCGGCAATTTGTTTTGGACCGCCAGCTTGACAGCCGTTTCCGTGTGCTTCCTCATCACATCCAAATCCCAGCCCTCGGCGAGCTTGCGAATTCCGCTCGATCCCAAAAACGTCGAGGCCTCAACTGAAATGCCCGCCGCTTGCGAGACTTCGATCACAGCGGTCACATCGGGAATGGCGGTACGCGCAGCACAGTTGGGCCGAATATTCAATTTGTGTCGCGCAATTTCTCGAGCGAGGGCGATCGCGTCTTGCTTCGACCGTGGTCCGGTAGGCATTCCGATATTCGCGGCCGCGACGCCCAACTCGGCCATCAAGTGGAGCGCCTTGATCTTCTGCTCGATCGGCGGGTCGGTGATCGAAGGAGACTGCAACCCATCGCGCAACGTCTCGTCATTGAGTTCAATTTTCTTCGGTTTCTTCGGAGCCTTCAGTGCGTTCCAGTCATGGATGAGTTCATTAGCTCGGAAAGCGTTCGACATCCAGATCTCCCTTCGCGGCTGGTTATTAGTATAGTGAAGGAGATGGGGCTTGTAAAATAATATCGCTGAATTTCTTCTTCTTGGAGTCATTTCTGATATAATCCGGGACCATGAGTGAGCAAGCGACGAAGAGCCGCGCAGCGATCTATAAAGTGTCTGCATTGTATTTCTATCCAATCAAATCCTGCGGAGGAATCGAGCTCTCCGACGCTGTCATCGATGCTCGCGGTATGCAATACGACAGAAATTGGATGTTCGTCGACGAAGCTGGAAATTTTTTGACTCAACGCGAACACGCACGCATGGCGTTGATCCGACCGAGTTTTACGCGAGGCTTTTTATTGCTGAAGGCACCCCAAATGTCCGAGCACAAGATTGCGCTCACACAAACAGGGCTGAGTAAGAGTGTCGTCGTGTGGCGCAGCACATGCGAAGCGCTCGATCAGGGAGATGAGGTTGCTGAGTGGATTAGTGAGTTTTTGGGTTTCAACGCTCGTTTGGTGCGCATCGCGAATGATTTCATACGGCCCGTCCATCCTCAATTTGCGCGTCGGCCCGAGGACCAAGTCGGCTTCGCCGATGCGTTTCCGTTCTTGCTCATTTCGCAAGCTTCGCTGGATGACTTAAACAGCCGTTTGACAGAAAAATTGCCGATGAATCGCTTCCGTCCGAATATTGTCATCCAAGGATGCCCCGCGTACGCTGAGGACACCTGGGATCTGATTCAGATTGGCGCTCTTGCTCTTGATGCAGTCAAGCCTTGCCTTCGGTGCCAAGTTACGACGACGAATCAAGACACCGCTGAACGAGCACCAGAGCCGCTGAAAACGCTTGCGACTTACAGAAAAACTGAGACGGGCCACGTCATGTTTGGGCAAAATCTTGTTCATCACTCTCCAGGAACGATCCGCGTGGGTGACTCTCTTTCCGTGATCAAAAGAAAGTAACTCGATCTCACAAAAGGGATGGTTATGAGTCGCAAATGGCGCAACTTGTTGTTGCTGGCAATGGCTGCACTCTTGGCCATGTCGCTCTGGTTTTCGGCATCTTCGGTTGTTCCTCAGCTGACTTCAGAGTGGCACTTGAGTTCAGAACAGCAATCGTGGTTAACGATGAGCGTCCAGATCGGCTTTGTGGTCGGGGCGCTGCTCAGTGCTCTTCTCAACCTCGCAGATCGAGTCTCAGTACAGCGACTCTTCGCTATCAGTGCTGTGATTGGTGCTATCGCGAACGCTTCTATCGTGATCGTCGTCCAGAGTATTGGCCCGGCGTTGGCCTTGCGTTTTCTCACGGGCGTCGCGCTGACTGGAGTCTATCCGCCAGGGATGAAGTTGATGGCTACGTGGTGCAAAGAAGATAGAGGGCTGGGAATTGGCCTTTTGGTCGGAGCGCTGACAGTGGGGTCCGCGACGCCGCATTTGCTGAACGCCATACCTTTGATGAATTCAGAAATCAGCGTTCCACCGTGGCGGCCGGTGTTGTTGACAGCCTCTGCTTTGGCATTGCTCGCGGCGCTCATCGTTGCCTTCTTTGTCCACGCGGGCCCATTCTTGGTATTCACGACGCGCTTCGATTGGCGCTATGCTGGACGCGCTTTGGCCGATCGAGCCGTGCGCCTCGCAAATTTCGGCTACTTGGGACACATGTGGGAACTCTATGCGATGTGGACCTGGGTTCCGATCTTGCTCTTAGTCAGTTACCAGCACTCGGGATGGAACGAAGCAGGGGCACGACTCGCGGGGTTTGGAGCGGTCGCTGCGGGAGGTTTGGGGAGTGTCCTCGCGGGGATCTTGGCTGATCGCTGGGGGCGAACGACTCTTTCCATCGTCAGCCTTGCCGTCTCCGGGAGCTGTGCGTTGATCGCAGGTATCACCTTTCAGATGCCGGCGTTGTTGACCACGCTTTGTTTGATCTGGGGATTTGCCGTCGTGGCTGACAGTGCGCAGTTCAGTACAGCCATCAGCGAGCTGAGCGATCCTCAGTATGTCGGGACAGCACTGACGATGCAAACGGGCTTGGGATTTTTGTTGACCATATTGACGATTTATTGGGCGCCGAAGCTCTCTGGAGTCTTCGGCTGGGAATGGACGCTCGCGATCTTGGCGCTCGGCCCGGCGTTTGGGATATGGAGTATGTGGCGCTTGCGCCGTCTGCCGGAGGCCGCCAAGATGGCGTCGGGCAACCGTTGAACCCAAAGATTCGAGTATAATAGTTCAACGAAAATGTATCACTCCAAGGAGGCTGCCTCATGGTCAAGGTCAACTATCAGTCGGACAAATACTATCGCTATGGTGAGATTACTGAGTTTCTGAGAGCGTGCGAGAGTGCGTATCCGAATTTACTCAAAGTCACTTCGATCGGAAAAAGTTTTGAAGGCCGAGATCTCTGGCTCGCCGAAATCACCAACACGCAAACCGGCTCTGCCGAGGAAAAACCCGCTTACTGGATCGACGCGAACATCCATGCGATAGAAGTCTGCGGCAGTGCCGTGTGTTTGTACACGATCAACTACTTGCTTACTCACTACAATCAAGACCCGCTGGTAACCCATCTCCTGGATACAAGCGCGTTTTACATTTTGCCTAGACTCAGCCCTGATGGGTCTGAGTATTTTTTGACGACGGGAAAGTGGGTACGCTCCAGCGTGCGTTTATATCCCTTCCCGGAAGAGAAAGATGGTCTCCAACCTGCTGACATCAATAATGACGGCGAGATTCTTCAGATGCGCGTCAAGGACCCGCTCGGCGAATGGAAAGTGTCATCCAAAGACTTACGATTAATGATAAAACGCCAGCCCGATGATGTTGGGGGAACGTACTATCGTCTTTATCAAGAAGGGCATCTGAAAAATTTCGATGGCTTCCGTGTTGAAGTGCCGCCGAACCCCCGCGGGCTGGATCTCAATAGAAATTTCCCGCACGAGTGGAAAGCGCAAGATGGTCAGTCCGGCGCCGGAGATTTCCCGCTCTCGGAGCCCGAGACACGCGCGGTCACTGAATTCTTCTACAAGCACCGAAATATCTGCGGAGCCTTGACCTATCACACCACGAGCGGCGTGATTCTGCGTCCTTATTCAGGCCAACCAGACACGGCTTTTCCTAATTTTGACCTGAACGCTTATAAGGTATTGGGCGCACGGGGAACCGACGCCACGGGATACAAATGTGTGGCTGTCTACGACGGTTTTCGCTATGACCCGCGTAAATCAATCACTGGCGTCTTCGACGATTGGGCTTACGATCATTACGGAATATTCACATTTACCGTCGAGCTCTGGAGCATCGCCAAGCACGCGGGGATTGAAGTCAAGGATTTTATTGCTTTCTTCGCTGAGCGCTCTGAAGAAGACGATCTCAAAATTCTCCAATGGCAGGATAAAGAACTGAACGGAGAAGGCTTTGTGAACTGGAAGCCATTTAAGCATCCACAGCTCGGAGATGTTGAGATCGGCGGATGGCGGCGGGCGTACACATGGAGCAACCCACCGCCGAAATTTCTAGAAGAAGAGTGCCACAAGAATATAGTCTTCTCGTTGCGACATGCAGCCGCTTCTCCGAGGCTACGCATTCGCAGCTTTACTGCCGAAGCGCTCAACAAAGATATCCGCCGCGTTACACTGATTGTCGAAAACGAAGGATGGTTGCCCACGAATGTCTCCCAGCGGGCGCTGGAGAAGAAGCTTGTGCGGCCCATCAAAGTCGAACTGCATCTAGCGCAAGGCGGGGAAGTGACGATGGGTAAGGCGAAGATGGAGATCGAACACTTGACAGGCATCGCCAATTCCGTCTGTCTGGATTGGGCCAACGGCGTCTCGTTCCTGGGCTCGAGCAAAGATACAGAGCGAAAGATCGAGTGGCTCGTCAAAGGTTCGGGCAAAATCGGAGTGACGGTGACGAGCGATAGAGCCGGAGTTGTCCGGGCAGCTATTGACTAGGAGCTTACGGCTCATGCAGTATTAACCCATATACTGGCGCACTTTGTCCAGTTCGACTTGCCAGTAGCTCATCGATCGATAGGGCTTGAAGCCGAGTTCTTGATTGATCTTGAGCATCGGCGCATTCGAGTTCGCATTGCCCGTACGGATACGCTTCACTTGCGGACGTTCGGCAAGAATTTTCTCCAACATCGCAGCTTTTAACCAGCGGCCAAGGCCGTGGTTGCGATATTTGGGCAAAACCCCTGTACCGCCCTGTTGCAGGACTCCAGGATCGCGTGGATTCCACGTCACGTCCGTGTATCCCGCAAACTCGCGCGTCTTCTTGTCACGTACATACATAGTCCAGCGCTCAATCTTGCGTTGAGCCTGTGACGCTTCGATCTGTCGCAGCTCTTGGGCAGTCCAATGTTGATCTTCAACCTGCAGATCGCCGCGCGGCGCGGTGTTCATCACATCGAGAAACGTCGCCATCGCTTCGACGTCTGCCTCCGGGTAGGGCCCTGCCCAAAAGCCGAGCTCAACCTGAGCTGTCTGTGCTTTCCCATGCGCTTGCCACTGGCGAATGAGCGCTCGATCCAGCTCGGCTACGCGCAATTGATTCGTCACGCCCACCAGTCCGGCGTGCGCGCCGATGCGCTTCATGAATGCCTCACCGGCGGGCACCGTCGAACTCGTGTTTGCTATTAAGAGCGAACGGTTCTCTGGGCCGGCAACGTCTGTGATATGGCGTAGCAAGCGCCTGGCAATGCCGTGGCGACGCAGCTCGGGCAGCACATCGATGTTGAATTCTGCCAAATGCTTGTTTTCCTCTTTTCTCAGCATGGCGATGTGGCTCTGCGCGACCATCTCAGTTCCGCGCCAAACCGCCCATATCCGCACATCGACGAACGGGGGAATTGCCCGTAGGTTTTCGATCGTGTGCTCCAATGGCAGGGGCGAGTCTTCTGGAAGCAGTTCAGCTCTAATACTAATTTGTCATAGGAATGTCTGGATAGAGTGGAGACCCCTGAGCCACCAGGGATAAGCGGTCAAGCATCGCAAGTGCGCCGGTGCTTCCCAATAGGGGCGCAGCGCTTCTCCCAAGGCTTGCTCCAGCGCCT
>JACOSB010000128.1 GCA_016179105.1 Candidatus Acetothermia bacterium
AAGTATGCCAGTTCCAGCTTCGTTGTCGCGCCCTCAATCGCATGACCCATCTGGGGATGCCACAGAGTCACCGGGTGGATTGACCGCCTGCCACGGTCAGCGGGAATCTACTCTTGATTAGCTTTCATGCACCAACGCCCTACAGTATTATACTCGACAGATGTCACTAATTTATCTGGTAGTTGAGCTATCAGGGCGATTGCTTGTCCCAGTAGAAATTGATTCTGTTGTTGCAGCCCAGCTTGAATACGTTGTTGATATTCAAGATCTTTCCCTTTCGCATCTTGAAGTAGTTTAGCCTGCTCAAGAAAATTTAATGAAACAAGTCGACCCATTACATCCGTAAGCTGACTCCTTACTGCGCGTACCGTCTCGGATTTTTCGCGCGCTATTGTCCCCACTGTTGCTATAACCGAGAGAACAAGAGCCAGCAGACTCAATCCGATAGTGATGATGTCTTTAGTTCCCATTGTTTCACTCTGCCAACTCGAGGGGAGTTGGCGCTCCTCTATAATGGACTAATCTGTGGCGATGAGTGGTACATCTCCCATGGAGTTGTCCAGTACATTTTATCACTCCAGTCTTTCTCAATACATTTTATAGGATACTCTATACCGGGACCAAAGTCAGCGATCTTGTTGGACGTCCTAACATTGTTAGTATAGATCCCGAGCGTTAAAAAAGCGTTAAATAAACTGCGATAGGAATTCTTGCCTCTTGATTTTTGCTTTGGTCTTGCTACGATTTCACTATGAACACCGCTATCTATTGCCGTGTATCCACCAACAAGCAAGAACTCGCCAACCAGCTCAACGCGCTCAAATCGTTTGCCCGTAAACGCAACTTCAAAGTGAAGCACGTCTTTTGCGATGTAGCCAGCGGCAAGCGCGCCGATCGCACTGAGTTCAATCAGATGATAAGTGCCGCTGCCGAGCGCAAGTTTGATGTAATCTTGGTTTGGGCTCTTGATCGCTTGAGCCGCGAGGGAATGACCAAGACGGTCAACATGATCGAGCACTTGAACAAGATCGGCGTCGATGTCGTCAGCTACAGCGAGCCCTATCTGGATACCACGAATGAACTAGCCAGAAACATCTTGCTTGTAGTCGTAAGCACACTGGCCAAAGCAGAGCGTGAGAAAATTTCGGAGCGCACCAAAGCAGGACTCGAACGTATCAAGCGCCAGGGCAAGAAACTTGGCAGGCCACCGGTATCGGACAAAACTAAAGCCAAGATTCTGGACTTACTCGCGACCGGTAAAGGTGTCAGAGAAGCCGCGCGGTTCGTGAAAGTCAGCCACGCCTATGTCGTCAAAGTGCGAAAAATGACTGGTTATAAAACGGGTGTCAAAAATAAGTCCCGGAAACCCTTGTCAGCTCGTAAGGTCAGATAGTGGTCACAAATCGCTCGGGCCTGTTGCCAAAGTCTAAGCGGCGCCAAGAGATAACTTGACTCCGGCTTGGAGCTCCCATCTGAGCAGCCGTTTGACGTTCTGCACCACGGCAATGAGATAGTCTTGCACTTGCATCTTCCATTTCCCTCGATAAAGCGCGCGCCCAAAGTGATGGAAGTTCTTCGCCTCCGCAAACGATCCTTCACAGATCACTTGCCTCTTCTTTAGATGCTCTGCCGCGCGCTCTGTCTCTAGATGCTCCTTCACTACCTCAATCGCCGCTTGTTCCCACGGCCGCTGCACCGTTCGTCCTAGGATGGTCGCGTCGGTGCAACGAGCCTTCACCGGACAGGCACGGCAATCTGTTCCTCGCGCGCGGTATCTCTTGCCGTGAGCTGTCGCCCCCACCATGCGCAAGACTTTCCCTTGGGGACAGATGAGACGATCTCGCTGAGCATCGTAGCGAAAATCCTCTAAGACAAAGCGGTCGAGTCTGCGCCCACTCTGTCTGCGCTTGATGTGCACCACTTTGCCTTGATCCAACAGATAGCGGTAGTTCTCGATCGTGCCGTAGTTGGCATCGGCGACCACCTCAATAGGGTCGATTCCCCGGTGGCGCTGTCCTTCGACCAGAGCGGTCAGATATTTCTGTTCGACCAAGTCTCCGGAAGTGACGAGCGTCTCGGTGATGATGCGCGCTCGTGCATCCAGAGCACGATGCACCTTGTAGCCGAAGAAAGCCCGTTGTCCGTCCCGGCTCACTAACCCCGCTTCCGGATCGGTCTTGGAATAGAGCAGCTCATTGAGCCGCACTCGAGCAGGACGAACGAGCGGTTCCCGTAACGAATCGCGCGAGGCATTGGCTCGCAACACCGTGGCATCCAAGAAAGTAGTATGCCCCTCGACCAATCCTTGACGAAGACACCGCCGCACGATGCGCTCAAAGAGCTGACGAAAGATGGGCAATCCCCAGCGAGCTCGGGCTTTGGTTAAGACGCAGTGATGCGGCAGCGGTTCGTGTAAGTCGTATCCTACAAACCAGCGATACGCTAGGTTGTAGCGAACTTCTTGTAGCAGCCGGCGTTCGGAGCGGATGCCATAGAAGAAGAGCAAGAAGAACAGACGCAAGATGACAGCCGGGTCGATAGAAGGACGTCCGGTAGCGCTGTAGAGGGAATGAACCTGATCGCGGATGGAAGAGAAGTCGAGGAGTTGGTCGATTCGGCGTAGTTCATGGTCTGAAGGAACGAGGGATTCCAGAGTGGCAGAGACACGCCGGGGTTTGATGGACATCATAAGAGATCACCTCGGCGCTACCCTAGCCTCCTCTCATGGGTTTGGCAACAGGCCCGCTCGTTAAATGAACAGTAGGCGATATTCCGATGAAACTTTTGGCCCTCTCGGTGGTATAGTAGGGCGTCGTCACGCGAAGGTAATCTACATAACTTTGCGGACGAACTGACAGAACTCGCGCAGAGGAAGGTGAAGACCCTATGATGCGCCGATCGGTCCAACTCCACGACAAGCACAATACTGCACCAAAGACACCGAAATCGGAAAATCCATCATTCGCGTTGTCTCACGAGCATGCATCCATCTTCTTTGACAGCCGTGCCTATGTCTGTACCACCTGCGGGTTTTACGCCGAGCGCAAAGAAGCGGTCGTCGATCACATCCGGAAAGAATTAGGGCGAGAATTGCTGGGAAAGGAACAGACAATTCATTGAATTCTAACTCCCTCTAGGAAAACGTTGCACTCGGCATGGGCCCCGAGTGCAACACGTTCTCTGACTGACTCAGAAATTTGAGACCTCCCCATCTCCTGAAAAGCGCGGAGACGACAACAGCGTCGCCTCCGCGTATGCGTTTTGGTCTCAGTTTATTTAAACGCAAAATGGTGCAGCGCTTGAACCACCCAATACCCCAGCGTTGCCGGCCAGAAGAGTCCCGTCAGAAAAGACCACCACCAAGAGCCACCCCACGAAGAGACTGCCAATCCAACACCCAGCGCGATCAGCAGATATGTGCCACCACCCAAACTGATCGTCGTCGATCGCATAAACCCCTCTCCTTTCTTCTGCTTCTGTATTCTCCTTAGTATAGACTCCTCTTAGACAAGAGCCAAATCTGATTTGCTATCGGTCGGTATGGTTGGCTAGATTGGAGTATGAACGCGTTTGAACTTTCGCAGCTGATCGGTGAACGGGAACGGTCGAACAAAAGCTATTTGGAATTCTTGCGTGTGCCCTCGTTGAGCGTCGGACTTTATGTGCTCAAAGCCGGTCAGTCCGATCGTCAGAAGCCTCATACAGAAGACGAAGTGTATTACGTCCTGAGCGGACGGGCGTCGATTCGAGTTGGCTCCGAGGATCGCACAGTCGGACCGGGTTCAGTGGTCTATGTAGCAGCAAACGTAGAGCATCGCTTTCACACGATTACTGAAGAGTTGGCGGTGCTGGTCTTCTTTGCACCGGCCGAGTATTCGCAAGCTTCAAAGAGCGTATTCCCTTCATGATTCCGTAGAGGCGAATGCTGTAGTTATACTAATTCGTCATTGGAATGTCTGGATAAACTGGCGGCAAAGGCTGGCTGGAAGAGCCAATCATTCGGACATTTAGAAAGCAAAACAGTATTACCCTAACTCCAAATAGAAAAGGGCAATCACAAGGATTGCCCCTACGTCAGAAACTTCTTGGCGTCCTTGGCGACTTGGCGGTTCAAAAAACTACTGCCCTTTGATCTCCGTCCAGATTTTTTCGTAGAGATCGCCCGCTGGGCCCAAATCTTGGAGCCAGTAGAGCTTGATGCCCTCGGGCCTTGAGTAGGTTGCGCTATTGAGAATCTCCGGTTGGATCAGAGATTTCGCTGCGTCGTTGGGACTTGCGTAACGCCGCAAGTTGACGATCTTCGCACTGATCTCTGGGCGCAACAGATAGTTAATAAACACTTCGGCTGTATATTGATTCTTCGAAGTCTTGGGAATCGCGAGATTGTCCAAGAACGTGAGTGAGCCCTCCTTCGGGATCACGAACTCGATGTCCGGGTTGGCGACTTTCGCCGCGGCGATGTCGCCGGTCCAGCCGTGAGCGAGAATCACTTCGTTTGCCGCGAGGGAATCTCTGAACGACTCGCTGTCGTACTTGGCCACAAATGGCTTTTGCTTAATCAACACTTGTTTGGCGGCTTCGAGCTCCTTTTCATTTGTTGTGTTCGGAGAAAAGCCTAGATAAATCAGAGCTGCCCCGATCGCCTCGCGCGCGTCGTCGAGCATACTGATGCGGCCTTTGTATGGCTCAAGCTTGGCTGGGTCGAAGAGATCAGCCCAACTTGTCGGAGGAGCACTCGCTTTTTTCTTGTTGTAGCCGATCCCGGTCGTGCCCCACATGTAGGGCATCGAAAATTGATTCCCCGGATCGAAGTCCAGATTCTTGAAGCTTTGATTGATATTCTTAAAGTTCGCGATGTTTTTGAGGTCCAAGGGAGCAAGCAAGTTTTGTTTTCGCATAATTTGGACCATGTAGTCCGAGGGCACGATCACGTCGTAGCCGCTGCCGCCGGCCTGAAGCTTCGCCAGAAGGTCTTCGTTGCTCGCGAAATTGTCCTCGATCACTTTGACGCCGAACTCTTTCTCAAAATCCGTTTTCACCGTCGGGTCGAGATAATTGGACCAAATAAAGAGATGAAGCTCTTTCGCCAACTGCGGAGTCACTGCTCTGGGTGAAGTGCTGAAAGGGTTGACGTACATCAACCAGACGGCTACTCCAAACACAATGACAACTCCCGCGACGATCGCATATTTTTTCACGATGATCGCCTCCTCTGCAAGAGTATAGAAAGGGTGACGAGTAAAATCGAGGCGACGAGCATCAATGTAGCCAGCGCGTTGATCTCAGGCGTCACGCCACGCTTAACCATCGAGTAGACTTGGATGGGCAGCGTCGTCGCACCGGGCCCGGTCACGAAGAAAGTGACTACAAACTCATCCAGCGAGAGCGTGAACGCCAAGAGAGCACCGCTCAAAATACCAGGCCAGATCAAAGGAAATGTGATCTTCCAGAATGTCTGCCATTCGGTCGCTCCCAAATCCATCGCGGCTTCTTCGAGCCTACGATCAAAACCGTGCAAGCGTGCACGCACGATGACGGCTACATACGAGATATTAAAAACCGTGTGCGCGATGATGATCGTCGGTAGCCCCAGCGCGAGATGCACCACCAAAACCAAGAACATTAAAAGCGAGATGCCCTGAACAATGTCGGGAATAACGATGGGTAAATTGAGCGTTGTCTCAAAAGCGTTACGCCCGCGGAACTGGAATTTAGAGAGCGCGAGCGCGGTCATCGTGCCGATGATTGTCGCGAAAAGCATTGAGAAACTGGCTACGATTAACGTGTTGCGGAGCGCTCGCGCGATCTCGGAGTCTTGGAAAAGCTGGATGTACCAATCAATTGAAAAACCGCCCCAGACCGCGCTGAAGGGACTCGCGCTGAAGCTGAAAGCGATCAAAACTACGATGGGCATATAGAGAAACACATAGATAAAACAAGCGTTCACCCCCAGGACAGGCTCTAAGAGGCGATCCCAGAGCGTCGCGCGTCGATGGATCGGCACTGTTGCGCGTGTAGTTGTGCTAAGCGATCGTTCGTTCATGCGCTCTCCCGGTTGACGCGAAAATAGAACCAGATACCAACGCTCATAAAGAGCATCATCGCCAGCGAGAGCGCGGCGCCGAGCGGCCAATCTTGAGGCGTCGAGAGAAAGCGCTGCTGGATGAGGTTGCCCCACATGAGCGTCTTGTCGCCACCGAGCAGAGCGGGCACGACAAAGGTTCCCAAAGCCGAGATGAAGACAAGCAGAGACCCCGCCATCACTCCCGGCATCGTCAGCGGCAAGAGTACTTTGCGAAACGCTTGAAAGCGCGTTGCTCCCAAATCGTGAGCGGCTTCGATCAGAGTGAAATCAAACTTCTCGATCGACCCGTAGAGGGGATATACCATAAAAGGGAGATACCAGTAGACGAGTCCGATGACGACGGCCGTCGGTGTGTAGAGCAGACTGATGGGCTCGGCGAACCCGAGAGCGTGTAAGAGTGAGTCGAAAAAACCTTCGGGTCGTAAGAGCACCATCCAAGCGTAGGTGAGCACGAGTGAGTTTGCCCACAGAGGTAGCAAGACGAAAAAGTGTAACAGATGGCGTAGACGCGGCGGCCGCTGCGCGATGTAGTACGCAAGGGGATAACCGACCAGAAGACAGACAAACGTAGTGAGCACAGCGAGGGTCAGCGAGCGCAGAAAAATTTTGAGATGCAAGGGATCGAGCAATCGCACATAGGCTGAACCGTCGAGCTGCCACGCGACCGGGCCACCGCGTTGCACAAGGCTTATTACCAGAATAATTCCTAGAGGTGCAAGAAAGAAGAGACCCAGCCAAAGCGTCGAGGGCAAGAGCAAGAGCGCTAGTTGCCCGCGTTCGCGCTGCTTTTCCATCATGCCTCCGTCTCGGGATGGAGCACCTGCGCGCACGGCGCGGGCCAGCCCAGATAAACTCTATCTCCCTTGCGAAACGCCGAATGATCTAAGTTCTGTTGGCGCACGGTGAGAATCAATTCATCGCTCAAGCGAACCAAGTAACGCGTGTCGGTCCCCAGATAGACTAATTCTTCGATCAGCCCCGTGAATTGATTTTCTGATGAAGAACTATGCTCTTTCTGAAGCCAAATTTTTTCGGGACGAATAGCGATAACGACCTCTCGACTCTTCTCATACGGAGGAATCCCCAGAGCGCTCATTTGTATTCCCTGGACATCGACCTTGACCCAGGGCGGATCGCAAGAGACGATCTTGCCCTCGATGAAGTTGGTCTCGCCGATAAAGTCGGCCACAAAACGCGTCGCGGGCTGCTCGTAAATTTCTTCGGGTCTGCCCACTTGGACGACGCGTCCGTGATCCATCACCGCGATTCTGTCGGACATGGTGAGCGCTTCTTCTTGGTCGTGGGTCACATAAATGAACGTAATGTTCAGTTTGCGCTGAAGTTTTTTTAGCTCTAATTGCATCTCCTTACGCAGCTTCAAGTCCAGCGCACCGAGCGGCTCGTCGAGTAATAAGACTGACGGATGCGTGACGAGCGCGCGGGCAAGCGCAACCCGTTGCTGCTGTCCCCCTGAAAGCTGCTTAGGGAAACGAGACTCCAAGCCCGTAAGTCTTACCAAACTCAATACTTCTTCGAGCATCGGCTGAATCTGCGAGCGAGAAAGTTTTTTCATTTCTAGGCCGAACGCCACGTTTTGATAGACGTTCATATGGGGGAAGAGCGCGTAGCTCTGGAAGACGAGATTCACATCGCGGGCATAGGGCGGCGCTCCGTTCGCGAGAGAGCCGTTGATGAAAATTTCCCCGGAGGAGGGATTGTCGAAACCGGCAAGCAATCGTAAGGTCGTCGTTTTGCCGCAGCCGCTCGGGCCGAGCAGCGAGAAAAATTCTCCTCGCTTGATTTGCAGGGAAACATCGCGAACGACCGGGTGGGCTCCAAATTGCTTTGAGAGATTTTTCAGCTCAACGGACGACTCGTCCATCGCATCCTCACATCTGGCCTCTAGCAAGAGTCAACGCCGTTTTTCAGACATTCTCAAATTATAGTCTGCCGAGAAAGGCTTGCAACATCGCGCTAACGCCGCGCGACGATCTTCTTCAGTTCACTCAAAATTTTCTCACCCGCGGCAGTCGTGGCTAGGACTCGATAGAGATAGACCCCATCGGCCACGGTCTTCCCATCATCACGGTCGAGATGCCAGCGATACGTCAGCTCGGGGATCTCGCCCGAATGAAAGACCCGTCGTCCCGCCAAGTCAAAGATTTGGAGCTGGATGCTTACCACCTCGTTGCCCGTGACGCGAAACTCGGTCGTGTGCGGGCTGGTGACAGGGTTTGGGCTGGCAGAGACGGCGATCGAAGCGCGCGGCCGGTTGTCCGAAAGAGAGGGCACGGGCTCAATTGCTACGAAGACATTGGGATCGGGTCGTGTCTCGCCGAGCGAATTTATGCGATCGCGGTTGTCCCCCCAAGCCACATAAAAATTTTTCTCGTCGGCCGTGATCCAGTTGTAGTCGCCCATATAACAGCTTGCGACCAACGGGTCAAAGTTCGGTTTGAGCGTTGGAGGGCTGAACGAGTGGCGTGAGATACGTCGATTCTTAAAAGTTTGTCCGCCGTCGCTCGACATCGCTAAGAAGACATCGATCTGACCATTTTTAGGGTCGAGTCGTCGATCGTAGAACATAACTCCCACAGTTCCGTTCGGCGCGACGGCAACTGCTGGAAACCATTGATCTCGGTGCGTCGTATCGTCGTTCACACGCACGGGAGAGCTCCACGTTTGGCCTTGGTCGTCGGAAGTAACCAAGAAGACGTCGCTCATATCAGGACCATTCGCACCGGTCTCAGCATTATAGTCGGGGTCGCCCGAGTAGACGACATAGATCGCCCCGGAGTTGTGATCGACGGCGGCCATCGGGCCGATGTTCACGCGCATGTCTCCTTGAAGCACCATACGCCGGCCGTTGCAGTCTCTCAAGACTCCGATAAGCGTAGTTGAAGCGATCTCGACTCTGGGGTCAAAGCTCTCGCCGCCGTCGGTCGAGCGCCGGAAGATAATTTTATTTTGCAAAGGATGTTCGCTCGATTGTCGCCAGACGACGTAGAGTTCTCCGTGAGGGCCGACGACCGGCACTGAATTCTGCACGCCTCGGCCCCACTGCGAGAGCGGCACGGGGGTAGAAAACGTGCGGCCGCCATCGGTCGAGCGCGCGAAGAGAATCCGGGTTCCGCCGGTGAAAAAGAACTCGGTCCAGGTGAGATAGAGAGCGCCGCTGTAAGGGCTATCGGTGTTGTCAATCGCTAAAAGTTCTTTGTCCTGAAAGTTTCGCAAATCGAGATTGTTGCTCGCCAGGATCATCGGCTCGAGCGTTTCCCCAAAATCGGTCGAGCGGGCCACGCCGATGCCCGAATTCCCGCGCGCGTCGGCCGCGAGCGAAGCGATATAAAAAATACCCTGACGATCGACCGCGACCGAGGGGTCTCCGAAGGCCGACCCGCCGTCGGGTCCTTGGATAGGGCCCTTGTCTGTGAAGGTTTTGCCGCCGTCGTGCGAGAGGCTAAAGCCCATAAAATTATCGCCGAAGGTCGACTCGGCCGAATCGTTAAAGCTCACCACAATGTGTGAACCGAAGACCGCGAGCGAGGGCTCGCTCTGCGTCGTCGCATCGGGAAAATCTTTGGAAGGGTCGTTGACGCGTTTGACGCTGGAGAACGAAATCTCAGGCCGTGAAGGGCTTTCTCGCCCTGGGGATGGTATTCCTTCGGAGGACGATTCATAGCGACGCATCAGATAAGAATCGGCTGCCCCGGAGAGCTCGAGGCGTTCCGGGGAATGCAAGAGCCACTGATAATCCGCGAGCTTTTCAGTCCCTGTGACGGCTTGCGGGCTCAGTGGCCCTCTGTCGATCGCAATCGCGAGTCCGATGGCCAGCAGCAACCAGACCCGGCGCATTCGATCCCCTCTATTGATTAGAGACGATCAGGCGCCCTAATTCATTGGTCGCGGCGACCGTGTTCTGGATGGTCAGGTTATAATAATATACTCCGGGCTTGAGCGTGTTGCCGGCGCTGTCCATGCCGTTGAACTCCAGTCTGTCTCCGTCGGCCTGTACGCTGTTCACCAGCTGGCCGTTGGCATCCCAGAGTTCTAATTTAAGGCCATGGGCATTGGCCGCCGAAGTGACCAAGGGGCTACCGGGAATGTAGACGCTGACCGGGTTTCCCGTGCTGTCCGAGAAATTGGCCGCTTGCTCGGCGGCGGCTTGCTTGAGCCTTTGGCCGGCTTGGACTAACGCCGCTCCATAGTTCAAGAGGGCTTCAAAGAGCTCTCGCCCCACAGTGGCGAGATCGCGCCCCTTGCCCCCGCTGAAGACGTTCTTAAATTCTATCGCCAACGGGATTAATTTATCGAGCTGCGCCACGGCGGGCTTGAGCACGTCGAACGAGATGCTCTCAAAGGTGGCCTGTGAGAGTGTGACTAATTTGGCCCTCAAATTGGTTGCCTGCTCGATGATGCCGTCAAAATTTCCCAGGCTGAGCGCGCCCATCATGTGAAGCGTAATATCGGCCAGCCCTTCGTAGAGGGCCGCAATCGCGTCGGCTTTCTGTACTTGGACTTGCTGAATGAGCGCAGAGGGCAGCGCACTCTTGATAATCTGCAGGTCTTCGTTCAAGTCATGCAGAGCGTTCGCCGTGTTGGTCAGAGCGTTCAGAGCGTCGCTATACACTTTGAGCGCGTCGCCGGATACCTCGAAGTTGAGTGCCTTGCCCGCTTGCTCCAGCGCGACGCCGAATGCCTCGACGATCTGGCGTGTGGCCGAACGGACGGTCGCCGGAGCCGTCACGTTGACCTCGATCGTGAGCTGGTTGTTCTCCTTGTTGGAGTCGCGTACAGTGCTGAAGGAAATATCGATGGAAACGCGGATCTTATGGGTTCCGAGCGTGGCAATCCAGGGAAAATCGACGGCACGGCTCTGGCCGAGATTGAGCCGAGTCAAGGAATTACGACCGATCGGCTCGCCATCGACCTCGAAGACGACGTCGAACGCATCGAGTGCGTCGCTGCCGCCTTGGTTGGCGATGGTGGCGCGGATCTTGGTCGTTTCTCCGGCCTCCGGCGCAGTGGGCTTAATTTTGATCATGGGTACGGCTAAATCCGATCCTGATTGAGCGATGCTGGTCTGTCCGAGCAGCAGGGTGAGAAGGGCGATCAGCAAGACGGCTATGGCTCCATACGCCAATTTTTTCATACGACCCCTCCAAGGCTCTTAGTGTGTTTTGTGTTACTATACGATAGCTCTCTTCCAATGTCAACTTTAGGTGGAAATTGGGTCCAAGGAGGTGTCGGCTGTCGGGATTTTTTTGAGCGCATAAGAGTGCTCAAATTTTTTTAGAAACTCAGAACTCTAGGAGATAAATCTGTATCGACCCGGTAGGAATGCTGATTGCTACGCTCTTATCACAGGACAAAACAAGCTCTACACCTATAAGAAATTAGAGATGGCGTGCCCCTCCCAACTCGATCCAGGTGCCCTTCTTCTTTTCTAGAGCTTTGTGATAGATATAGTGTGTGGCGGCTATGTCTTCGACGGCGAGCCCGAGTGATTTGAAGAGCGTGATCTCTTGGTCAGAAACTCGCCCTTTGAGGTGCCCGAGCAAAATTCCCCCGAGTTCGCCCCGAATATGATCGTCCTCAATCGCACCTTCGTTTTGGGGGACGAGAAAATCGCCCGCTTCGTTGAGAGTCGACTCACGCCGATCGACAAAGAGCGTTGCTCTCACGATGGCGGGCGTATCCAGTTCTCGTGCGTTCGGGGTGCTCGACCCGACGGCGTTGATGTGCGCACCGGGAGCGATCCATTCTCCGAAGAGCACGGGCTGCGATGAAGAAGTGACTGTGCAAATGATGTCAGCATTAGTAACAGCTTCTTGGGCTGTCTTCATCGGCTCTACGGCAATCTTGTGCTTTTGGGACTCGCGCTCGGCAAATTTTTGAGCGTTCGCGAAACTCCGGCTCCAGACGCGTACTCGTTTAATCTTGCGAGCGAGCAACATCGCTTCTAAGTGCGTCTGCGCTTGGACTCCGGAGCCTAGAATCACTAGGTCCGCAGCGTCGTCGCGGGCGAGTAATTGAGTGGCGACCCCGCTCACGGCTGCCGTTCTGATGGCCGTGACCGAACTGGCATCCATAATTGAGAGAAGCTGCCCATGCTTCGCTTCAAAGAGCAAGACCGCGCCCTGGTGAGAATCATACTCTGTGTTCTGATTTCCGGGGAAGATACTGATGACTTTGAGTCCCAGTGATTTGAGCGAATCAAGATAACCGGGCATGATTCCCAGAAGTCCGACTTTTTCGGGCAGCCGCATGATCGGGCGCAAGGGCTGGATGGCTTCTCCGCGCGCGAGCGCTTTGAGCGCATCGGCCATCACGATCATGCACTCGCTCATAGATAACAACTGCGCGACTTCGGATTGGTTGACGATGAGAACTTTCATAATATCGTCCTATCCTAGGGCAATTGTGCTATTTGAACAAGAGCCCATCGAGTCCCCAGACCATGCCCGCATCGGCAAAGAAAAAGACCGCAAAAAATATCAAGAGAATTGCGTGCGAGAGGCTGGCGCCAAAATACTGCCAGACCCGCGCGTTGGGGCCTGGGTAATCCGAAGCGAAGAGCAAATGAAGCATGAGAAAAAATCCCACCAGACTTCCAAAGCGTACCCAAAGGCCAGTCAGCATAGAAAAGGCAATGCCCGCCTCGGCCAGACTCACCAGCCAGGCGAAGAGTACTTTTCGGGGAAGGATCACGTCTTGTAAAAAACCGCGATAGAAGGGATAAGCGCTGCCCGAGCTAAGAAATTTGTTGAGCCAAAAATCGATGCCTCCGCCGTAGATAAATTTTCTGTCGGCCAGTTTGTACTGCGCGAAGAAGAAGAAAAAGATTCCGATCGCTAGGCGCGCAACGGCAAGCGCGATCATCGCCCGGTCTCCAGGAGTCATGGCAGCATTATACACGTTTCGGCTCATCCCAAATCCATTTAACGATTTTTTAACGTTCAGAATTTATATTGAAAGCTGAACAGAACCCGCAAAGTAAGGAGCGAGTGCGATGGCCAAGGTCAATGTTTTCGTCTTTTTTAAGAATTATTGGGACATGCTTCAAGTGATCTTGCACACGGCGCAAATGATAAAATTGAATCTGTGACTCGGTCACGTGTAGTTATAGAATCGCGGAAAGCCCGGAAGAAAAGCCAGCCGTTCCCAGTGCTTCTCGTGGTCTCCGTGATTCGAAAAAAGGAGGTTGTCACAGACTATGTCTCGCACGAACCCCCCCGACAGCGGAATTGAGGGAGAGATTATTCTTCGTCCCATCAGCCCGGTCGAACGACCGGGGATGGTGAACTCCCGTCCCTACCAAGCCACGGTCACTGTTCTTGACGCAAACGGCCAAACCGTAACTCAATTCCAGAGTGACGTGAAGGGACACTTTCAGATAAATCTTCCGCCGGGAACTTATACACTTCGCCCGGAATCGCCCAGCTCGCACCCCTTCGCAAGACAACAAACCGTTACAGTCTCTGAGAAGGTCTTCACCCGAGTTCTGATTGCATACGACAGCGGCATTCGAGGGCTAGGACTCCAACATTAATCTAACCTTTAGCTCAAGCGACGCAGTTGAATAACGCGAAGGAAACTGAGAAAGGGCCGCCCTCGGCGGCCCTTTCTCCAGTCTCTGCTTGGCTTATGGGTCTACACTTTACGGGAAACCCACGGAGCCGATGCGGCTTCCCCAGTCACCGTTGGGAACTACGTCTTCGTTCACAAACCAGGCCTCTCGGGAGTTGAGCGGGTCGACGGTTACGGCTGAATAGTCGCCCCAGCGTCCTCCGGTGAAGAAGGTCGAGCTCGTGAACAGATCCAAGCCCGCACCGGGCTCAGAGTTATCGTTATGGTCGATGCCAGCAAAGCGCACCTGGGCATTGATCCCTGCATTGGGATCGATCGACGTCCAGGTGAAAAAGACATCGTTGTCACTATTGGCCGCGACGGAGGCGTTAAAGTCGTACGAGCTTTGGCTCGCGAAGAAGGTGCCCGTCCGCAGGATGGCGTTGGCGGACGTGTCAATCTGGTAGTACTTGGGCGTGGGCAGGCCGCCAAGATCGATCGTATGTACCTGCCAGAGCGAATTCCCCACTTGTGTGCTCGCGTTGACGAAACGACCGTCCAACGTATCGAGGGTCGCAGATGTGCCCGGCTGAGCGGCCGGTCCCGGTGCAGCGTAGGGATCGACGAGCACCTCGACCGGCCCAAATAGAGCGATACCCGCGTTGCTAGAGTTTTGCAACGTGTACAGTGCCAGGACGTTACCGCCTGGAGCTGCGACTAAGAACGTATTGGGGTTCTGATCCAAGACGATCGGCGGTGCTAATGTCGCTTCAAGTCCCACGAAGACCGGGACTGAAAAGCCCAGCCCGTTGTAGAGACGCGCCTTGGCCACGGCGAACATATCCGCGCCCTTAAAATCGCCCTGAGCTCCGAAGATGTTCGCAGTGATGATGACCGAGTCTTGGTCGATTCCCAGTTGCGGGTAGTCCCAGAAGTCACCCTGATTAAACGTCACATTCAACTGATAGATGAAGAAAGGGCCTGCCGCACTGGGGGTGAGAGAGACAGCGATGAAATAGGACTGGATATTGTCCAGTTTGGGATCGGGAAACGCGTCGGCCGTGACGATCCAGCGGTTCCACGTGCTGTCGTACACGACGCGAGGATCGAACAACGTTTGATTGAAGTACCCGAAGAAAGCCGCGAGCGAGAGGCTCGTGCGGTTGGCCGGGTCATTTCTGGGGAAGATGTCGATGTGCGAATTCGTGACTTCCACGAACTCGTCGCTGCCGATAGCGCCGTGGGTATCGGGCGGTATGAGCCCGTCGACATCGGTCGCTCCTTCGATATCACCCGTCGAGATCACCGGGGAAAGCGCTTCATCGAGCACGGCCGCGCTCAACCCTTTCGTCAGCTCCGTCTTCCTTTTGGCTGTCGCCCCTTTGGCCAGGGCTTTGGCCTTGTGCTCCGCATATTTTGCGGAGCTCAGCGTCGTCGGCAAGAAAGATTTCACTCGCTTCTTCCGTCCCGCGCGCACGCGAGCCCTCGCTCCGTTTCGTTCCGGTTCCTTTTCTTCAAACTCATCAGACACCGGCGGTTTTCTCCGCAGATCATGCTTCATCGCTTCTGCCGTACGCAATTGCGGGGCTTGCACGGTCACTAATTTCTTCGGCTCAACGGCTGAGAGTTTTTTCGCTTTGGATTCCGCAGTGGCAGCCTTCATTTCAATTCCCCTCCTAGTAATGAGTAGTGGGAGTATCTGCCTACCCCTAAATGAACCTCAGAATCATCTCCCTTTCGCACAAGTGATTTGGTGTTCGCAGGGGTAAATCGACGAACACCAGTCCTTAAGTCAACTGGAGTATAGGAAGGAAGTGTGAAAAAAGCGTTAAATGATCTTAAGATGAAGGAAATTTCATTGTCGGATGAGAAAGACAGAAGAGCAGAAGACTGTTCAAAGCCCCATATCTCTCAGCACGCGATGCGCCGCATTGTGACCCGCTGCTCCAACCACCGAGCCCGCCGGATGGCAGCCCGCGCTGCACGAGTAGAGCCCTTGAATCGGCGTCGCATAGGGCATACGCTGGTCGAAGGCAAACGTATTGTCGACGTGCTGAATATGCCCGCGCGTGATGCCAAAGTGTTTTTCAATCTTCGGGGGCGTGAGCGTGAACGTGTCAATAACCAAATCCGAGGTATCCGGCGCAAACCGATCGGCGATCGAGAGCAAGTGCTTCACATAGTTTTCTTCTTCTTTTTCCCAGGTTGTGTCCGCCAGCTCATACGGAACCCACTGCACGAAGAGGGCTGAATTGTGATGGCCTTTCGCATCTTGCAGCGATGGGTCCGCCGTCGTGTGGATGTACCACTCAATGGTTGGAAAGTCCGAGAGTTTCCCGTTTTTCACGTCTTGGTAAGCACGCTTGACCGCGGCAATCACACCGTCTTTGCTGCCGATTGGGAGTAAGTGTGTGGTCGTCGAATGTTGCCCGCGATTCTCGGGCAGGCACGTGAATTTGGGCAATGATTTAAGGGCTAGATTCACTTTCATCGTCGTCCCGTCGCGCTTCAGCGCATTCACTCTTTTCACAAAACTCTCAGGGAATTTTTTCGTGCCGGCCAGATCCAAAGTCCTGAATGGATCGGCGTTAGACACGACAACTTCTGAGTAAATCTCGCGCCCGTCTTTGAGCGTCACTCCCCGGACAGTTTTGTCTTGGACGTCAATCTGAGTCACCGGGCTATGGGTTGCGATGCGGACGCCTGCTTGCACGGCGACGCGCGCCAGCTCTTTGGTGACTGTTCCCATCCCGCCGCGCACGATCATCCACGTGCCGTCGGCTCCCGGCAAGCGACACATGTTGTGCGCGAGAAAATTATGCCCCGTCCCCGGCATCCCGAACGTCGCATTCAGGCCAGAGAACGCATCGGTCACGGCGTACATCGCGATGAGCAATTCGTTCTTGAACCCAAAACGATCGAGATGTTCTTCGACCGGGTTTTTCACGAGATTCAAAAAAACTTTTCTCAGCTCAGGGCGGATATGGCGCTCGGCCGTCGCTTCGGCTGAAAGAGGCTCTTCGAGCCAGGCCGGAGCCACGTCGTCTCTCAGTTTGCCGATTTCGTCGTTGAGCGCTTGGTTCGCTTTCCAGTCGGCTTCTGAGAAAAATTTCACAAATTGCTGACGCGTCGATTCTTGGTCGGAACCAAAGAGCAAATAGCGATTATCGAATGTCGGCAGAAAATAGTGCGGGTCTCTACGAATGACGGGAATATCGACTCCGATGCGCTTCATCAATTCCGGCGGCATGAGGCCCAAGAGATAGGCTCCGGTCGACGTGCCGAGCAACGGTGCTTTTTTGAAGGGGTACTCGGTCTTCGCTGCACCGCCGACTTGTTCTTTCTCTTCGAGCACCAAAACGTCTAAGCCGTGCCGCGCAAGAAAGATCGACGCGACCAAGCCATTATGCCCCGCGCCGATGATGATGACATCTGCCGATTGTTTCGTTGAACGGATCATAATCTCTTCCAGATAGTGACATCACAGAATAAGTAGAATTATAGCGTCAAAAGAGGTCTCTCGCCCGTCTCATCTTCTAAAATTTAACGCTTTTTTAACGAGTAAAACCTAGAATAGAACTCAAAGGAGTTTTCGTAGACAACTCGACTTTTAAGGAGGAATAGTTGTGGCAAAGAAGAAAATCTTTGTCTTCAGCCGTGAGATGGTTTTGGAGTCCGTACCGACAGATAGTGAAAGGAGATATCTTTATGTTCGGCTCTCAAATACTAGAAGTCGCAATCGGGATTGTTTTTGTGTATTTGCTCCTCAGTTTGATCTGTTCAGCTCTCAATGAATGGATTGCTCAGGCGACCAACACGCGTGCCGACATGCTTGAAGAGGGGATTCGCCGTCTTCTCCTTGACCCCAGTTATGCAGAGAAGTTCTTCGCACATCCCTTGATTAAAGGCCTCGCTACACATGGGAAGCAGCCAGATTGGATTACTCCCCGAACTTTTGCTTTGGCCGTGCTCGATATGGCCGCTCCCGGTTTTCTTGCACCTGACAAAGATAAGTCGTCACAAAAAATTCTTCCCGATGACAATCTTGGGAAAGTGCTTTCTCCCCTCATCTCCCACGCCCAGGGAGACTTCAACTTAGCGGTCAAGAATCTCGAAAACTGGTTTAACGAAGCGATGGAGCACGTGACGCAGTGGTACAAGCAAAGAGTTAGAGTCATTCTATTTTTGTTGGCTATGGGAGCCACCGTGTTCTTGAACGCTGACACGATTGCGATGGTGCAAAGTCTTTGGAGTAACGAGGCGCTACGGACGTCCGTGGTCGCGGCAGCAGAAGAATATGTGAAACAAAACCCGAATGCTAACGGACAGACTGCTTTAGATGAGATCGAGAACCGTGTTCAAGGATTGCATTTGCCCTTGGGATGGCTTGCTCCATCCGGGCAATTAGAATTTCCTAATGATCCTGTCAGATGGTTCGCAAAGATCATAGGTCTATTATTCACGGCCTTTGCCGCATCGATGGGCGCTCCCTTCTGGTTTGATGTGCTGAACAAACTGTTCGGTCTTCGATCGAGCATTAGAGCCAAGCAGACAGAAAAAACATCTTGATATAGCGTATGGAAGGATGTAAACGGCTCTTTCGGTTTTGCATCATGGACACGTTCGCGTAGGAAGAATCAACGGTTCCCGCGGTAGTTGCGAAAAATCGAGCGCATCTAAGAGATCGTTCGCATTCGCATCACGCTGGTTGAGGCTCGGCAGATTGAAAAGCTTTTCGATCGTCTTAGGCACTGAGGCGTGCTCAGTCTCTTGGTGCGAAATGTATCCCTGCTTTGAGTAAGGAGAAATAACGAGCGTGGGCACGCGGAATCCCAGACCCAACAAATCAAGCTGACGCGGCGCTACGTGGTCGTACCAGCCGCCCCAGTCGTCCCACGTGACGATAATCAGAGAAGACTTCCAAGAGGGATTCTTCATGACTGCGTTGATCTGCTCGACAGTCCAGTTCTCGCCGTCACAGACGCTCCGCGGCGGATGCTCGTCCCGCGCGCCAAACATCCATGAGACAGCCGGAAGTTTCCCCGCTTGGAGATCGGGCATGAGCTGATCTTCTCGGTACAAATTTTGTCGCAATTCTGGGTCATCGTAGACGCGATGGAGCACTTCCATCGGCCAGAAGCCATAGCCTTTCCAGCTGAGGCCCCGTTGTGTAAGCGCGTTGGGCAACGTCGGAATATCGAGGCAAGCCCTTTGATTGGTGATCTGGCCGAAGAGAGTGAGCACGCTGATGATTGCCTCGGGCACCGAGCAGGCGGGTTTTCCGTTGGTGCGTTGGGCATTGCCGATCGCTCCGCCCGAACTCGCGGCGACGGTGAAGAGATGGTTCGGCGTGCTCGGCCCCATGACCGAGGTGAAGTAATGATCGAAGAGCACGAACTGTTTTGCGTAAGTCCAGTAGGCCGGAATATCTTCTTCGCGGTATTGTGCGTACGTCAAGGGAAACCCATTGACGATCGCGCCTTGCACTTGGTCAAACTTATCCATCTTACCGCCGTCATAAGCGAGCCGAGCGGACGTATACGAGTGATTGATATCCGGCGTTGAATCTGCAGCGTGTGGCGGTGTCTGCGTGACTCCGTTGATCGTCACCGCCTTGGCTCCGTCAGCTCCCGGGAATTGTCCGAAATAATTATCGAACGTGTGATTCTCTTTGACGATGACAATCACGTGTTGGATCGGCGTATCAGCAAGCACTACGTTGTGCGTGGTTGTCGGCAGCGCTCCAGAAGCTATGAGACAGAGCGCGCACACGCAAAGAGCGAGACGAAAATTTTTAAGTGCCATCATGGCCTCCTATTAGCTTAATTTCAGGACTTTCGCGTTTCAGCATAAATAGGCAGTAACCGCCCGCCTAGCAATGGACCATTTGTAGTCATACCAAGAAACGGCGGTCTGGAGGCGTTGCCATTCTAGCTTAAGAAAAGCCAAGAAGGCACAGAGAATATG
>JACOSB010000129.1 GCA_016179105.1 Candidatus Acetothermia bacterium
CCGTCAGGCGCTGGTCATTGGTGACGAGACCGAAGTGCTCTGGCAGTTCGATCACCGCTTCGCCGTTGACCAACTGCCCGGTCCCACGCACATAGGTGCCAGCCTCTCCCCCTTCCAACGCGACATAGACGATCTGCTTCGTTGGATCGGTGGGGTGATCTTGCACGAAGGACTTTGTTCCTGTGACGAAGAGATCGCCAGCGGATGAAAGTTCCATATTTGAGGAAACACTCCCAGTGGGTCCGGTGAAGAAATCCATATCGTTGCCGCCCACGCCGTTGTTAAAGGTCGCGATCTTTCCCACCAAGCCGATCGGTACGTTGAATTCAATGCCAGCCCCCGTGCTTGTTGACGTGTCTGTGTTGGTAATGCGCAGGCCGAGGAGCGGAGCACCAGTCAAGGTACCTCGAATCTCCAGCAGATTGCTCGGGGTCGTCGTTCCGATGCCGACGTTGCCGTTGCTATCAACGATCATCTTGTTGACGTTGTTAATGTTGAACTTGATTGCACCGGTGTTGTTCGGTCCCGTCCTTATGATCATGTCGGAACTGATCGGACCCCGTTACTGACACCGTAACGCACCTCCTTTGTTTATGGTTAAGTATAGTCCTGGAGCATCTCAAAAGCATCTCTCGAAAAACGATGAATATGATGATGCTATCGACGAGATCAACTAATTGAATTGAATAGTACTCAGAGTGTTATCGGCTGGTCAGTAGATCTCTGTAAAGCTCTCGATATTGGGCAACCATTCGCTCGAGAGTGAATTGTTCAAGTGCTTTCTCGCGTCCTGCTTTTCCCATCTGTTTTCGGCGAAATTCGTCTTCTGTCAATCTCTGCAACGCTTGAGCCATCGCACGTGGATCGCTCCGTGGGATGAGCCAGCCATTCACGCCCTCTTCGACCAGCTCAGAGATTCCACCGACGCGCGTCGCGACGACCGGGAGTCCTGCAAAGATCGCTTCAATGATCACTAACGGAAGCCCCTCCCAGCGTGAGGGCAGCACAAAGACATCCGAAGCTGCCAGTATCTCAGGGACATCCTCGCGCATCCCGAGCATCATCACTCGATCTTCTAATTGGTTGCGTTTGACAAACTGTTCTATCTCGGGTCGCATCGGCCCCTCACCGACTAAGATCACCTTGGCATTGGGGAGTTTCTGGAGCGCTGTCAAGAGCACTAAAGGTTCTTTGGGAGGAGCCAAGCGCCCAACAAACGTCAGAGCCAAGCACTTGTCCAATCCCAGTTGCTGCTTCACTCTAGCGCCGTCAGCTTGCAAGAAAGGCTGTGGGTCCAAGCCATTATGGATGACTATCAGTTTTGCTGGTCGCGCGACGTTGAACTTTAGCGCCAACTGACGGTCATGCTCAGAGACGCAGACAATTTTTGTGGAGCAATACGCCGCCACTCGCTCCATGAGCGCCAAGAGCCGCCGTTTCCAAAGGCTTCGCCCTTCTGTAAAAGGCCAACCATGCGCACTAAACACAATCGAGCGAATTCCTGCGAGACGCGCGGCCAATCGTCCAATGAGCCCGGCCTTGGTGCTATGCGCGTGCACCAGGTCAAAACGCTCACTTTTGATAAAGCAATAGAGTCTCCAGAGTGCTCGTAAATCTTTCAATGGATGTAGGTTGCGCGTGAACTCGGGAATGGAGACCACTCGAATGCCCTCTTGAGTCAGTTTGTCTACGAGTTCGCCGCCGGGAGCACAGCCTACGGTGATCTCATAGTCGGCGCGCAAATACCGAGCCAGCAAATAGACAATATGCTGAGCCCCGCCCCATTCGGAGAGCGTAACCAAAAGCAGTACATGTGGTTTTTCAGCTTGCTGACGATTTCCTTCAGTGTTCAAAGTCAATTCTTTTTCAGAAACTGCAGAATTTCTTCCTTAAATTTTTCAAAATCCCCCAACTCAAGCCGCAGAAATTCAAAAACCATCTGGTCGTTCACTCGCCCGTATTCATGGACCAGCAAATTGCGAAATCCTTTCATTTTTTTTAATGTCTCCTGCATAACGGGTGAAATCACATTGGCGCGTGTCAGTTTTTCAAAAATATCGTTTTCTTCTGAAGGAAGACCCAAGCGCAGGCCCGATACCAACAATGTACATACATCGATCACGCTCTCCACGGAGATCTGAAGCAACCGCTCGCAAGCCCGTCGCTTCTCGATCTTTTGATATTCCTCAAAACTCGCGGGTCTTATCTGTCGTAGCTCTTCGAGATAACTCTCCAGTTCATCAAGCTTGGCGAGAATGCGATTGCTATCTATCATGGAGAACAGCCTCTAAGTAACTATGATAGATATGCTTAAAGTCCTCATACTCTCGAACTGTACGAAATGCTAACGCATAGAGCGTATCGTCATCTTTGGAGAGGAGCACTCGCCCGTCCTTGAGTACTCGTTGGCGCACGTACAAGGGAAGCGCTTGAAAGACTTGTATATCTAAATCAAACTGAGCTAAGTATTCCAGCCGTTTCCGTGACCTCTTTTCAGCCACTTCGGGCTGAAGCACTAAGCAGATATCGAGGTCTGAGGTAGGACTCTGATCGCCTCGTGCAGCGCTACCGAAGAGCAGAACGGCAAGCACACTTAGGTCACTCTGAGCTTTCGTCAGCAGCAATTCCACAGACTCCATGCCTTGCATGTTCGATCTCGCTTTCATGCCTATTCTACGGATTAGGGCTGTGGGTTTTCAAAATAGCTCCAGATTTCCAGTCGTTATAAAGATAAAACCGCCAAGAACGCCAAGAAAATCTTAGGAGTTTTCTTCAGTGGCTCATCACCAAGACAGAGATAAGCCCCTCAGCGATTTCGAGAACTTCTAGGGCCTTGCCGAAAATGGCGCCTTCGCATAGAGTTAAGTCCGCACAGCGCATCGCGTAACCGGGGCGAGAGCTGCTCACCAGGAGATCACCAGGGCGAATTGGACCGTTCTCGGTCGTCGCTTTAACCGGAACCCGGCCTGCCAGTGCCAACAACGCTGGAGTTCCTTGGAATGCCCTCAGCGCTAACGCCATCCCTGGACGGAACGAGCTTACTCCGGTCACTCTTACACTGTACGCTCCTTGGGTCTTACGATAGACGTGCGGTCGATCGGGATGAGCTTCGACGAGATCACCCGGCTCGACTACTTCCGAAACTCTGATGTATTCTGCAAGATCAGCTCCCGCCCCGGCATTGAAGCAACCCGACGCAAGGCCACAAGAGTAAGCGCCGTCGGCGTAGACACTCCCAGTTTGGCGATCGACTCGGAAGAGCGCACTTGTGCCTGAGGCCACGCAGAGAGCGCTCCCTGAATCGGTGAAGGTCTTGCCCGCTTCGGGCACGAATTGCCAGTCATAGCTTCCGGGATGCAGGGTTAGTTTGAGCACGCCGTAGGTATCGCTATTTCGAACTTGACTGTTGGGTAAAATGGTTCCAAATGCGTAATGGCTTCTGCCTCCCGTGCCGACCACAAATTCACGGATGCCATGCATTGCATCGAGGTTGCCATTCGGGTCTTGCGGTGCAAAGCGCTCGTAATTGTGCTCGTGACCGGAGAGCACAACGTCGGCTCCAAAATCATAGAGCGCCTGCCAGATCGGCTGCATCTCCATAGAGCTGCCGTGTGTAGACCCCGAGCTAAAACGCGGATGATGCCAGTATGCCAGTGTGCAGGCAGTCGGGTGTGCTGCCAAGTCAGCACGAAGCCATTGTTCCTGGGGGGAGCCCACGTAGCAGCCCTCCACTACAGCACAATTGCTGTTGATGACGATGATATGCCAGGTGCCCAAATCGTAGCTATAGTATCCCTTGGCCGGGTCTCCGGCGGCAGCGCCAAAGTAGCTGAAATATCCCGAAGCATTTAGTGTGAAGTAGTCGTGATTGCCCGGCGCTGGGAAGGTGCGTGCCTTGTGTCGTCCCCAGGATGAGTCATAACAGTTGGCAAACTCCGTCGCTGTCCCGGCCTCATAGGCATTGTCGCCGAGCGTGAAGACCGTGCCGGGGATGCCATCTAGAAGCGTAGCCGTCGCTTCATCACCTGAGCTATTGCACGAAGCGATGTCCCCGGCTCCAACAAAAACAGGATCAGCGCCGTACACGAAAAAATTGGTCGGTAGCTGCCATAGCCCTACTGCAGTTGCTATCGCAACGACAAATATCTCTCCTAGATATCGAACCTTCAAAGGTCGGCGCATGATCTCCTTTTGTTTCATCGACCAAGCTCTGATCTTCCGATGCCTAGTGCGACATCACGAGGATCATAACAGATCCTTCCCTGCTTACCAAACTTTCGAGGGCTTTCCCGATGATCGCTCCTTCACACAATTTTATATCCGTACAGCGCATCGCATAGCCCGAACGAGAGCTACTGACCAAGAGATCGCCGGGGCGAATCGGCCCATTTTCAGTCGTCGCCTTCACGAGTACCCAGCCCGCGAGAGCCAGGGAGACACGAGTGTCTACTCTATTTTTCGTGGCCATGACAACGCCGGGATGCGACGAGACCACTCCTGCGACCCAGCGACTGTAGGGCGTTTGCGCTTTGCGATAGTTTTTTGAGTTTGCCGGATCGATCTCGACCACGTCACCGTCTTCGAGTCTCTCACTCGCGTCGATGTGTTCGGCAATGTCAGCCGCGACGTTAGCGTTAAAACACGGAGGTACCGCACCGGAGCCGCCGACCGAGCCACAAAAGTAAGCTCCATCCGCATACACATTCCCGGATTGGCGATCGACACGGAAGAGCGCGGCCGAAGCCAGCGAAGCCCCCTCGATGATGTCGGCGAGTTGAGCACGTGCCGCCTCCCACACGTCGGGGTTGATCGACCAGCTGATATCCGTGCGCACCCACGTCGGATCGTTCGGGTCGCTCACGCCGTATTCCCACACGACTTTGGGAATCATTTGATTGACAATCTGTGCTGTGAGCGTTGGGTTGATCGCCGCCGCCATCGTCAAGTAATCTACATCTTGAATGCCGCGCCGCCAAAGCTTTAGTCGGATCGAAGCGAACGGACCGTCTACGCCATAGCTCTCGCCCGGAAAGCGCGTGTCCGTGCCGGGGAAGAATAAGACGCCGTCGCCGTTCGTGTAATTCCAGCCGGTCTCACCCAGAGAGCTATCAGACGAACAGCAGCCACCGAATGTCTGCGCTTTCTGGAAGACGTTGGTCTGTCCAGTGCCTCCCTGAAAATTGTCATAATAAGTAGATTCCCAATAGAACCAGCGATCGATCTTCTTTTTGTATTGAGCCCATGCTAACACACGCAGCGCCACGCCTTCGTCTTCGATCGCGAACGAGCCCGTGGCCGGGCGGCTGCCGTTGTACAAGAAAAATCTCTTGTCGGGCTTCCCGGCGTAATGATCGTCAGCGCTTTGCCATTGAGAAGTAATGCCCACCCCCAGCGTAGATGCAGCGATGTCGAGCGAGGGTGTACTGGTCATCGCGGTCGGCGCATCGATAGTGGCCATAGACATCAATCGCTGGCCCGGACCGGGGTTGCTGTTGATCCATTGAGCCCATTGCTCCGTCTGTGGGTAATTGCTCGACTCGTCGATGAGATAGAGAAAATATTCTGTCGACGCACCAAACGGTTGGCTATCGAACCAGTTGACCCACGCATCGGTGTTGGACTGCATTTGTGATTGAGTGCCGCCTTGCCAGGGCCAAGACCCGTATGTCCCGATCGAGTAGACGTTATTGCCCACACCAATCCCAACGCCATCATACCCTTTAACTTGGGTGAAGAGAGAGCCATTGAGACGAGCGACCCACGCTTCTCCCAGCTGCGCGATGGGTGTGTAGTCGTCAATCAGAGAAATTTTGTGACGATGCGCCAATTGAAAATGTGTATCGGCCAACTGGAGCGACTTGGTATATTCGGGAGTTCCCGGATTGGGGTAGGCTACGCCGAGATAGCGATCGTCGATATTCTCGTGGCTATAGAAGACCATCGTCTTGGCGCTCGGGATATCGGGCAAGGTGAAGTTACGAACTCTGAGCTTGATCGGGATTTGCCATGCTGTCACGCTGTTTTCGCTCACGGTGATCGTGCCAGCGTACTGGCCTGCTGGCAGATTTTTCGGGATATAAATATCTCCCCAGATCGATTGGTTAGTGCCCGCCGAGATGATGAAGGGCCCTTGGAGTTCTAAAGGCACGGCAATCTCAGGATAGTACTTGTTGTGGCACGGTCGATCATTCCAAGTTCCGGTGCCAACGCCATTCGAATCATACGGACGTCGGCAGCGCGCCGGAATGTGGCGCTCGTCGTAGTGTTCGTAGGCTAATAGGCTGAGTCCTTTGATCTCCAAATACGTGAGATAAAAGAGTTCGATGTTGCGCCCGACGAAGTTAAAAACGCCGTTGCCCGAGGCAGACGTCGTTGTGAGGCTGGCTCCGCCGGGGCCCGCGAACGAAGTTAAACTCACGTTGACATTGGTCGCTGTGGTTGTAGGAACTTCGAGGACCAAATTAAATGCGACGACTTCGTTACGTGCGCCGAAGAGCGAGATCGTCGTGCCATCCCAGACGGAGTTGAGCACAGAGCTGGGATTGGCGGTCGCGCGCAGCTCATCGCGGGTAACTTTATCGCCGCCCTCGTTGGCCCAGATGCGGGCGATATTCGTCGGTCCCGCGGCTTGGGCGATGACGCCCATTGAACTAGAAAACGACGTGGGCATCCCCCAGAGCCCCAGCAGCGCGACGAGCCATCCCATTACCACGACACGAACGAGTAGTCCTTTGCTCGTAACGGTCAAGTTGGCTTTCACGCTATTCTCCCTTCGAGCCAACCAGCAGTAAAATATTCTGTGCCTACGCGCAAATTATACGACCAACCCGGCACACGAAGCCAAGGTTGGCCGCATCGCTCTTTTTCTTGTTTTTCAGTTTAGCGACTCGTGACCAAGACCAATACGAGCCCTTCTCCATTCTCTAGCATCTCGAGCGCTTTCCCAACGATCGTTCCCTCACATTTCGCAGGATCCGCACAACGCATGGCATATCCCGGATGTGTGGCGCTCACGACCAAGAGATCTCCTGGATGAATCGGGCCGTTCTCGGTCGTCGCCTTCACCGGCACGCGCCCGAGGAGCGCCAACAACGGCCGGCTGTCTTCAGCGCTGCTATTAAACTGAAGCATGGGCTGATCCAAAAGCCGGCTCACGCTCAGGCCCTCGTTCACAGCAGCTCCTGTCACCATCAACGTCTGTAGATTCACGCTCAGTGCCAACGCGAACTCGTTTCGGTCATCGAGCGAGACGATCGAGAGCACGAGTGTCTCTTTTAGGAACTGCACGGGCTTTGTCCGATGGATCGTATTGTTGAGCGTTATGCCCGGCCGGCTGGAGATCACTCCCGAGACTAAAGAGCTTCCGCGCGCCTTGCGGTAAATTTTCGGGTGTTGCGAATCGGGCTCGACGAGATCCCCCAACCCGACTTTCTCAGAAACTTCGATACGCTCGGCCAAGTCTGCCCCGATCCCGACGTTAAAGCACGGGGCGATCGGGCTAGAGCTTCCACTCAATCCGCAGTTATAGCTTCCATCGGCCAAGACATTGCCGGTCGCTCGCTCGACGCGGAAGCCCGCGGATGTACCCGTCACGGGCGTGTCGCGTTCCCGGCCGAACCAGAAGAAACGGACTTGAACGTTCGAGGTGGGCATGCCGGGGTTGGACGGCGATGGCCCTTGCAGAGTATACCCCGTCGCGATCCACGTATTCGTGAATTGGTCATGGGGTTTCGCACCCGTGTAATCTCCCCAAGCATTGTTCCCGCTGTTCGTCCCCGTGACGGCCACGTGATTTTCCCACGGCGGAGGCAGAGGAGCTAAATCGTCGGCGATCAGAATCGTCACGCTTGGCGCTTGCGTGGAGGACCCAAACCAGACCGGCCCGGCGATGTGGCCGCGCGCGTTGACCGCCATCGCGGGGTATTCCCAGGCGATCGTGTTGTCCCACAAGTCAGGCTGATCGACCACGGTCATGGTGGGCGGGCTCACGCGTAGCGCTCTCACGAACGGCTGAGGACGACTGCTGCCTTGAGAAGAGTTCCACATAAAGCCGATCGTTCCGCCCGCGACCCAAGCTGCCATGATGCGAGAATCCGCCCGTGCACACCAGTTATTGCCATCCGGCCCGGTGCACGTGGGCGTCGCAAAGAAGGTTGTGTTGAGCCCGCTCACAACCATAGAGCTTAGTATGGTATTGCTCTCGTTCTGAGTGTAGACGCGCACGGAGTTGCTCGTCGAAATGGAACCGGCGTACATTGTCGTCGTCGCGTTCTGGGTCAGGCCCAGCGCGAATCCGTTGGTGACGATCCAGAACGTCACCGTTCCGCCTTGACAGTTATTCTGGAAGGCGGTGAGCGGCACGCGCCACATCACGGCTTGGGTGAAAGTCCCGCTCGTGATGCTAAAGAGATTGATCGTCGCGTAGACATAGTTATTGCTGACTTGTAGGTTCGGAAAATCGAACTCTTGGCCCAGGCCGATGCCAAACAACGCCGGGGTAAAGTCGAGCGTGCACCAGGTATTGTTCACCAAATTTGAGGGCCCAACGGCGGCCGCGATGCGCACGCCGTTCGTATCATTGGGGGTCGAGCCGGTGGAAGAGTACTGCAAGAACCAGAGCACCATCTCTTGATTCGGCGCATGAGCGACCCGCTGGTCGCAGCAGAAGCCGCCGGAAAAACTTCCGGTGGCCGGGAAGAGCGTGTAGGGATCGACGTAAGAAAAACTCGTCCCGCCGTTGCCCGAGACAGACGCGTACCAGTTGCCCGTCTGGAACATGGCGGACCCGTTGCTCCCCGCGTTCGGCTCTCCTATGATGGAAGTGAAGTTGTTCGTGCCACTGCCCAGGATCGAATTCTTAAAAAAGACGAAATCCCCCGGCGCTTGCGGAGCATTCAGCAGGGGCCTCGTGGGGCGCGCATTCCCGACTCTTCCCCTCGGAGTGACGGGGATCGCAGGGCCGACGCGGGGATGTGCCATCTCTTCTTCGATTCTCTCTCGTATCTCCGGAGAGGGTTGGGGAGGGGTAGAGAAGAGCGGGCCTGAGTAAATCTGGCCCGTCGCCGTGAATTGCTGGCCCTGGATGGTCTCTTCCGGAGAAGGGGGAGGAGGCTCCGGCTGGCTGAGCGCGGCCAACTCCCAACAACCACACCACGGCTGTCCCAGAGAGAGCGAGCAGTATGGAGAGCCTTGGGTATAATTCTTTTCATCGCAGCCTCCTGAAAATGCAGCCAGGGACGATAGACTCATCGTCCCTGGCCCACCATTTGGACAAATAATTGATTTTATCAGTTTTAGCGGCTCGTGACCAAGACCAAGATCAGTCCTTCGCCGCTTTCGAGTGCTTCGAGCGCCTTGCCAACCTCAGCTCCTTCACAGGACTTGGCATCGGCACAACGCATGGCATACCCCGGATGCGTCGCACTGACGATCAACAGATCGCCCGGATGGATCGGGCCGTTCTCCGTCGTCGCCTTCACCGGCACGCGCCCCATGAGCGCAAGGAGCGGTCGACTATCTCCCGAAGCTTCCGGATAAACTAGAGGTAAGCTGGCCAATTGGCTGATACGTGGGCTAGAACTTCCCTCGAGCAGCGCTCGTACGCTCACACTCAGAGCCAGAGTTTTAGGGCCATTCATCAACGAGAACGAGGCTTCTTCAATTACTGAAGTCCATCCCTTGGGCCTAGGGAGCATCGACTGTCCCGGCACGTTCGCGAGCGTCATGCCGGGATGAGCCGAGATGACCCCTGAGGCATGTGTGCGTGCCTTACGATAAAGCTTGGGTTGATTTGGGTCAGGTTCGACGACGTGCCCCGGCTCGACAGCCTCAGAGACGTTGATGCGTTCGGCCAGGTCTGCCCCAACGGTCGCGTTGTAGCAACCACTGGACAATCCGCAGAAGTAGGTCCCATCGGTGAAAAAGTTTCCTGTCTGTCGCTCCAGTCGTGTGAGGGCTGGGGTTGGGGAGCTGCTGGGCGCGACATAGCGCGTCTGGTCCCATTGAGTGCCCCAGTCAAAGTCCGAGTTAATGCCGGTAACATTCTTGGCCCATTCTCCATAGACCCAGATGCGGCTGCCGTCGGAGGGGTCTCGAGCGATCCCGTAGTAATCTCCCCAGCGGCCTCCGGTGATACACTCCTGGCCCGCTTGCAGCTGAGCGCTTGGCTCGGTGTTGGGGAAACCGAAGCGGCGTCCAGTAACGTGTACGCCTCCGAACTCGCTGCTATTGCTGCGGGCAAAGACGAGAGTAATATCGTCAGCGTCGTTTGGGTGAACGGCCGGATAAAAATAATAAAAGCCATCAGCGCCGTATACTGTGTTGATCTCAGCGAGGTTCGTACCCATGTTGATGGCCAGGTAGCGGATCGCCGCTACCGTTCCACTGCCGAAGTTGAACGACTGCGTGAAGGCCCCATAGATTCTACCGTTGCGCCAGACCGCGTTATAGATACGGTTGTCGTTGGTATCGAGCAAGTTGGAGCATCCTTGCTGCGGGGCGTTCGGGGGGATCGCGTAGCTTCCGATGGTGACCGTCGCTTGCAAGGCCACATTGGTCGCTGTCGGCGGGAAGGTCGGGATGACGCGCCAGAGGCTGACGAAGCTGGACCCGAAGAAAGAGTTTCTAGTATTCACGAGATACTCCCTGCCAGACGCATCGCCGATCGTCTTGGCCGCACGCAGAGTGTACGCTGACGAACCATCGCCGTTGAAAAAGTTATACACTTTCCACCAATTAAAATTCTGTCCGCTGTACAGGGCTGACTTAGGCAGAATGTTGAGCGCTGCGGTCTCAAAAAAACCCGTAGTGCTCGGGAAAGTGAATTGATTGGAGGTGATATAGACGGCACCGCCTGAGCCGCTGAGAATTCCATCAAAGCCTAGGTCGGGATAATCGCCCAGGTCGACGTACCAAAATAGTTCAGCGTGCCATTCAAATTGTAATTCCACCAAGCTCCGGTGGGGTCCGACGTCTGAGAGACCGAGAGGAGATAGCTGCTTGTGCTCGTGCTGTCCTTCTCCAACAAAATCATCATGAGCCAGTGACCCTCTTGGGAATCATAAGCAATCCGTGGGTCGGTCAGATCTATACTGGAGCAGCTACATACGGCGCTGAACCAGCTCGCAAAGCTAGTCGCTTGCAACCGTGTTCCCGTGGCCTTGTCGTAGATCGCGAAGCTCAGGTTCACGACCGTGATGAAATGATTGGGCCCCACAGCGATGTCCGGGTCCGGCGGCGTTACCGTAAGACTTGCCTCAGAGGTGTCAAGCCCTTGGCCGTTGCTGAGGATGTCGGGTGCTAACGGTCGGTATTGGTGAGGATATCCTCCGTTCTTGGAGCTGTCCTGAGTGAGGGCACTCGGAGATTTAGACTGACCTGTCAACGGGAAATTACCTTTCACCGATCGATCTTGCTCGACGTCATAGGGAGGATTGGGCTCGGGAACAAAGGATTGTTGCTTGGCCCGCGCGAGCGTCTCTTCATCGAGGTCCGAAGTCTCACGGCGTCCCGGCCCCACGTTGATGGGCGAAGTAGAAGTCGTTTTGGGCACGTTACTCCATGTTTGCACCACAGGGACTCCGGAAAATTGCATTGTCGAATTTAGCTGTGTCTGCGAGACGAATACTACGGAATTGGTTGTCGCCAATAAGAGGAACACTAAGCTACCGAAGATCGTAAAACGTCGCACACGTTTATCCGCTTTTTGCGGCTGAGTCCTCGACTTGCCACTGCGGTACATATACCCCCATTTGCTTAAATCAGTTTTTTTAACGACTCGTGACCAAAGCCAACATGACTCGTTCTTCACATTCCAAAGCTCCGAGAGCCTTGGGAAGCTGGCTGCCCGTCCTGACAAACATTGAGACCGACGGGATTATTCCCGCGGCCAAGAGATTCATCGCAAGCCAACACACCGAGAGCATAGGAATCCTCATTGTGGGATCATTTCGTCCTCGATCATAGCCTCGTCTGGCCCCGCCGCCCAATTTTTAGAGTTTGGAGAAAAAACTAGCTGGAGGAAGGAAAGTGCGGTTACTCTCCCTCCTCTGTTTATCTACTCGTCGTATTGAGCAGAAGTTCTTGCGCTAGCCATAGCGCTGCGAAGGCCCATGATCTTCTGTGCTCTAGCGCAGCATCACTTGGACTTCGATCTTGCCCACGCCCTCGGTCAAGGGCTCAAGCGCCTTGCCGATGACCGCACCGATGCACTGACTCGCTTCGGGGCACTTCATCGCATAGCCCGGAATGGGGGAACTCACCAAGAGATCGCCCACTTGAATCGCGCCGTACTTGGCGAGCACTTTCACCGGGACTCGGCCAGCCAGTGCCAACAGGGGACGGTTATCCCCAACCCACTTCTCTTTGCTACCGTCAAAATTATTGCCCAGGGTGACTGCCGGGGCCGTAGAAATAATTCCAGCGACGCGGCGGCTGATCGCCGACTGAGATTTTCTGAATTTGCCCGCTTGATCGGGATGGATCTCGACGACGTCCCCGGCTTCCATCGCCTCGACGGCGTCGATGCGTTCGGCGACGTCCGCGCCCGTGCCGGCGTTAAAGCAGCTGCCCGACGTCAGGCCACAATTGAACGAGCCATCGGCGTAGACGTTGCCCGTGGCACGCTCGACCTTATAAATCAAACCGGTCGCGGCGCCCGCGCCCGTATTATAGACCTCGATCGCGTTGGTGCCGTTGCTACTAGAGATACGCACAGCAGGCTGGTTCGACGCATTACTGATATCTAGCCTTGCTCCTGGCGTCGCTGTCAATGTCCCCAATCCCGCATTCCCGTTCGCATCTAACTCTAACACCGTGCTGTTGTTATCATTGATCGCTTTTCTGATCAAAAACGTCCCTCCGCTCGCTCCGGTGTAGTCCATCACGAAGCTGCCAAACTTCACATCCGAGATCAGCTGCGAGACTTTGGTAGTCCCATCGAAAAAAGCGAATGCTGGGAAGTGGTAGGAGTTAGCATTGGCGCTTACCAGATGTATCTCGGGACTTGTGCCCGCGACGATTTGTGAAAGTGTTAAGTTGTAATTTGTCGTTGAGTCAAAATTAGCCCAGACTGTGCCTGCACTGGTAGCGATGCTCACGTCGCCATTGTTTTGCTCGTTGCAAGGATTGGCACACAGCGTCCACTTCGGCTCGACTTTATTGGGAGCACTGATCGCTGGGGTCGTGATAATCGGCGGCGCGATAGTGCCCTGTCCCCGCACGAGCGCGAGCTTGCCGAATTGTTGCTTTATATTGCCCGAAGAATCTTTCACTGTGATCGCGTACAGATAGACCCCAGTCGCGACGGTCCGTCCTGTTACATTAGCCATCTTCCAATCCAGGGCGGCGTTATTCACCGGGCCGGAGTCAAAGATTTGCTGCCCCGCGAGCGAGAGAATTCGCACGTGTAGCTCTTTGACATCTCCCTGAGTAGCAAACCTCACTAAGTCCGCATAGGGCGTCACCGTCAACGCCACAGGGGCAGCAAGAATGCTCCACCCCAATCCTACGACCGCTACGAAAACGAACAACGCCGCTTTGGCTTGCAGGTGCTTCCGCATAATCGTCAAGCCCTCCTTTGTTTTTGCAGAAGTTATTATACACGTTGGAACCTTCGGCTGCCTAGTCCTAGTCTTATCCAATACAAGATGAGCATGAAGCTCCCCTGTGTTTCTAATGCAAGATGAGCATGAGCGGGGGGGTAGCCCAGCCAGCGCGTGAGTCGAACCATAGGAGGTATGACACTCACTATGCACGACTCCCACCCCA
>JACOSB010000119.1 GCA_016179105.1 Candidatus Acetothermia bacterium
AAGTATGCCAGTTCCAGCTTCGTTGTCGCGCCCTCAATCGCATGACCCATCTGGGGATGCCACAGAGTCACCGGGTGGATTGACCGCCTGCCACGGTCAGCGGGAATCTACTCTTGATTAGCTTTCATGCACCAACGCCGATTAGGAGCTTTATCTTATGAAGCCAGGGATTCCCGAAAATTCTCTACGAATCGATAAAATCTCCGATCACTTCGAGCACGTTCAGCTCTGTAACCTGGGCTTTCGTTTTCACAAGCTCAGATAAGTTTGGCTGCGTGCGTCCCTCGTCACCGGAGACAAGCTCTTTGATGTAGAGCCCGCCCTCGCAGTGAATCCTTATCGTTGCCTCTTGTTCAGCCAAAAGTTTTCCAGAAATTTGTAGAACTCGGCGCTTGCGGATGAGGTCAGCTCGACGATGAGCGACGCGCTGAGGCGTGCGCTGCTCGATCGTCGTTTCATTCAATTGCTGAAGCGCTGTGTCGAGTGCTTGCTCGGTGATCAGTTGTGCGAATCTCACGCGCGCTTCGTAGACTTTCTCAGCGTCAACACTCTTGATGCGCTCGACAACCTCGGTCTTGACCATCTGTAACTCAGAAATCTCGATCTTCCCCGAGGCTTGTGAGTTCACTTCATTCTGAAGTTTTTCGAGATCAAACGTACGGGTTTTGGGCTCTTTTACTTCGAGCACGAACGGACGCCCAGAGCCCAGCATCAACGCATCAATGTCTTCGCGTCCGGCCCCGTGAAAAGCTGTGCCTGTGCCCTGGGTTACGGCGAGCGCGGACCCGCTGATCAGTTCTTCGACACTCTCTTGGTACATTTTGCCCGTGTGGTGACAACGCGCGCAGCCGCGCCCCTTGCAGTCGCGGCAGGGCCATTTGGTCTGGGGAATCGTGCGCACGAATTTTTTATAGCGCCCGTAAATAAACAGCGGGTTGATGTGAAGCTCCAGCATATCGGTCTCTAAGTCCATCAAGAAAACAATTTCTGGATCGAGAAAATCGACCGCGATCGGGTGCTTTTGCTCGGCGTAAATTTCTCCGAAGCGCCGGCCTACTTCTCGATTGAAGGCCTGTTTGAAGGGCTCACCATTAAGCTCATATTTTTCTGTGAGATGCTTTTCGATCATCTCAATTTTCAAGGGCGCACGCGTTCCCATGAGATACGTCTTAAACTCTAAGCGCTCAACACGCTCGACAACGCGTCTCGCCCAGCGCTCGACTTGCTGGAACGCGCCGCGACAGACCCAGCACTCTTTGGCCAACTGTAGGCGGGCACCCTCCTCCATACAGAGACAGACGCGTAGCGCGCGCCCGCGTTCTTCGTTGCGCAACCCTGTGCCCATCTGGGAAAAAACGCGCCCCAGACAGTGATCACAGAGAGATCCTTCACTCACTAAACGTCTTGCTTTCTCTAGCAGAACGGACATATGACCTTCTGGTTCTCCTTCGATCGCCCTAGATTATAGGCCATAAATGCTGCGACGCGAAATTCAAAATCAGATGGCGATGCAAAAGTCGACGATGAAAACGGACCGACGCTATCGTCGACTTATCTCTATTTCGGTGGCCCTTATCGGCATCGTGGCGTTGGGCTTATTCTCGCTGATGGCGCTATGGCCAGACCGTACTCACACGGGAGCGCAAGCGGCGCCGTCTGTCTCCGTTCAAATTCCACAAGCTCCAGCGCCCGAGACTCGGGTCTTATCGGCTCCCCGGCCAAACCCCTCGCCCAAGCGCACGGGTCTGCAAAATCCCGCGAGTCGTCGGGGTGTTTATTTAAACTCGCTCGCGGCCGCTCGTCCTTCCAAGATCGACGAAGTGATTCAAAAATCCCAAGCGCTCGGGCTCAACGCCGTCGTGATCGATGTCAAAGATAATCACGGCGTCGTTGCCTATGACACCCAAATCTCCCTAGCCAAGACGATCAGTGCGCGAGCCGTCCGGCTCGACCTGGAGGAACTCCTACCCAAATTAAAAACCCATGGACTCTATGTGATCGCCCGGCAAGTGCTCTTCTATGACCCGAAGCTCGCCCAGTATCTGAAGAGTCCGATCGCGCCGTGGATTCCGGCCTCAGACAGCCGCGCGATCCAATACAACTTGGCGATCGCTGAAGAAGTCGCTTCGCTGGGCTTCGATGAGATTCAGTTTGATTACGTGCGCTTTCCCGATGAAGGGAAAATGAGTCCGATCTACAGCTCGCGCTACGACGCGATCACGAATTTTATGAAGCAAGTGCGAGCGCGTCTTGGTGCTAAGATCAACTTGAGCGCCGACGTCTTCGGGCGAACGCTCTGGGCTTGGAATATGAAAAAAGTCGATCCCATTGGCCAGCATCTTGAATCACTCAACCCGTACTTGAACTATCTTTCGCCCATGATTTATCCATCTCATTATGAGACGGACAAGCTGCGCAACGATCCCTACGGGACGATCAAGCTCGCGTTGCAGTCGGGACAAAAACGCCAGCTAAAACTCCGTCCTTTCTTGCAGGCGTTCGATATGCGCATCCCGAGCACGATGACCTATGCGCAATATATCGCCGCACAGATCAAAGCCGCGCGCGAGCTGGGCTTTGACAGCTATCTCTTCTGGAACCCAGAAGCGAACTACACGATGCTCTGGAAGGTCTTAGAGCAGCTCAAAGCAAAACGCTGATAACCGCCAATTGTAGGGGCGAGGTCACCTCGCCCCTACGCCTGAACGTTCGCTCTGACTCACCTCAGATCAAATTCCCGTACTCTTGGTTGAACGGGCCGTAATAAAAAAGACTGGGCTTGAACGAGAGATTTTGCAAATCTTCGGGCAGCTCGTCGCTGTCGGAGGGGCTCACGGGCAGGTCTGCCAATTCCGGGAAACGCTTCAACACCTCTTTCCCCTTCAAGCCCGTCGCCACGCCCACGTAGATCGCCTCCTGATAAGGGAATATGGTCCAACGATGGGCAAATCGTTTGTGCTCCGGCACTTTATCGTCTTCTTCGAGTTGTTCTTGCAAGACGAGCCATTTCAGAAAATCTTTCAGATTGGTAATATCTTGCATTTCCCTCCTGCTCTGATGTTTCTTCTAATGTAACAGAAGTTCAATCTCTTGTCTAAATTTGGGGCAAGGCGTGGCTTGCTTGGGTAGGAGCGCATCAGGCGGCACCGCTACTTTATCGCGCGTAGACGCTTGATGCGTTCCTCCAGGGGAGGGTGCGTGCTGAACAGAGAGTCGAGGCTCCAATGCCCTTTTTCAAAAGGGTTCACGATGAAAAGATGCTGGTTGGCGCGGCTCGCGATGTCTAGCTTATCGGGGTCGTCTGCAATCTTTTCTAACGCCGAGGCCAGCCCCTCGGGATAGCGCGTGAGCATCACTCCCGAGGCGTCCGCGAGATATTCGCGCTGGCGCGAACAAGCGAGCTGCAAAAGCTGAGCGATGATCGGTGCGAGAATCGCCAAGACGACTCCCAAGATTATCAGCAATCCTTGGCTCGATCCTCCTTTATCTTTGCTGCTTCCACCACGGCTACGGCCGCCGCCGTAGCGCATTGAGCGCAAGAAGACATCGGAGATAAAAATGATCGCTCCCGCGATCGCCCCGATCAGCGTCGAATAGAGAATATCTCGGTTTTGAACGTGAGAGAGTTCGTGCGCTATCACCCCTTGGAGTTCGGCACGATTGAGCTTTCCCAAGAGCCCTGTCGTGATCGCCACAGAAGCATTCTCAGGAGTTCTGCCGGTCGCGAACGCATTGGGGGCTGAGTCGTCGATGATATAAATCTTCGGCATCGGTAGGCCCGCAGCGATGGATAGCTCTTCGACGACATTAAAGAGCTGAGGGTTGTCTGACTTTTGAATTTGATGCGCATTGCTCGCCGCGAGCAAGATGCTGTCGCCATTAAAGTAACTAATGCCGATCCAGATGGCCGCGACGATTCCAGCGATCAGCAGTCCGACCCATTCGTTTAGCCCAAACGCTAAGCCAAGAATATACCCCAAGCCCATCAAGACGGCCGTCATCACGGCGATCAACAGGAAGGTGTTGCGTCGGTTGGCCGCAATTGCATCGTACATTTGTGCTTAGAATCCTTAATGAGATTCACCGCAGAGATCGCAGAGCGCGCAGAGAAATTCTAGATTTTCTTGGCGCTCTTGGCGTCTTGGCGGTTTGATCAGACATTCTTAGAATTGAACTTTCACCGGCTCGCGCTCGGTCGGGTCTTTTAACTCAAAGAAAACTTTCGGCTGGAACCCGAACATACCAGCCAACAGAACGCCGGGAAATTGTTGAGTCTGCGTGTTGTAGGACATCACCGAGTCGTTGTAGTGCTGGCGCGCGAACGCGATGCGATTCTCGGTCGCCGTCAACTCTTCTTGTAGTGCCAGCATATTCTGATTGGCTTTTAAGTCAGGATAATTCTCGGCGACCGCGAAGAGCTGGCGCAGCGCGCCGCTCAAGACGTTTTCGACTTGGGCGCGATCCTGCACGCTGCCGCCGGAGATACTCACGGCCTGCTGGCGCGCTTTGGTCACGTTCTCCAAGACAGACTGTTCGTACTTCATGTAGCCCTTGCAGGTCTCGATTAGGTTCGGGATCAGGTCGTGCCGGCGTTTCAGCTGTACGTCTATCTGCGACCATGCATTGTCCACCCGATTGCGCCCCGTGACCAAGCTGTTGTACAGCCCGATCACGATCAAGACAAGCAACACCACAATTCCCAAGATTATCCATGTTGTCATAGTGATTTAATTATAACACAGCTCCATCGGTTCAGGACAAATCGACTAAACCCCGCTACGAATAGCAGAGCTGAACTACCCACTTCAACTCTGGAACAACCTCTAGCGAATTACGACAAACTTTGCCAACTCGCGTCGCTTGTCGGCGGTGACCGTCACAGTCAGATAGATTCCATTGGGTAAACTTCTTATGGCTGATGCCCATTGTGTTTGATCAGTGATCTTCGCGATAAGCTGGCCTGTCAGCGTGCAGACGCTCAACTCATACGACCTAGGGTTGGATGCGAATATCGTTCTGTCTTCAAGAGCTGTGCTACTCTTCCCCGGCTGTGGCTCTAGTGATTTATCTCTCGTCACAACTCGAAAAGGTCTTTTCGCGAAGACCGTAAAACTCGTCTTGCTCCCCGGTTTAGCATTACAAATCTTGTCTGCGGGGTCCGCGCCCGGGCCGTTGGCGCCGCCCCAGAAATTGTTGACCGCGTTCGCTGACACTCCAGAGAAATTGATTAGGCCACAATTGGCGAGCGTTGCCCCCCCTACTGTTTCCGTCGCATTCTCATTCCCATAGATATTGCTCCGAGTGATCTTGATCTTGCCCTTTGAAAGATCGATAAAGATACCCGCGAGCGCGTTGCCGACTGCTGCGATCGTGTTCAGTGTATGTTCGTTGCCTCCCATGAAAAAACCATAACCCTCGTTGCGACTCGCGACGTCATTGCGAAGTGTATCGACGTTTCCCGCAAAATGGAAACCATCAGAGTGATTCGCACTCGCTACGTCACCGATGAGTACATGCCTATCTCCGGAAAAGCTAAACCCCGTCGCATTCTTAATTGAGAGATTGTTCTTAAGCTGCTGATCGCTGCCGGAAAAATTGAAGCCTGCGTTTACATTCCCACTCGCGATGTTATCGCTGAGAGAATGCTTCGCTCCTGCAAACGAGAAACCGTCACCGCCGTTGGCGATTGAAATGTTGCTCATGATATTGACCCAGCTGATATTATTATCTGCAATAATTAGGCCCGCGCGCTTGGCCCCGGTGAGCGTGAAGCCGAGCTTGATCTTGCCGAAGACGACTTGGCTCGCTTCGATGCTCACGACGTTCACGTCCGCGCCTCCGGCATCAAGCACAGTGACTTCGGTTCCATCGCTCGACTCAAAGCTCAGTTGTTTGTCAATCTTGATCACACAGAAACAACCGTGCCCGATTTCGGCCTTCTCTTCTCCGGGGTCCTCAAAATCTCCGTCGCTATTGAGATCACCATAGTGTCCCGGCCCGACGATGATTCGATCTCGATCACTCGCGACAGCAATAGCTTGGCTGATTGAGCGACACGGCAGCGTGATCGTCCCGCAGTCGGAAGCATCCACTCCGTAATTGGCCACGTACAGCACCTTGGCCTGCGCCACTCCGTTCACGCATATGATCGCGAACATGACTATGAGAACTGAGCACCATTGCGGATTGACCTTTAGAACATTCATCCGTTGGCAGCCTCGCTTTTTCGCCAAAAGTCTTCTATTGTACTCCCTAGCCTAACCGCGACAAGGCTTTCGCTGAGAAAATTCCTTGACAGTTCACTCAGTAGCTCCGTATACTGACGCCAAGTTTTCTAACGCGATGGGGATGATCTGACAATGAAAAATTTTCTGGGGAATCTTCTGATTGTACTTTCGATCTTGGTCACGCTCGGCATCCTCGGCTTTGAGTTCATGCAATTTACGAATAGCTTCAGTGCGTCTTCGCTCCAGCAGACAGCAGGCTTGCCCAATCCTCCCGATCCTAACGAAAAACTAGCGCTCATCGATCGTGGGCGCATTGTCTTTCAGCAATCCGGCTGCCAAGCGTGCCACATTGCGAAATTGACCAAAGACAGCCCCGAGGCCGGGGGCCCGATCGGTCCGAGCTTCAGCAACGTCGGTGTGCGGCGTAAGGACACCGATTGGCTTACCAAACAGATCATGGCTCCCCAAACGGTCGCTCCCGGCACGAAGATGCCCAGCTTCGCCTACTTGAGCAATGAACAGATCAAGACGCTCATCGCGTATGTGGGCACGATGGACCAGAATTACTATCCCGTGACTGAGCCCAATCTGCAAATCCCGAAAGATGCCAATAAAAACCCTCGGTATACACAAGAAATGATCGACAAGGGCATGAATCTATTTAATTCTAATGGTTGCATCGGATGCCATATGATCGGCAAGCAGGGAGCGCCCTTGGGTCCCAACCTCACGCACGAAGCGTTGCGCGGTCGCAGCGACGAGTGGCAGCTCAATCACCTCAAAGACCCGCTCTCGGTCTATGTGCTCGGACCCACCGACGGGATTCAATGGATCATGCCGAAGTTTGGCCAGCTTTCTGAAGAAGATCTGAAAGCGCTCGTCGCGTATCTGCAGAGCCTGCATTAGGAATGAACTGTACTGTACAAGCTGAACGAATATGCAATCGCTTTGTAGGGGCGAGGTTACCTCGCCCCTACATGTTTTATTGGCAGTTTCATCTGAACCGATCGTCAACGGAGATCATTCACTAAATACAAAAAATTCTCCAAGGAGGGAGTTAGGCCATGCGATTTTTCCGTCGTTGCCTGGGGATTTTTTCATTGTTGGTTGTCAGTGTCAGTCTCTTCTCGTTCGGACAGTTCTTAGACTTAGACCCGCAGCTCAAGTGGCAGATCATCGAGACCGATCACTTTCGGATCATTTACCATCCGGGCTTAGACAACGTCGCCCAAGAAGCCGCTAAGGTCTGCGAAGATGCTTACAAATATTGGGAAGTAGAACTCAAATACAAAGTCGATGTCAAGACGAGCATTCTTTTGGCCGACACAGCTGACTTCGCGGTCGGTGCAGCGAATCCATTCGGACCGGTCATCATTGCCGGGGTGAGCGAAGCCCGCACATTCAACGAGTGGATCAACTCGGCCAACCTATCTCCTCTCGATGACGTGCTCTATCACGAGTTCGGCCACGTCGTCGACTTGAGAAAAGTTCACGGGATTCCGGCACTGTTGCGCTCGATCTTGGGTTCGATCATCGTCCCGAATGCAGCCAAGCCGACGTGGTTTGTTGAAGGTATCCCGATCTCGGCCGAACTACGCCGCTCCGGAGCCAGCCGTGCTAATGCTTCGCGCGGCGCGATGTACTTTCGCACTTACTTTATGAACGAGTGGAAGGGGCTTCCTTCGCTGGGGCAGATGGCCGTCGAGTACAACCGAAAGGACTGGCCTTCGCCCTATATGTTGCACCACGACTTCGGCGCGTGGACGCTGCGCTTCATCGCCGAAAAGTACGGCGCTGATAAGATTGAAGTGATCGACAAGATTCAGGGTGAGAGTCTCATCTCAACGCTTACGCTGGGGTTTCTCAACGACTTTGGCGCAGTGATGGAAAAAGCTCTGGGCATCCCGGTGAGTAAGTTCAGGGAAGAATTCAAAGCCTGGCTCAAAGATCAATTCACGGCTCAAATCGAAAAAGTGAAAACCGAGGGCGTGACGCAAAGTAAAAAAATTTCTCCCCATTACTATTGGAATAACGAACCAGCCTGGTCTCCTGACGGCAAGATGATTGCTTATTATCACTATGACCCGAAGCGCGTCGCGGGTATCCGCGTGATGAGCGCCGACGGAAAAGACGACCGATCGCTCGTCTCGATCCCGTTAGAGTTGCCCTTCTTCCGCCCGCCTTTCTGGGCTGCGACGCCCACCTGGTCCCCAGATGGAAGCAAGCTGCTCTACTCCAGAATGAGGATCTATCGCCAGCGCTATATTTATGGCGACATTTATCTCTATGATATGAAGACCAAACACGAGCAGCGCCTCACGCGCGAAGCGCGCGCGTACAATCCCGTCTTCACACCCGACGGAAAATCGATCGTTTTCGCACAGCAACAATGGGGCGAGAAGACGCCGCGCCTCGCTCTCTACAATCTTGAGACCAAAGAGATCAAAGTCTTGCACGAGTTCAGCGAGAACGAATTGTTGGACTCGATCGCTGTCTCGCCCGACGGAAAGACGATCGCCTTCTCACTCTGGAAGATCGGCGGTTACCAAGATATTTACACGATGCCCATCGAAGGCGGCGAGCCGGCGGCCCTCACCCAAGACAAATTTGGTGATTATGATCCGTCGTACTCTCCCGATGGCAGTTACATTCTCTTCAGCTCCAACCGCGATGGCATTGACAATCTCTACGCGTACAAATTATCCGACGGCACACTGAACAAGATCACGAACGTCCTGACCGGTGCTTTCGCTCCCGAGGCTTCTCCCGATGGGAAACAAATCGCGTTCGTCAGCTACAGTCTCGAGGGCTATGAGATTCACACCATGCCCTACGATCCGTCGACGTGGAAGCAAGTCTCGTTCAGCAAAGCTACAGTTCCTGCGTGGGCAGGCTATGCGAAAGACCTCTTTAAGACAGCGAATTATGATCCGACAAAGCTGCTCTGGCCCTGGCTACTCTTGCCCATCCCGAACCCGACGGCCCCAGGGATTTTCGCCCTCGGCTCCGATCCGTTAGGGATGCACGCGTATAATTTAAGCGTCGGCCTCGCTCTGGGCAAAGACTTTAAGAAGCGCGATCCATATTTCTCGTTCAATTACACCAACCATCAGTTCTATCCTATCTTTGACCTGAACTTCAGCAAAGGTGAAGAAGGCATGCACCAGGGCCTCCAGATGACTCTGCCCGTCATCAACCAACTCACTCAGCAAGGGTCTTTCTCCGTGGGCTATGACCGAAATGAAAAAGAAACTCAGAAGACGCCCACGTCGCCCAAGACTCGCGCCACCTCTCAGCCAGTTTCTGCAAGCTGGCGCTGGAATTTTAACGGCGGCAGTGATCTCATGATGATCGATGGAGGAGAATCCAGCCGAGCCGACATAACTTGGGACGAGAACGATCCGATGAAAGATCCTCACTGGTCTGCGCTCGAGACCGGCGGTGTGCGCTTGCGCCTACCCTTCGAGCATGACCAGTTCCTTTCGCTGAGTTGCACGACCGGCACGAGCAACATCAAAGACCGATTCATGCTCGGCGGCTATAAAGGCGAGTTCGCTCTGCGCGGGTGGAGCCCTAGTGCTCTCAAAGGGCAGATTGGCATGGTCGGCAGCCTTCAGTACCGAACCACGCTTCTCTCCATCGAGCAAGGCTTGGGTCTATGGAACTTCTTCATCGATGATCTCGATGGTCTCGTCTTCGTCGATGCAGGAACAGCCACGGAGAAGTTCGAGCAACTGAGTTTTGCTTCGACTAAGGTCGGGTTCGGCGCTGAGCTGCATTTGGGCTTGATCCTTGGTCCTGGGCTTCCGCTAGATCTGCGCGTCGGGATAGCCCAGGGGCTGGGCCAACCCCAGTATGTATTCTACTGGGATGTTGGCGTGGGATTTTAAGAGATCACGAAGACGCTAAGAACATACGTAGAGGCACGGCGGCGCCATGCCTCTATTTTTTGAAACACCCTTCCCTACTGAGTTTCTGTCGCTTCCCTCTTGACTTCTTCGCAAACCTGTGGTATTTTGGGGAGTCAGGCGTAGCAGTTATTTGAAAAAGGAGCCTTCCAATGGCAAAAAGTCACGAAGCGCTCAAATATTCTCTGAGGCTTAGAGCGAGCCAACTGGCCGAACGTATCAACGATCACGCTCTGGCCGAGCGGCTGGGGAAAAAACCCTGGTTCGATACCCCCCACGATCTGGAAAAGGCTGAAAAAGAATTGGAAGAAATACTCGCGCAGCTGAAAGAGTTGGAATCAACTTCGCTCAAGCGCCCAGGTCACAATCGCCGTGTGAACCGTCGAGCAAAAGCCCTCAGTGCCTAACCAAACTCTCTTTTTCACCATATCCGAGCGACCTAAAATTCACACGAGAGATTCTTTGTCCATAGTGAGATGCGTCACACGTCCCCTGGCAGAGCGCCCGCCGCACTTGTCTTACACAGCACATTTGGCTAGGTTTAGGTAGTTCTATATCTGTTTTTTTGGGCAAGGGAGTGACCGTGAATCACCTGACACTACGCCACCGCCTCGCTATTCAGTTATTTTTCGTTCTCTCCATTGGCTATCTAAGCATTTTCTCCACTGCAATCGGCTTCGCTCAAACTTCGGTAGAACTATCGAACGGAGTCCCGCACTGGGTTATCTCCTCCACGCCAGCGAGCGCGCTGCTTCAGCCGGCGATCTGGACCGGGCGAACGATGTATCGCATCGGCGAATCGGCCCGCGACTTTGTCACTTTCTCGGTCAATAAGCCGGGCTATGTTTATATTTGGCAAGTCGATGCCTCTGGCAATGTGCAACTTCTTTTGCCCGGCTCGCCCCAACAAGATAGCTTTTTCCCAGCAGGTCCCCATCCGCTCTCGCAACCCTTCGATCTACCCAAAGCAGAGGGCACACATTTTTTGCAGATTGTCGCCTCGCCTTTGCCCTTAAAATTGGCCAAAGATTCTTCCGAACCCTTCCCAGCCACTCCTCTGGCAGCGAGAAAACTGGTCCTAGCTAAAATTGCTCAACGCCAGCTCGCGAGCGGCGAATGGGGAGCGAGTTGGACGCACTACCAGACCGCTCCGGCCGCTCCCGTGAGCGCCAACTCCTTCACTCAAGTGACCGTGCGCGCCGTCGAGGGAGATTGCAAAGCCGGTTCCGAGGTCCGCGACGCGCTCGTCTATCTCGATGACGACAAGACTCCGTTCACGGCTTTTGCTCCTATCACTGTCTTACGCAACGACCATCGCGTTCGTGCTGAGGCTGTGGGCTATCGCACCAAAACTCTCCCCGTACGCGTGACCGGCCCCGAAGCTCAAGAGGTCTGCGTCATGCTGCCACTCGATAAATCGATTCGTGGCAAAGCCTATTTCACGTTCAACGCGGCCCCCAAAGCCTACGACAATGTCATCTTCGACGCGTCGCGCTCGCACGGGCTTCTGTACGAATGGGATTTTGGCGACGGCTCGCCCATCGCGACGGGCGAACGCGCCGGGCACGCTTACCTCTTCTCAGGAAATTTCCTAGTCCACTTGATGGTTCGGTTCTTTGACGGCGAGACCGAAGATACCGTCTTGCCGGTGCAAGTCAAGCCGAGCGAACCTTGTCCCAGTTCTCTCTCGACCTTCCCCGCGTGCCAAGGCGGAACGCGCGGCACAAATTTAGTGACGCTCGAGACGAGCGAGCCGCGCCAAGTGCATCTGGCGATGCTCGATCAACCGTTGGCCGGACAAGACGCACAGTTTAAGTTCGAAGTGAGCGTCGATCGCTTCCCCATGTCTGCAACGCAAACATCCTCTGCAAAGGTCGAATCATACTTGCAGTTTGACTTGTATGATAAATCCTTCGTGCGCTTGAACTCAGCGAGAGTCTACACGGTCAACACCATCCTGGGAGGCCTGAGTCCCCTCCCCGGCCAGACGCAATCGCTCAAAGTGAGCTTGGGAGAATTGTTCGGCGTGAGCGACGTCGCCAAAGCGGGCCGAGTGCAGGTCGGCGCAGTCTTGAACGTGCAAGACACGCCGAGCCTCGTGCGGGTCACCTATCGTCTGGCAGAGAGCAGTCTCTCGGCTCTCGCGGTCACTCCAAGCAGTCCAGGAACGACTCCTCCTGCGAGTGAAACGCCCCAGCCTCAACCCAGTGGAGGCGGCGGGGACTTCACTGTTTTAGTCATCGTGGGACTTGTGGTCGTCGCTGCGATCATCGCGATCGTCTTATTTGCGCTCCCCAAGTGAGCCCTGGTGAAGTGGCCTCCTAGTATTGCTAACCTTTCTTCCCGTGAACCTTGTAAATAAGGTTCTGGTTGGTAATACTTTTCAAATATAAACCTATTATCTTTTCAAGATGGTATTTGCCCTTTACTGGCTCGATCACAGACTCGCTGGCAAATATCTCCCCAGGTCTTGCGCATCCTTCTATTCTTTCCAATTTGGAAGGTGTTCTCCCTATGGGCGTGTAATTTTCGTTGCCGTCGAATTTTACCAAAGGGCACTCTCCTTTATGCAAAGCAGCCCTCAAATATAGGTCTTTCTTAGGGAAATTCTCCTTTCCTTTTAGCTCCTTTGACAGCCTTTGAATTTCTAAAGCGGCGTCAAGAGCTGCCTCACTATGTGATTGCGGAAAAGCCGAAAGGTATCCGTCACCGGTGAAGTTATAGGGACGGCCTCCAAAATCTGTGATGATGCCGTTGCAGCCGTTTACTACCATTTTTGTGAGATCAATAACAGATTTAAACTCTCTTCTGCTGGTGTGGAAATCACAATAGCTTGTATACCCTTCTATATCGTATAGCAAAAGTACTAATTGCTCTACCCGATCTTCCCTGATTCTCATAGACAGCTTTTAATTCACGATCCTTCCTGCACGTTGCCCTTCAATTCACAAGAAGGGAGTTTATTCGGACGCCGGGCGCGATGAAATCCATCTCTATCCCATCTGGAGACCCAACGGTCAAAATGGCCGTACGTAAATTCTATCCCACTATGGATAGGGTTGACTCCAATTTGCCTTGGCTTGAGATCGACCGATCTAACGCATCCGTTACTGCTCGATAGGGAGAGCTTTGCCCTGCTTCTGTGCGAACGCATTCACGGCTGAAGCGATCAACGACCGTGCGGGCAATGTCCTTGGTAGCTCAGGGTGCTTCGTAGTGAGGGGGAGCCGCTGCAACCAGAGCGAATGTATAGAGCCAGTGGATCATCGGTTTGTTGGGTATCGGCCTCCCCCATCGCCGCTTGCGGAGGAAGTCTACCATCTCTTGCACACTCCCATACCCCTCGCCATGGGCAATGGTGGGAGTCAGGCCATCCGGCACAGTGATCTGTTGTCGGTCTGTGATCTGGATGCGGATGTTGGTGCCTTCCAAGGTGAGAATTGCCCCCACGGTGTAGTTATTCTTGAGCGGCCGGAGTGTGGTCGTTTTGATACCCTCTTGGATTCGGCGAATGCTCTCTAGGAACATGGGCAGGTACATGTGTATGTCTCCTTCTAACTAATACGGTACTCTCGTCTTCCCAGACTACCGACAAATCGCTTGTCTTAGAAGCAAGATCCCCAGAATTCACTTCCGCTTCGACAATCGTCGCGTTCTACTTGACTCAGCATTTACGGTTTCGGTTGATCTGTCGGAGTAGAGCAGTTAGAACCATCCTGCGCTTGGTTGATGATGCGCTTGGCGTGCAATAAGCTGATTTTGAGCGCTCGCGCTACATCCCCAACGGAGAGCTCACCCCTGCGATAGCGCTCCAGTAGAACGCTTACCGGATATTTCCGCACGTGTCCTCTTGGTAACCTAGCTATGCCTTTTATCTCTCGCATGGTATTTCCCTTTTCTCTCAGCAGCAACCGACGACGCGTGACACAATCGCTTGCTTTAGAAGCGAGACCCCCGGAATCCACTCCCGCTGCGGGGACCCGCTGCGCGGTTGTTGGCATCACAATCACGGCAGTAGATGGGCCGATCCATCGAAGTCTGGAGGGGCAACTCCTGGATCTGCTTGCCACAATCGCCACATTTGATATCCAAGTGACTGACATCGAACATTTGGCGTCTGCTGGAGGTCATAGAGACACTCCTCTCTGTTGAGAACTAGCGGTTTAAGCAAGGACCCATCCGGGTGGGTTGGAGGAGCCGTGTTTAAAGGGCTGCCATCCATAATACCAATTCAGCCTGTGAAAAGCGATCAACGATCAATTACGTTGTATCTGACGAAGAATCTGCTATACTTAGAATCAAGGACGTTTCACTCGCCGGCCAATCTGCCATCCAGAACGGTCAACGAATAAAATTTCCTATACTTTATCAGGGGGTGACAGAGATGAGCTTTCCCAATCGCCAGATGTATGATGTGAGTAGCATGAACCTTAAATGCGCTACTTGCAGCGTTGAGATTAAGGAGTTGCCGTTCCAACCCTCGGGCGGCAATCGGCCGGTGTATTGCAAGGAATGCAATCGCGGCCGTGCCAGGTCCAGTGGGGCTCGTGGCTACGGCGGGTATCACGGCGGTCATGGTCGTGGTCGATTTTAGCGTGAGCTGAGAGAAGGCCGCTGGAGCGTTACTCTGGCGGTCTTCACGGTCTTGCAGGATTTTCTTTTCTTGATCAAGCTGGGGTAGCCTTCTAACTTCTCGGGATTAGGAGGCTTTTTTTGTCAGCATTAGATTTTCTGTTGGTACACTGACTTGCGTTCGCTGCACCGGCGCGTTATCGTGGAACATTGTAATTGCCATGCTAATGCTGTGCTGCCTGTAGTTAACGCAAGGGGTGACCTCGAGTGGCAGACAAACCTAAAGAGCGCGACAAGCGAAACGCGCGCGACGACAACCGTGAAGAGCCAAAAAAGATTCAACTCCCTTCGGCTGAGACGCAACTGCGTGCCTTAGCCATTCTCGATGAAGTTTTGAAGCGAACCTCTCAGAACGATCCACGCCGAGATATATTGGAGCTGCTCCAACATCAGTTAGTAGTCGATGAACGGCAAATGCAAGAAGCGCGAGCCGCCATCGCTCAATTCGATCAGGTCTATGCAAAATTAACAGCGCCTGCAAATCGCATTGGCACCTACTTGGGCTCACCCCAAGAAGGCATCGCCTATGTCGCCCTCGGCGATAGCGAGTTTTACACCAACATTGACCCCAAACTAGACTGGCGCTCACTCCGAGTCGGCACGCGCGTCAAGATCAACGAAGCCTATGCGATCATCGGTGACTTGGGCTATCACCCTGAGGGCTCCGTCTTAAAAATCGCTGAGACCTTGGCCGATGAACGCTTGCGCGTCGCGCTCGACGGCCAAGGACTTCAGAGTCGCATTATTCTCCGTTCGACCGACTTGGCCAAGACTCTATTAAAACCAGGCGATGAAGTGCGGCTTGAACCCTCGATGCGCGTAGCGATCGAGCACTTTCAGAAACAGCAGACCAAAGATTTTTATCTGGAGAAAATTCCCCAAATCCCCTGGAGCAAGATCGGCGGCCAAGAAGAAGCGATCCGAATTATCCGAGATACGATCGAGCGCCCGTTGCTCTACCCAGAGCTTTACAAAAAATTTGGCAAGAAATCGCTCAAGGGCATCTTGCTCTACGGCCCGCCCGGCTGCGGCAAGACTCTGATCGGCAAAGCGACCGCGTATAATTTAACTCGATCGTATGCCGACAAGCTGGGCAAAGACGTGCACGAGTATTTTATGTACATCAACGGGCCACGTCTGCTCAACATGTGGCTCGGCGAGACCGAGCGGATGGTGCGAGAAATATTTGCTGCTGCCCGCGAGCGCGCCAAAGAAGGCTATCTCGTCTTTATCTTCATTGATGAAGCCGACGCGCTCTTGCGCGTGCGTAGCTCCGGGCGTTTTCTCAACATCGCCAACACCGTTGTTCCCCAGTTTGCTGCGGAGATGGATGGCCTGATCGCGCTCGAAAACGTCGTCGTCTTGTTAACCTCGAACAGACCCGATTATATTGACCCAGCCATTCTGAGACCTGAGCGCATCGATCGCAAGGTCAAAGTGAACCGGCCCGACAGAAAAGCTTCTACGGAAATCTTCCATATCTATCTGAACAAAGATGTCCCCTTAAGCCCAGTCTGGGTCAAAGAGCAAGGCGATCTTGAGAAAGCACGCCAAGCACTCGTTGATGAATCGATCAAGTATCTCTTTGAGAAGAATCGTGAGACGGCTTTCTTGGAAGTACAGCTCCAGAGCAGCCGACGCGAGACGCTCTATTGGAGTGACTTACTGAGCGGCGCTCTTTTAATGTCTGCCGTCGAGCGGGCGAAGGACTTTGCGATCCGCCGCGCGATCGAAAAGAGCCGCGAAGACGAGGGCGTCAACCTCGATGATATGCGCCAAGCGATTCGCGATGAGTTCAAGGAAAACGAGATCTTCCCCAAGACAGATCATCTGGAAGATTGGCTAAAACTGCTCGACTACGAGCCTGAAAACGTGGTCGAGATCAAGCCGGCGCGCCAAGGCGAGTCGCAGCGCCGTATCGATTCAGTGGTGTAACTATGAGTACGGATGATGCCATAGGGGCGGTTCGCGAACCTCTGCGGTTGTGGTGAAGAATGCACCGTCTCTTAGGTCTTGAAACCGAATATGGTTTATACGTTGAGGGCGTAGATGTTTCGGATCTCGCCGACGAAGCCCGCGCAGTCGTCCAGAGCTTTTCTGGACCTTGTGCCAAGCGATGGGACTACCGTGACGAAGACCCGCTCAAAGACGCACGCGGCTTTCGCGCTACGCAATTAACTTTTAACCCCGAAGATATCAAGTACGAAAAACCCACGGGAAAACATCTTTCGGCGCGCGAGGACCATGTCGATCACATACTTACCAATGGCGCGCGGCTTTATCACGACCATGCCCACCCGGAGTACAGCACACCGGAGTGCCGCACGCTCGCTGACTTAGTTGCTCACGATAAAGCCGGCGAGCGCATCGTCTGGGCTTGTGCACAAACGCGTGCCCGTCAAGCCCACAGAGAGATTTCGATCTATAAAAATAATACGGATTTTCACGGGATGAGCTACGGCACGCATGAGAATTATCTGGTGCGCCGCGACCTTCCGTTTGATTGGCTGATCACAGCGCTTCTTCCATTCTTCGTCACGCGCCCGCTCTTTGCCGGCGCGGGCAAAGTTGGCTGCGAAGATTCACGCGTCCAGGGTGTTCCATTCCAGCTCTCCCAGCGCGCCGACTTTTTTACTGAGATTTGTAGCGTGGATACACTCCATCGGCGTCCTCTCATCAATGCCCGCGACGAGCCTCACACAGATCCAAGAATGTATCGAAGACTCCATGTGATCATGGGCGACGCGAATATGTCGGAGTATGCGACGGCGCTCAAAGTCGGCACGACCTCATTGGTCTTATCCGCCTTCGAGCAAGGTTTTTTGCCCACGATCGTGCTGCGTGATCCGGTGCGGGCGATCAAAGAGGTCTCGCGTCATCTCTCTGGCCCTTGGCTGGTCGAGTTAGACGACGGACGAACGATGGGCGCGATCGAGATTCAACGAACATATCTCAAGGCTGCTCAAGAACGTTTTGTGGAGAGAGATGACGAAACCAAGTGGATCTTGAAAGAATGGGAAACGGTTCTGAACGATCTAGAGACAGATTCGTCACGATTGGCCGATCGAGTTGACTGGGCGGCCAAACGTCAATTGCTAGAGTCTTTCATAGAGTCTGAAAACTTGAGCTGGCAGGACGAAGCTCTCTTTAGTTTAGACTTAGAGTATCATAACATTGACCCTGAGCGCGGACTGTACTATGCGCTCGAACAACAGGGAGCCATGCGTCGATTTGTGACAGACCAAAAGGTTCGAGACGCGACGGAGCACGCTCCGAGCGATACACGAGCGTGCCTCCGCGGCGAGTGCGTGCGAAAATTCGGGAAATTCATCGAAGCGCTCAACTGGGGTCGAATCTGGCTGAACCACGAAGATAAAATTGTAGAAATCAATTTGCGCAACGCGTTTGACGGCCGCGTAAAAGACTTATATCGAGAAATCAATGAGAGCTCGACGCTCGCTGAATTAGTTCGTAAAATAGTACAGAAATAAAAATGGAGGAAGGAAAAGGGAGAAAGGAGAGCTGTATGCCAGATCGCGTCATAAAGCCCGCAGAACCGTGGGGCAAACCGGACGATGGCGGCGAGGGAGGTCCGCGGACTCCCGATGTGAATCGACCGAACACCGATAAACTTTTGGAGAGGATGCGTCGTGTGGACCCACGGGCCGCGCGACGCTATCGCCAGCGCAGCGGAGAGTGATACGGTTTTGCATCGATGATATTTTCATAAATGGCAAAAAGCTGATCTGAAACGAACATGATCGAACCTAAGGAAGGCAAAACAGTATAATATGCCCGAAGAGCTCAATCATTCCGCCGTAGATTTTTGGGATTTGCTGCGCCAGCACGAGATTCCTTTTCCCAACTCTGAAAGTCTGGTCAGTCCTGCTATGCCCGTGAAATCCCAAGAGTCCATTGGCGTTCACGGTACGACTGTGATCGCCGTCAAATTCCGCGACGGCGTCCTGGACATTGCTGATCGGCGCGCCACCGCCAGCAACTACATCATGTACGAAGAAGCTGAAAAGATTCTGTCTCTCGATGACGAGACGCTCATCGCGATCGCAGGGTCTTACGCGGCAGCCTCAGAAGCCGTTCGCTTCTTGAGACACTCGTTCAAATACTACGCCCGTAGCCAACTCCAAGACATGAGCCTGGAGGGTAAACTCAGCGAAGTCTCTCGCGTGCTGCGCCAGAGCGTGCCGGGCGCGCTCCAGGGCATCGGCGGCTTTCTTCCCATCGTCAGCGCCTACGATTCCAAGAAAAAAGAAGGTCGCATCTTTTTCTACGATATGCTCGGTGCGCGGTTTGAAAGCAGAGAGTTTGGTTCCGCCGGCTCCGGCTCGGAACGTATCCGTGGCTCGTTTGAGTACATTGTCCGCACCAAAGGTCCCTTCCGCGAGATGACGCTTCAAGAGTCTCTTCGGGAGAGTCTCTTGTTGCTGGACATCGCGGCCTCGCTCGACACCGCAACTGGGGGACTTAGCAAAGTTTTGCCCATCGCAAAAACCGTCACCGCTCAAGGTGTAGTCGATGTCCCCGAAGAAGAGCTCAAAGCCATTCGAAAAGAGCTCATGCGTGAACGTTAGAATTTAGAGAAAGAGAAAATTCTCATGGCTTACACACCCTACGACTGGCAGCAGGTGCTCCAGCAAAAAGCAGACTACGTCGAAGATCGACTGCGTCAGGGAAGCCCCGTGGTCGCTGTGAGTTGCCAGGAAGGAATTTTGTTACTAACTGTGCGCCGCAATCAGCGCAAGATTTTTGAGGTCTATGACCGATTGGCATTTTCGGGATTAGGCCAGCAATCTGATCTAGAAGCAGTTCGGCAAGTTTTGGTGGACTTTACTCATTCCGAAGGGTTCCAACGCAGCACCGAAGATGTCTCGATTCAGCGAGTCGTCGGCCTCGCGATCAGCCCTGTGCTCAAACGGGCGTTCAGCGATCCGACGAAGATTCCATTAGTTTTGAGAGGGCTCTTTGCCCAAGTTGAAGATAGACCCGAAGACGACTTATTTTACACACTGGATTTTGATGGAGAATTCTCGCTCGTAAAAAATTATGCGGCGGTTGCCGGCACTGATCAAGCTCATCAAGCCATGGAAAAAATTCTTTCAGAGTTAGACACTGCAACTTCGCCGGAAAACGCCTTCAAGGGTGCGCTTCAAGCCTGGGTTGCCGGCCGCTGGCAGATGCGTCACGGCTCAGAGGGCGAAGACAAATCCAATCTCGGCGGCTCTGAGTCCGAGCGAAAGACACTCCTCCGAGAAACGCTAGAATCCGCGAACGTCGAGGCTGCGTTACTCGAACGAGACACTCACCGCGAACGGCGCTTCCGTCTTCTAGATAAAGAAGAGATCAATCGCTATATGCCTCGGCTCTAACGCGCATGCTCAATCGTATCGTCGGCCTGGAGACAGAGTTTGGCTGCCTCGTGCGAGACCCCAGCTTGGGCTCTCCCGAAGACGTCGTCAACCGCATTAAAGAAGCGGCCTTCAAGAATGGTCGTTGGGGCCTGCTCGACCAACACACGCGCGATATGTATTTTGAGCCCGCTGAGTCCGGCGGTTTTTTAGTCAACGGCGGGCGTCTGTACGTCGACGCCGTCGGCAGCCACCTCGAATTCGCTACCCCCGAGTGCCGTTCTTTGCGAGACCTGATCGCCTACGACAAGGCCGGCCACCGTTTAATCCAGAGCGTCATCGATGAGCTCGGTTGGTCCGAACGCGTGAGTTTTCACAACAACAGCGTCGACCACTTCGGCGGGCATACGTTCGGCTGTCACGAAAATTATTCAGTCAACCCCGACTCGTGGTCGTTACGTAGCTCGGTCACACTGCTCATCCCGTTTTTGGTTACGCGACAAATCTTCGCGGGAGCCGGACGGGTTGGGGGCCATCGCCTCACTGCTGACCCTGATCGAGCCATCCGACAGATCGGTCGCAACACGGCTGACTATGTTTTCGTTGACCGAGTCTACGGTGTCGAGCCCGATCCTACGATTAATTTTCAACTTTCTCAGAGAGCCGATCATATTCTGCACGTCGTCTCGGGCCGCGTGCGTTTTAGCCGTGCCTTGATTAATCCCAAATGGGATCAATCGCACGAACTTTCGCGCAGTCCGCGCTTGCACATCTTATTTGGCGAAGCGAATCCTTCTGAGTACACCACTTTCCTGAAAATGGGAACGACGGTGCTCGTGCTAGACTTACTCGAAGCGAACCTTGCCCCGGCGGGCGTCGAGCTGGAAGACCCCATTCACGCGCTCAAAGAGGTCTCGCGAGACTTCACCTGGCGCTGGCCAGTGAGAAGGCGCGACGGAAAAAAAACTTCCGCACTCGAAATTCAGCGCGCTTATCTGCAAGCCGCGCAGAAGCACTTTTCCCATCGCGACGAAGAGACGGATCAGATTCTAAAAGCGTGGCAGGAAGTGCTTGACACGCTTGAACGCGATCCCAAGAGCTTGAGCGATCGGTTGGATTGGGTTGCGAAGTATGAGATGTTCTCTCTCTTCGCACAATCCGAAAACCTCGATTGGAATGACGAGGCAATACATAGTCTTGACTTAGAGTATCACAACATCGACCCAGCTAAGGGGCTGTTCTATTCGCTCGAAGGAATGCGTCGGCTCACGGATGAGGCGATGATCGAAAGAGCGCTGCGAACGCCGCCGGCGAACACGCGGGCCAAGGGGCGCGCTCGCGTCGTGCAGGGGCTCAAAGAGAAGCGCATCGAAGACTATGTCGTCGAGTGGGATGGAGTGTACGTAGAGCCGAAGCAAGTGCTCGTCTTTGAAGACCCATTCCAGACCTACGAAGCCGAATCTGAAAAATTCCTAAAAAAACTTTGAGAGATTAACTGCCAAGGCGCCAAGAAAGACAAAAGAATTCTTTGTGCTCTTGGCGGTTCAACAAGAAATGAATGGTCCAGGCGAAGCCTGGTACGCCCGGCTGGACTTGAACCAGCGACCTTCGGCTCCGGAGGCCGACGCTCTAATCCACTGAGCTACGGGCGCATATCGTGAAGAAGTCTACCAGCTATTAACGCTGATAGCAAGCCGCAAGCTCGCTGTTTCAACCCCAGCCGGGCAAAGACCTTGAACTGACCTAAAAATGGGGGAGTTCTAAGGTCTTTCATGGCCCACATCCAAACGCTACAGACACTCGCAGATGGATTCGAGGCGTTTACTCTCTATGCCAGAGTTGAGGGACGTTCGCCCAGGACGCTGGCAACCTACCGGCAAGCCTACAGAGACTTGCTAGAATTTTTGGGCAGCGTTGAACAGCCACTGGCATTGCTGACAACTGGGGTGTTCAGAAGTTGGATAGCAAAGAGGCTAGATGAAGGCTACTCGAAAGTCACGATCAATATCCGGCTTCGAGCGCTCCATTCTTTTTTTAGCTGGCTTGTTCAAGAGGGTCATCTGACCGAAAGCCCCTTGAGGCAGGTGAAGCAGCTTCGGGTGCCCCGCCAGTATCCTTACGTGCTATCTGAACTACAGGTGCGCGCCTTGCTTCAGAGCCGTTGACCGCGCTACGTGGACAGGCAAACGCAACTGGGCTATGCTGCTTACCTTCTTAGACGGTATGCTTCGGCTCTCGGAGCTTATCAACCTAGAGCTACCTGACATGAGCCTATCTGCCCGCTCGATCCGAGTGAAACACGGCAAGGGCGACAAGGAGCGGATCGTCTTCATGGGAAAACGCCTGACTAAAGCCATGCAAGAGTGGCTGCATGTTCGCGGTCATCATATCGGAGAGGAGCGGCTGTTTGTCACCCGTGGCGGCTATAAGCTCGATCCGCGCAACGTCCCCGGATCATCGAGCGCTTGGCAGAGAAAGCTAAGATAGAAGGTGTTCGCTGCTCGCCGCATACCTTGCGCCACACGAGAGCAACGCTTTTCATCCGTTACGGCGGAGATCCGTTCAGCTTGCAGCGCTTACTCGGCCACTCCGACATCAGCACGACGATGGTCTACGTGCACATGGCGGGCACTGCGCTGCGAGAAGCGCACGCGAAGGCGAGCCCGGTGGATCGGTTATTGGAGGGTGGTTGAGCTTTAGTCTGCCTATCACTTACCCTTGCGCACAATCGACCAGACCAATTGTAGATTGCTATCGCTAAGTGGATGCGGCATATTAAGTCTGAACGTTTGTGGCCGGCTAGATACCCACTCTCGAACACTCTCGGGTGAGATCTCAGCGTCGTCTGGCAATGCACTCAACTGCTGCGACCGAGCGATACGGTTGGCGACAATGGGACCTCTTCGCTTATCGATGGCTGCGACAACTTCGCTTTTGGTCATGATGTTTACCTCCTAATAGATCGGATCTCGTTCTTGATCAACAGCATCGACGCCTTGCAAGAATTGTTGCCGACGGCGCTTGGGAACAAGTGCCATGCACTTCGGGAACTCTCGAACAAACCACGCTTCTAGTCCATCCCAATCTTCATCATCCAGCAAATCTCGAAGTTGCGTTAGTTTCTTCTCCCTCTCATCGTCATCCTCGGCCTCAACAAGGCCAGACACGTGTAATCCAAGGTGCCACCCAGCGTCTTTGTAGCCGCTAGTGCCTCCTCTTTTTGCTTCCTCACACAGCGCCTGGAAAAATCTAGGCACACCACGAAAAAAATTAGTGGGTGAAATAGGTTGCCTTTCCGCCTTGCAGACAGCGTTATCTACTGCCTCAAGGACGAACGTCGTGACACTTTCTCCTCTCTGTTGAGCTACTTGTTCGATCCGTTCCTTTGTTTCGGACTCGACTCTCAAGACAATTAACTTATCTCTAACCATTAAGAGCGCTCCTGAATCTACTGTTGATACACTGGTGATCATACACTGGAAATTTCCATTTGTCAAGGGGATGGCATGACCCGTGGCGGGCACTGCTCTCAGAGCCAGAGAAGCGCACGCCAAAGCATCGCCTGTAGACCGACTCTTGGGAACTTAAAGCGGACACAGGTCTACCGGCGGTTTGGTTGGGCCTAGAGGACTTGGACAGTAGCGGGCTGTGTCCGCCTAGATTCAGTTTACCTCTTCGTGCTTTTTGCCTACTCCATCGACCCGCGATCGTTGTGGTAAGCAAAGCGCTGTCGATGTCGAAGCTGACGAAGCAGATCGAGCGAGGACCATCCGCTGTGCGCCGCTGCTTCTAAAGCTAACATAAGCGAGGTAAGCGCCTCGCCGTGCCCAACCTCGGCGTTCTCATCGGACCTGAGCAGCATGTTGACCTGCAACAGGCTCTTCTTCTGACGCTCATCCGGCAAGAGCACCAGCCGGCCCTCTTCGAGCGCGAGCAAGAGCCGGTGGGCCATTCTGAATTTGTTCTCGGCGGTGATCTGTATGAGACGGAAATCCGAGGGTAGCTGGCCAATTTCTCTTAACGCTGTCAGTTCGTCGCGGGTGTTATCCAAAAAAATGACGCCGTCTCTAAAGGGAAGGTTGAGATCGTCTAGCGTCTGAATTTGTTTCAGGTAGGGTTCTTGGTCGAGCCAAATCGAGGCAATTTGGATGAACCGCTGGCAGCGAGGCCGCTCATTTTCTGGTAACAAGATCGCGCAATGAGAAGGATGTCGCCAGCGACCCAGATCAAACCCACCCACGGCGGGCAGCTGTTGAAATAGAGTCGGCTGCTGAGCTAAAGGATGATGCTCCCAGACGATCATTTTCTGAATGCTCATAGTCTCACCTCTTGGACTTGAATTTGCGCGATCGCGCGGCTCAACACGTCGTAGGGAATAAAGCTATCAAGGAGCCCACCAGCTTGCAAGAGAAATTCCGCTTGAAACGCCTTCGACCCGATCAGTCTCTTGATTCGTTCTAGCTCTGCGAGGGGAAACTTCTCCGGCCATGCCGCTTCCCCATTCACCAGGATCGCGGGCAGCCGAACGGTCACAAACTCCGGGTTTTTCTCGATCCAACCCACGATGTCGTTTTCGATGATCGGTGTCGCCGCTACGACGATGCGCGATGTCTTCGACTTTAGGGTAGGGATCAGGCGACGTTGCAAACTCGCCAACGCACGATCTATGTCGGCCATCGAAGCCATTTTTTTCGGATCGCTCACGTCATCTAGGATCAAGAGATCCGCCCGCTTCCCTCGTGCACCCTGGTCCAAGCCCGCCGGTTCGCAGACGAAACTCGCGCCCGGCTTCTCATAACGCAGCACGCTCTCTCCCGTCGTTCGGTCACTCCAGCCCCAACGCTCCGCGAGGTCCGCCAAGTAGTCTTTCAGTCGGCGGGTGTGCCATGCGGCGAGGCCCCACGTCGCTGAAAAATAAACGCAGTCGAATGCGCCGCGCATGTGAGATCGCAGCGCATGTGCGATCACGGACTTGCAGAGCGTTGACTTCAACGAGCCCCGAAAACTGACCAGCGCGACGAAGCGGTGACGCTCGATCAGCCCGGCCCAGCCATTTAAGTGCGGGGCCGGAGCCAGTTCGCCGCCCTCGACCGCCAAGACCGCTGGCAAAAACTCTTCGCTCAAGAACGCGGCCAACGAGAGCGGCGTTAGCGCTGACTCCGAGGGCGAGCCGGTAGACTCAAGCCGACGCGTCAATTCGCTCAATCGTCTCTGGATCGTTGCCGGTGAGACTAGCGTGACCATTGGTTGCCTCCTTCGCTTTCACTCGTTCGATCAACTGAGCCAATTCATCCATCTGGAAATTCACCCCTATTTTTGCAAATGACTCGCAAACACCCCATCGCAAGCTGAGGCTCTTCACCGTCGGGTGGTCACCTGAGTTGATCGCTCGATCCATGCGCTCCAGCGTGATGCACCACTGACGGTGAAGCTCGCCGATCAAATCTAAATCTTTGAGCGCTTGTTGGTAACGCGCTCGGAGTCTCGCCCGGTCGCGGGCGATCTGTCGGGTCGTCACGCCCAGCATCGCGGCCAACTGCGTCGCGTTCAGCGATTCCGTTCGCTCCAAATACTCTAACGCTTCGATTCGGTCAGACTGGTGCAGTTCTTCGCCCGCTTGCACTCGGTCCAGCAGCGTCTGAATTTCCGGCGCCATCGTCATAGCATGACCTCGTTTCGTCGTTCTTGGAGTAAGGTATGGCTAGTCCCTTTCTCTCTTAAGCCGGCAATCGCCCACCGGGACTTTCTGGTCATAGGTCAACCAGCGATAGACCATGCACATCTCAGTCCTCGTGAAGCCCTCGTCAAAAGTTGCTACGATCTGACGATCTCCTAATCGAATAAAAGCCTCGCGGCCCGGCCTCAGAACGCCATCCAGATCCCACCTAGAGTAGCCGGATAGCCAGAGATCGCCCTTCAATACCTGCTCGTCCTCATAGACCCCATGCTGCACGCTGTAGTGTCTATCGACTACTGTTTTAGTGATGGAGATGAGCAATTCATGGGAATCGGGCGTATGCGCGACGCCAGCCCACGTCCCAACGATGCTCGTGTATCTCGGCGTCCCGTGGAAGAGGCCCAGCTTGAGTCCGAAGACGGCGAAGAGCGCGATGAGGACAACCCCGATTGCTGTCAATAGTGGCGCGTTCTGTTTGATGCGATTTGCCCTGGGGCTCACCGTAGGAGACATCACAGATCAACTCCTTTCGCTTTCAGGTATTCACTGACTTCATTCACGATCAAGGGCGTTTCCAGTTTGTGCTCATCGAGAAGTTTCAAGAACTCTTTGTGTTCTCTTACCCACAGGTCCGGCACGGCAAACTTCTTGAGGTTAGATGGTGAGAGTAACCCCGCTTGACGCTTCGCCTCCGGCAAGTTGATTTCCCCTTGCTTGACCTTCTCGAAAATTTCCGGGGCTTTCTCTTGGACACGCTTTGCCTCCGACACATAACGCGGGTTAGTGTCAACCAACCGGGCTGCCCGTTCGCGGGCTTCTCCCGCTTGTTCTGAGCCTTCACTCACCGTTCCCGGAAATTTTCCCGTCCACGGATAAAATGCTGATCTATTCTCATTTTCTTCATTTTGAGAGAAGCGTCCCGACGGTTCCCGATCTTGGGTCTCCAACGACAGTCGCTTTCTCTCTGCCGCCTCTGCTTCTAGGTGGGGTAAAACCTCTGTAGCAAGGGCCGCCTTTTGCCCACTACTGAGGTGCCGACGACGCAGGTTCAGGCTCAGGATGAAGCTCACGAGCGAGCCCTGACCGTCCCATTCGCGGGTCGCGGGTTCAATCCCCACTTCCAGACACGCCCGGTAGCGGTGCCGCCCGTCAATGATCTGGCCCTGATACACCCAGATCGGCTCCTTGAGCCCCTGCTCTCGGATGTCCTGAAGGAGCGACCCATACTCTTCATCGCTCATCGCCGGAATGACTAATGCGATCGGATGGACTCCCAAAGCCTGAGCCCCGCTAGGGCTGCCTACCGGGGCCTCTTCTTTCTTGGCAGACTGCTCCAAGCTCTTCGGCGTCGCGGGAAGCACGTAGCCGTCCTTTACGACGAACTCCGTTGGCGGCTCGTTCGGGGAGCTATCGGAAATACCCCCGATTTTAGGGCTGTTTCCCGTTGGCTCGCTCAGGACGAGGGCTTCCGAGAAATCACTTTCAATAGGAGCGCCGTCGCGTTGCGGGCAGTGTCCCTCATGGCACTGTTCGCATATCTCTACGGTCATGGGCCAATGGGCATGACAGACCGCGCAATGCCAGACCGGTTGATCGCTTTCTAGCCCGCATTCAGTGCATAAATGAAGAGTGGCTGTCTCCATAAGATTTCAACTCCTTCAGGACTTTCGCGTTTCAGCATAAATAGGCAGTAACCGCCCGCCTAGCAATGGACCATTTGTAGTCATACCAAGAAACGGCGGTCTGGAGGCGTTGCCATTCTAGCTTAAGAAAAGCCAAGAAGGCACAGAGAATATG
>JACOSB010000120.1 GCA_016179105.1 Candidatus Acetothermia bacterium
ATCGCACACACAGTAGATGGCTATGATACAATAGGGCATTGGTTCCTCCGGTTCGATAGAAAGTTTCTCGCTCAGAAAAATTCTATCGACTTCCCGGAGGAACTTGCTTCCTTTGCACCTCTTTGGTAGCAACTTGAGTTATTTATATCTATACTCCCAATGATTGAAAGGGATGGTCATGGCAATGAAAACACAGTTCAGGTGGCTTGAGCAGATGTTGAAGTCCATCGACAGCTACAAGGTACAGGATGGTCAAGCCATCCAGGATTTTGCCTCCCGATACAGGCTTGAGCTGGACTCTGAAGACAGTCCCAGGCCCATCATTAAGAAAACCTTAACCTCCCGAGTGATTCGAGAAATCAGGGAAGGCCGATGGCGAAGGTATACCTAGACACCAGCGCCCTGGCCAAGCGCTTTGTCCAGGAAAGGATTAATTGGGCGCTGATCGCATTCTTCGTTTTCGGGGTAGTGGTGGATATCGTGGAAGCCTCAAATCGCCCATGGACTGAGTTCTTGTATGGACTGGCTCTGATTCTCTTCTTGCCCGCTGAGCTATGCTTTGTACGATGGGATCAAGAAAAACCCTGTCAGGCCGCAGCTCTTGCGTTGCTCCCCTCAGCAGAGGCTCGCACCTTGCGAAGTTCACTCGCCCGCGCCCTGGCGCAATCCTGGTTGGGGTGGGCAGTGGCTGGCCTCTTCTATGTGGCCTTCGATTTCTATTATCAGTTCGAACAAGCCGTCACGGGCTCATCTGGTTCCCCACAGGCGATCGTTACCGTCATCCTCTTGGCGCTGCTGACATCAATTACGCACCTGCGACAGTCTTTAAAACAGATCGAGGAGTTCCGAAACAAGCCGGAGCGATGGCAGGCTTATTTGCAAAAAATGCGACAAGTGGCTGCAGCGGCAGACGCACTCAGCAGACAAAGATTTGGACTTTTAGCATTGAAGCTGTTGGCAACAATCGTGTTGAGCTGGATGTTGGCGCCTGTGTTAGGACGATTGCTCATCCCCCTACTAAAGACAGGAGTGGAGCCGCTGCTGCATTGAGTCGCTGGAGCTGCAGCACAGAGCACTATTCAAAGCGAGAAGGCAATGCCAATCAGTACAACCAGAATAGACCTTAGAGGGCCATGACTTCGTTTGCCAAAGGGAGTATACTCAGACAAACAAAGCACTAAGAATTGCGTGAACGAGAAGTTGGTCTATGATCATTCTTCATGCGGGAACCTATGAGCGCCGAGTCTTTCTCTGGGGTGAGGCGCCCGCGACCTCAGTAGTTGTTCTTCCCAAGCAGCACAAGCAAAAGCCGAAGGTTTCTCGCTGGCCCTATGATGCCGGAATCGACGGGTTATTGGCAGCGCTCAAAGAAGCAGAAAGTCTTCTTACAGTGGTCGACAAGAAAAACACTGAAGATGTGATCGCCCGGCTCCCCACCCTGAAGGGCAACCCCATTGCATCCAGCCCGCTCATCGCCGAGCCGCCACAGTCTGACGCGAAACCTACGCTTGCACCTTGGCTTGTGACGGCTCTAACTCTATCTCCCGTAGAAGTCGTTGATTTTCTCTGCGCCTGCATGGGCCAGCACACGATCGCGCCGGGAGTCATCGTCGGGACAGACATAGCCTTCTGGGCTACTACCCTTCGCTTCGCCGGAGCGTTGGCGGCGCGACAGCAACTGCTTCCCAGTATGACTCAAGAAAATAATTCCTACTATGCTCGCTGGGAGCCAGTCTTTGCCGGACCCGATGCCGACCGGCTCGCCAAGCTCGCGCAAGCGATGCCACCCGTTTGTCGCGCATTAGCTGACTCAAATAGTTCTTCTCCAGAGTCCCCTGCGATCGCTATGCTCTCAGAATTTATCAGCACGATCGTCGACCATCTCGTGCGCTCTTCGGCGCTACTTTCTCTTACTCAGCCTGGCCTTGAGCGCAAGAAGAAAAAGCGACTCGCTTATCACAGCGTGCACGACCAGTGGCTGCACGCCCTGCGCTCACCCGATGGCACGATGACGGGCAACGCGACCGATCTGGCTCAATTGTCTGAGCAAATCTGCGAGTGGCAACACCCTATCGCCGTCTCCACAGCCACTCCCTTCCGGCTCTGCTTCCGGCTGGAAGAGCCCGAGACTGATGGCGACCACGAGAAAATAACCAAACCAAGACGGTCCAGTCGCGATGCCTGGCAGGTTCGCTATTTGCTGCAAGCGACGGATGATCCGAGCCTGTTGATCCCGGCGAGCGAGACTTGGAAGGCGAAAGGACCCAAAGCCTCGATCCTGCGCCGTGACGGGTTCAACTCCCGAGAATACGTGCTCTCGTCGCTCGGAGAAGCCTCAAGGATCTGCCCGCACATCGAGTCCAGTTTGAAGACTTCTGCACCCCACGGCTATGCGCTCGACGCCAGCGGTGCTCTAGAATTTCTGAGCGAGAAAGCTTCAGCCTTGGAACAAATAGGATTCGGAGTCCTGCTGCCCGCCTGGTGGACGCGCAAAGGGACGAAGCTACGTTTGACAGCTCAGGCCCAAGTCAAGAGTCCTTCGATGCAAGCAAAGGGTGGCCTCACGCTCAACTCGATTATTGAATTCGACTGGCAGATCGCGCTGGGAGACCAGACGCTCTCTTTCGAAGAACTCCAAGCGCTGGCAAAACTCAAGCAGTCGTTGGTCCAGGTGCGCGGCCAGTGGGTGCAAGTGAGCGCTGAAGAAATCCAAGCAGCTCTGGATTTCTGGGAGCAAAAAGGGAAAGACCGAGCGACCGTGCGCGAAATTGTTCAAATGGCGCTCGGTGCAGAAAGAACAACTGGTCCTCTCGCGTTCGGGGGCGTCACTGCGACGGGCTGGATCGCAGACTTTCTGGCGCAACTGGACGGGCGCGCGGCTTTCCAAGAGCTTGTCCCACCCGAGAGATTTCAAGGGACGTTGCGTCCCTATCAAATACGAGGCTACTCGTGGCTGGCTTTTCTGCGGCGCTGGGGGCTGGGAGCCTGCTTGGCGGACGATATGGGATTGGGAAAGACCGCCGAGACTCTCGCGTTGATCCAGCGAGATTGGGAATCCAATGAGAAGCGCCCGGTGCTCGTGATCTGCCCTACGTCCGTGGTGGGCAATTGGCAGAAGGAAGCCGCTCGTTTCACTCCAGATTTGCCCGTCATGGTCCACCACGGCATCACTCGTACCAAAGGCAGTAACTTCCGCGAGCACGCCGAAAAGCAAGCGCTCATCATCTCCAGCTACGCCCTTCTGTTCAGGGATCTGGATGTGCTCAAGGAAGTTCCCTGGGCCGGTGTGATTCTCGATGAAGCGCAAAATATCAAGAACCCGGAGACCAAGCAAGCGAAGGCCGCGCAGGCGCTTAAGGCCGACTATCGCCTCGCGCTCACCGGCACGCCGGTGGAGAACCACATCGGTGATTTGTGGTCGATCATGGAATTTCTCAACCCCGGCTTCCTCGGCGAACGTAGTGCATTCAAGAGAACTTTCTTTGTGCCCATTCAGGCAGATCGTGACCCTGAAGCTCTCACGCGCTTGAAACGCCTGACAGGGCCATTCATCTTGCGACGGCTTAAGACTGATAAGACGATCATCGCCGACTTGCCCGAGAAGATGGAGATGAAAACCTTCTGCACGCTGACTAAGGAGCAAGCCTCGCTCTACGCCGCCGTCGTCAAAGACGCCGAAGAAGCGCTCGACTCGGTAGAAGAAGAAGGGATCCAGCGCAAGGGCATCGTCTTGGCGACGCTCTCGAAGCTCAAGCAAGTCTGCAACCATCCGGCGCACTTTTTAGGGGACAACTCTCCCATTTCTGGACGCTCCGGAAAACTTTCGAGATTAACCGAGATGCTGGAAGAAGTTTTAGAAATTGGAGACCGCGCGCTGATTTTCTCGCAATTTACCGAGATGGGCAAGATTCTTCAGAGACACTTGCAGACGACGTTCGGACGAGAAGCGCTCTTTCTGCATGGGGCAGTTCCCAAGAAGCAGCGCGACCGGATGGTCGAGCGTTTTCAGTCCGACAGCGAGGGACCGCCAATCTTTATCTTGTCTCTCAAAGCCGGCGGCACTGGGTTAAACTTAACGCGCGCTACTCATGTCTTTCACTTTGACCGCTGGTGGAACCCGGCGGTGGAGAATCAAGCAACCGATCGTGCGTTTCGCATCGGCCAAACCAAGAACGTCCAAGTTCATAAATTTTTGTGCATGGGAACTTTGGAAGAGAAGATCGACGCGCTGATTGAGCGCAAGCAGGAGCTTGCCGCGGGAGTCGTCGGAACGGGCGAGGGCTGGTTGACCGAGCTGTCTACAGCCGAGCTCAAAGAACTCTTCACCCTGAGAAGAGAAGCCATAGAGGAGTGAGATATTTTTATGGGATGGTATGATTATTTCCCGCCCTCGCGTCCGCGTGAAGCCAAGGGCGGAATCAAAGCACAGTCCAAACGCGGTGCTTTCGCAGAGAGCTGGTGGGCCAAACGATGGATTGCTGTATTAGAGAGCTTTAACATCGGCGCACGGTTGGACCGAGGCCGATCCTACGCTCGCAAGGGCCAAGTGCTCTCCATCGCGATCGATAAGGGCCAGATCACAGCCCAAGTGCAGGGCTCTCGTCCTGATCCCTATGATGTGACAATCAAAATCAAAGTCTTGTCGGCTGCGGACTGGAAGAAGCTGGCCAAGCGATTATCTCAACAAGCCCTTTTTGCGGCAAAGCTATTGTCCGGTGAGATGCCGCAAGATATCGAAAAAGAATTCACAGACCTCGGGCTATCGCTCTTCCCCGCACGACTCGAAGACTTGGAGACAGACTGCTCTTGCCCGGATTGGTCCAACCCCTGCAAGCACATCGCCGCGGTCTACTATTTGTTGGGAGAAGAGTTCAATCGCGACCCGTTCTTGATCTTCAAGCTGCGCGGCATGGACAGAACAGAGTGGGTCAAACTTTTTGGTGCTGCTGGTGCACAAGCCGCGAAGACGAGAGATCAGTCGCTTCCGACGCAGGCGGGTACTGAAAAGTCTCTGCCGCCGGAGCCCCTGGCAGTAGAGGGCTTCTGGGAGATCGGCAAATTACCTGATGATTTATTGGGCGAAGTCCGGGTTCCACCCTTGTCTGCGGCTTTGCCCAAGCGACTAGGAAACTTCCCGTTTTGGCGGGGCGAAGAGCGATTCCTGGAAGCCCTGGAACCACTGTACGCAGAAACGTCCTCGCTTGGCTTGGAGATATTTCTTTCGTGGCGATGAAGCCATCTTAAATTTTTACACTAGGCTGCCAGAAGTGGGGATGAAACGCTTCGTAGAAAGCAAGCCGGTTATCCCATAAGCAACAGTTCAGATCAAGCCGGGACGAACTCTATTTTGAGCTTGGCATTCAAGACCTGAGCAATGTTGCAATCTCTCTTCTCATCTGATATGCTCTCTACCAATAATATTAGCCTTGAGAAATATATTTTGCCAAAGCCATAAAACGAGCCCAAGTGAAAGAAGGACATGTTGTGGGAAAGCCTATTACTGATCGCACCCAAGACACCATAAACGTCAAAACAAATGCACGCTTTGGCGTTCGCCATTTTTTACCCTATGTCGGACCTGCCTTCGTCGCGAGCGTCGCCTACATGGACCCCGGTAACTTCGCCACCAATCTCCCCGCCGGCGCTCAGTTCAGCTACAATCTGCTATGGGTCTTGCTCTGGAGCAACCTGATGGCCATCTTGCTCCAGAGTCTTTCGGCCAAACTCGGCATCGCTACGGGAAGAACGCTCCCGGAGAATTGTCGCGCATATTTCTCAAAACCCGTGAATTTGAGCTTGTGGGTCATGGCCGAGATCGCCGCGATGGCCACCGATTTGGCTGAATTTTTGGGCGCAGCGCTAGGCTTTCAGTTGCTCTTTCATTGGCCCTTATTCCCGTCGGCTCTTGCCACCGGGGTGATCGTCTTCGCGATTCTCTCGATCGAAAAGCTGGGCTTTCGCCAGTTAGAGTACGTGATTATGGCTTTCGTCGGAGCGATCGGCGTCGGGTACGCCATCGAGGTTTTTCTCGCTCAGCCCGACTGGGGTCAGATCGCCTATCATATCGCCATCCCTCAACTCAACGGGCAAAGCGCTTATTTAGCCGTGGGTATGCTCGGCGCGACCGTTATGCCTCACGTCATCTATTTGCACTCCGCGCTCGTCCTGCCGCGGGCCAACGGAAGCGATCGAGCCCAGCGCCGGCGCCACTTTCGCTTCGAATTCTTTGATGTGTTGATCGCGATGAACGTCGCTTGGCTGATCAACTCAGCGATGATCATCATGGCCGCGGCTGTCTTCTTCCGCAACGGAGTCGCCATTGATTCTCTTGAACAAGCCTATCAGACGCTGACACCATTGCTTGGTTCGTTGGCGGCCGTCGCGTTCGGGATCGCTCTCCTATGCTCTGGGATCTCTTCATCGACGGTAGGCACGCTGGCGGGTCAAGTGATCATCCAAGGGTTCCTCAACATCCGCTTCAGCATCTTCTTGAGACGTCTCATCACGATGATCCCTGCACTCGTCGTGATCGCACTGGGAGTTGACCCATTGCAAATTTTGATCCTGAGCCAAGTGGCACTCAGCTTCGCGCTACCCGGCGCGATTATCCCTCTTATCTTACTCACACGAAACAAATCTGTGATGAGCGAGCACGTGAATCGCCCCTGGACGACGGTATTGGCTTGGGTTGTCGCGTCCATCATCCTTGCACTCAACGGGTTTTTACTCTTCAGGGTCTTCCAAGGCGGCCAATAACTCAGCGATTGATTGTTCGGGACGATCGCCACCGGCTATAATACAACCATATCTTCCGGGGGATAGAGAATGCCGACTCCGAGCGTCGAAGATTATTTAGAGCGCATCTACGAACTCATCCAAGAGAAGGGCTATGCGCGCGTGATCGACATCGCCTCTTCTCTGGGAATTCAGTCTTCGTCCGTCACCAAGATGATCCAAAAACTCAGCGAGCAAGAATTTCTCGTCTACGAAAAATATCGCGGTCTCACACTCACACCCAAGGGCGAATCGATCGCTCAGAGTGTAAAGAGCCGCCATCGTAAATTAGAAGAATTCTTGCGCATTCTGGGCGTCGCCGAAGGAATTATTCAAAAAGACATCGAAGGGCTGGAGCACTATCTCAGCCCTGAGACGCTCCAGTGCATCCGCGATTTTGTCGAATTCGTGCAGGCCCATCCCGACTGGCAGACTCGTTTCAAAAAATATCGCCAGACCGAGAAAAACTCTCGCTGAAAGACCATCGGCTGAAAGGCAAAATGGTTTTCTCGAAGGAGGCACCGGTTCTAGCGCCGCGCGTTGTGGCCTCTGCGGGATCGCGAGAACGTTCGCTCTTGTCCTCGGGGGAACGAGGGACGCGCAGAGCGCGGCGGCGCCGCCGCGCGATAATCGAAGTCGGGAACGGTCACCCGCGGCAACGCTTTTTTGAGCGATCGCTCGATCGCGCGAATGATCTCTTCTTCTTCGGGAGAGACGAGCGTGAATGCGTCACCGACGGCTTGGGCGCGGGCCGTTCGACCGATGCGATGGACGTAGTCCTCGGGAGTCGCCGGGGTGTCATAGTTAATCACGTGAGAAATCCCTTCGATGTCTAAGCCGCGCGCGGCAATATCGGTAGCGACTAGAATTTTATAACGCCCGGTGCGAAAGCCGTGCAGCGACTGAGATCGTTGGCTTTGGGAGCGATCGCCGTGGATGTGCGCCGCCGAATGCCCGCGCTCGTGCAAGATGCGAGAGACTTTGTCCGCTCCGTTTTTAGTACGTGTGAAGATGAGCACCGATGTGGTCGCCGTCGTCTGCAAAATTTTTAGCAGAAGTTTCATTTTGAGGTGGCGCGGGACCGGATAGAGAAACTGGGTAACGCCCTCGGCGGGAGTCGTCCGCCGGCCGATTTCGACGAGCGCCGGATTCACCAAAATCTGGCGCGCGAGCTGCTCGATTTCGATCGGCACCGTGGCGGAGAAAAGCAGCGTCTGGCGCTTGCGGGGCAACGCAGAAATGATCCGCTTGATGTCGGGCAAGAACCCCATATCGAGCATGCGATCCGCCTCGTCTAACACTAAAATCTGGAGCTGAGAAAACTGTACGTTGCGACGGTTCATGTGATCGAGCAAGCGCCCCGGCGTGGCGACGATAATATCGACCCCGCGACGCAGCGCCCCGATCTGCGGTCCCATTGAGACGCCGCCATAGATCGCGGCGTAGTGCATCTGCATAAATCGCGCATAATCACGCACGCTCGTCTCCACTTGGGCGGCCAGCTCGCGGGTCGGCGTGAGCACCAGACAGCGCAAGCCTCTTCCATTCTTAAGCTTTTCTAAAATGGGAAGAACGAACGCGGCCGTTTTGCCCGTGCCCGTCTGAGCAATCCCAATGAGATCACGACCGGACAGAATGACGGGAATCGCTTGCGCTTGGATGGGTGTCGGCTCGTTGTAGCCGACGGCGCGCACGCCCCGTACGATATTTTGAGAAAGTCCTAGGTTCGAAAAATGCATTCGTGGATTAGCTTCGCTTTAGCATAGCGTAGCGCTCAATGCCGGAAGACGATGCGGCCCTGATGCAGATCATACGCCGAGACTTCGACGGTGACGCGATCACCTACCAGAATACGAATATGGTTACGCCGCATCCGCCCGGAGCAATAGCAGAGCATCTCCCGGCCGTCGCCGAGCGCCACTTTGTAGATCGTATGGCTGGGAGCCGCGATGACTTTGCCTTCACAGGTTATTAAATTATCTTCTTTAGCCATGGTCGTATCACCCTTTGTGAATAATTTGGGACCCTGCCGACGTATGAGACTGCTCAACAACGGGCAAGCTAGGTGCGCAGCGACCTTGGCGCGCCCAGTACCATAGAGGTCGGGAATCTTCATCCAGTATAACAGAAAAAGTGGATGAGGGCGATAGCTCCAAAAGATATTGGGTGGGTCGGTCCTGGTGATCGCCCTTTTCTGCAGGGCGAATACAAGATTCGCCCTACGCAATTTTCTCAACAATTCTCCCAATTATAGACTTTCTCGTCCCCCATCGGTTATAATGATAGCCTATGTTCAAGACCGCGCGTTTTTACAGCCCGAGCATGGGCAAATTGAGCTTCGATCAGGTTCTCGACGAGATCGTCTCCATCATGGAAGAGGATCCCAAGACGTCCTACGAGATCGTCGTCGGCAGCGATTCGCATTCGACTCCCGGCGAGATGGATTTTGTCAGTGCGATCATCGTCCATAAAGTCGGCAAGGGCGGGCGCTACTTCTGGCGAAGAATCCGCGAGCGCAATATCTACACGCTGCGCCAAAAAATCTACCGAGAAGCCCTGCTCTCGTTCGAGCTTGCCAAAGACTTGATGGAAGAGCTCGAACAGCGTACCCTGCTCGATTATAACTTAGAAATTCACGTGGACGTCGGTCGCAACGGAAAGACCCGCGAGATGATCGACGAGGTCGTGGGCATGATCGTGGCGAACGGCTTTCAAGTGAAGACCAAGCCCGACTCCTACGCCGCGTCGTGCGTCGCCGACAAGCACGCATAAAGCTCGTTTGGAGAAGCAGACCTCCGTCCGTGGCTATCCTTGGATTTTGTCCAACCGCGGGATTTTCTCTATAACTTCTGTTCAAGTGCGTACTCGATCGCTTGCTCCAGCGTCATCGCGCGGCCTTCGGCCCAAGCCGCATCCGATGCTTTTTCACTTAGCCGAGAACGAGCTGCTGATACACGGTGCTCGTAGCCCGCGCGCTCTGCCGGGGTCAAGGGTGCACGAACCGCTTCTCGCAACGCTTCAGCCTCTCCGAATAACGTGAGCGCGCGCTCTGGCTGTCCTCGAGCGCTGGCGACAGCAGCCAATCCCTCTAACGAATAGATAAGACCCTGCTTACTTCCTACTTCTCGGAATAAAGCCAAACTTTGCTCATGGAATGATCGCGCGGCTGTATAATCCCCTTGAGCACACGCCACGAGCCCCAAATTGTCTATGACTAACGCTATGCCGGACTTGTTTCCTACTTCACGGTGCAGGGCCAGACTTTCCTGCAGCCGAGCGCGCGCTGTCTCGTAGTCACCCTGGTATAAAGCTGTACTCCCTAGGTTATTCAACATGACGGCAATCCCTCGATTGTCTCGCAACTCGTGCTTGATGGCGAGACTCTCTTCGTACAGAGAACGCGCGGTGGCATAGTCTCCTTGAGCATCGGCCACTTGCCCCAAGTTACTGAGCAGATTCGCAATCCTCTCCTTGTCTCCTAATTGGCGGAAGAGCTGCAAGCTATGCTCCAGGAGCTCTCGCGCTTTCGCATAATCTCCTTGGTAATGGGCAATCATTCCCAAACTGCTCAGCGTAAGCGTCATCGTATGTTGATCTCCTAGCTCTTGTTCGATCGCCAAGCTTTCTTCAAAGAGAGGGCGTGCCGCTTCATAATCTCCCTGACTGTATACGATCAAGCCCAAGTTATGGAGAGCCGCCGCGAGGGTTTTGGGGTTGCCCAGCTCACGGACAAGAGTGAGGTTTTCTTGAAGCAGGGAGCGCGCCCTGACATAATCACCCTGCAATGAGGCCATAATGCCCACACAGGTAAGCGCTTTGGATTTTACGTCAGCCGGAACCGTAGTACTGGAGGCTGCCAGCATCGCTTCGGCCCATTGGCGTCCTTCGCTCAGCGGGCCATGCAGATGCCAAAATCGCCAGACCGCTGCCATCATTCGTACCCCTTGTTCGACCAACCCTCCTTCAAGGGACCACGCCAGCGCTGCTCTCAGGTTGTTGCGCTCTTGCTCGAGTTTTTCGAGCCAGCGCTTCTGATTCGATCCCTTCAGCTCTGGCTCGGCCCGCTCAGCTAATTTCATAAACCATTCCAAGTGCTGAGAGCGAATTGCTTCTAGCTCTTGTGCGCCACGCAGTTTCTCTTGAGCATACTCTCGCACGGTCTCCAATAGCCGATAGCGCATCTCGGGGGCGCGTCGCTCAACGATCACCAAAGATTTCTGGACCAAGCGACTGAGGAGGTCCAGGACTTTATGTTGCTCAACGTCCGATTCACCGTTGTAGGGGCGAGATAACCTCGCCCCTACACCCTGGGCACACACGCCCTCCACTGCCTCCAACGTAAATCCTCCGGCAAAGACCGAAAGCCGACGTAGCAACGCCTTTTCATTCTCTGAGAGCAATTCCCAACTCCAGTCCATGGTGGCCCGCAGCGTCTGGTGCTGAGGCAGAGCCGCACGGCGATGACTCGCGAGCAACCCAAACCGATCTGCCAGCCGATCGGCGATCTGCGGGATCGATAAGACATTGAGTCGTGCAGCCGCGAGTTCAATCGCCAAGGGCAACCCCTCGAGTTGCTGACAAATGCGAGCCACGTCCCGCGCGTTCTCCGGCGTGAGAGCAAATCCCGGCTGGCTCACCAGTGCTCGGGTGATAAAAAGACTCACCGCTTCATACTGCGCCAAGATCTTCGGAGCCGGCAGAGGCTCTCGATCGGGCATAGAGAGCGGCGGCACGGACCAGACCGTCTCTCCGTCTAGTCCCAAGGCCGCGCGGCTCGTAGCTAGAATCTGCAAGTTCGCGCAATTTTCTAAGAGTATTTTAATTAACTCCGCACACGCGTCTATCAGATGTTCACAATTATCTAAGACAAGGAGCGTCTGCTTGAGTCGCAGATGATCCGAGAGAATCCCTAAAGTAGGACGATCTGGATGCTCGCGCAGGCCGAGTGCCGAAGCGACGGTCTTCGCGACCAATGTCGGGTCGAACAAAACGCCCAGTTCGACCCACCAGATTCCGTCAGGAAAATCGGGAAGCACGTCGGTGGCCACTTGGAGAGCGAGTCGGGTTTTGCCGCTGCCCCCCATACCAGTCAGCATCAACAGTCGTGTCTGTAGGGGCGACCGGCCGGTCGCCCCATCCGTGAGCAAGCGTTTGACCTCAATGATCTCCCTCTCTCGCCCAACGAAACTGGTGAGCGCTGACGGGAGATTGTTGGGATAAACATATGGAAATGCGGCGACTTCGCCGTTAGAAATTTGCTCTTGCACGGCACGCAACTCGTGAGATGGCTCGGCTTGCAAATGCGTCTTCAGTGCCTCGACACACTGCTGGTACGTTTGCGAGGCAAGCGCCTGCGCTCCAGCGTGATAATGAAAGAGCATTTTTTGCCGAACGATACCTTCGTTCCAAGGCTGGAGCGCGAGCGCCCGCTCGCAGCACGCGATCGCACGATCGAGCTGGCGCAGGCGTGCATGAACGTCGGCAAGCCGAGCGAGTGCTTTTAGAAAAAGCTCACGCCAACGTTCACGGGGAGCGAGCGTCCACTCTTCATAAAGGTCTTCAGTGAGAAAATCGCCCTGATAAAGTGCGACGGCTCGTTGATAGTTTTCTAGAGCTTGGAGCCAGCGCCCGGCTTGTTCGGCCTCGTGAGCATCCTGAAAAAATTTCTGAAATGCTTCGGTATCGAGCCAGCACGGAACGTCTTTACTAAAGCAATAGCCTTGCAATTTGACGTGTAGGATGAATCGAGAATCTGTGCCCTTTTTGAGCTCCGGCTCCAGAAGGCGGCGCAGCTCGCTGATCCGTCCATGCAAGCTGAGCACGGCCTTTCCTAAATCCATCTCTGAAAAGAGCGCTTCGATCAACTGATCTTGCGTGAAGAAGCGACCGCGCTCCGTGAGCAATAGTTTTAGGAGTTGCTGGGTCTTGCGTTGAGGCCAAGCTTGCAGGGGCGACAGCGTTTTCCCGAGCTGCACTGTGAAGTGCCCGAGCATCGTGATTCGGAGCAAAAGCTCGTTCATGTTCAATCCTATCGCTGCCCACTGATCTCGATCTTATCTAACAATCAAGGCGTTGCCAAATGGTTGAGTCAGTCCTCCCCTGTCCATCCAACGGGGAAGGCCGGCGCGAAGCGCAGGTGGGGCTTGGCCCCCATCCCTGGCCCTTCCCCCCGTAGTGACCCACAGAGGGGAAGGGAAACGATCTCCCAGTAGTCGTTTTTTTATCTTAGAAGGTCACCAGAAGGTCGCTCGATTACAGTTAGGCCATGTCTGAGCAAACGATCACCCAGACAAAGGAGTGGAAGCCGATGAGCTTTATCGTGCGATTTCACCCGGCTCTGCCGGACGGTCAAGAGGACTGGCGCGGCCAGGTCGAGCATGTGCAGACGGGCGAGAAGCGTCCCTTTCGCGGAGCGCAGCAGCTTATGCAAATCATGGAAAGTTTCTTTGAGCTTGAAGCGAAAGAACTGAATACCGAGGAGGTAAGGCCATGAACATTCGGAACTTAAAGGAGCCGGTGATGAAGAATTTCAGAGTGCGGCAGATGTGGGTGGCGGTGTTGACAACCATCTTGATCGTGGCGGGATCAATCGGACTGGCCGAAGCCAAGGCGCTGTTCGTCGCGAACAACGGACTGGATATCGCTACGTGTGGAGCCATCGCGAGTCCCTGTCGCACGATTAGCAAGGCAATTGAGAACGCTGACCCTGGAGATAAGATCATCGTCGGTCCGGGGCGTTATGGGGATCTCGACGGAGATGGAACATTCAATCCGATCCTGGGAGAAGAAAAGGCAGAAGTAGGCACGGGTTGCTTCTGCATGATCAAACTGGACAAGCCCTTGGACATCGAATCACGGGATGGGGCTGCTGCCACCGTGCTGGATGGCGGCAAAGAACTCAGCGCCGTGGTGGGCATCTTCGCCAGCAATGTCGTCTTTGGCAGGAAAAAGAAGGGCTTCACTCTCACCCACGGAAACCTCGGCATGTACATCAATTTTGGAACGAGTGGGGTAAGAGTGGAAGGCAACCTCGTCAGCGCCAATAGCACCCTTGGTTTCAGGATCCATGGCAACGGACATGTGCTTAGCAGCAATCTCGTCATCGCCGACGGCTTGACGGGTTTCGAACTTAACGACAGCGGACTTGTGCTAAACGGTAACCAAGCTATCGCCAATATGCTTGGTTTCGTCCTTAACGGGAGCGGACATCAATTGTCGGGCAACATAGCTAGCGCTAATAGCGACAAGGGTTTCGCGATAGGAGGCAATGGGGGGCATCACTTCAGCAGCAATGTCGCCAGTGCTAATGGGACTGGCTTCGATGTCGCTTTCGGCAATAGTAATGTGTTCACCGGCAACATTGTCCATGGGAATCGCTCCCATGGCTTTTTGATCGAGAGTGGCGCTGGACATATGCTCACGGGCAACTCTATTCTGGGCAACGGAGGGTTCGGCATCGATCTAAGTTCTGGCGCCGGTGCCACCATCACCAAGAATAACATCTATGGCAATGGCGAGGGGCTGCGAGATGACTCGGGGGCAGAAACCAATGCAACCAACAACTTCTGGGGCGCCGCCACTGGGCCTGGGGACAATCCGGCAGACGGGCTCTTGATCGGCCCGACCAGCAACACGATCTTCACCCCTTTTGCGACCAAGGAGTTCAAGATCAAGACGGTCACGCCTCTAGCAGAGCCGGGACTCATCATCCTGACTGATCCTGAGCAGAGCGAGATTCCGCAAGCCCCTAGTCTGACACCCATTCAGTTCTTGAAAGCGCTGCAAACCAAAGAGGGGTGGCTCTTCCGCACGACTGGGAATGTGAGCGCACTGCGGCTGGAGGTCATGGACTTATCCGGCAAGAAAATCTATGACAGTGGGCTCGTGAAGGGACAAACGCTCAGTTGGACTCGTGTCAACGCAAAAGACCAATCCGTCGCTAAGGGGGTGTATCTCTACCGGCTCACAGCACGCGATCGAGATGGCAATGAAATTCACAGTGAGCTACGCAAGCTCATCATCGAAAATTTCTTTGAGTAGGCGTATTCACTAAAACTCCCCGCTTTACTGAAAGCGGGCAATTCCTAAGGAGGAATCATGAATCGTTTCTTAACGTTAACGGCTGTGGCGTTCGTTGGCGTGGTGATTTGCGTTGGATCGGCTCAGGCTCAGAACACCATTGTGAAAGTCAATTTTCAATACGCGGTCAAGTTTGTCTGTGGCCAGAGTGCAGAAGACCATTTACAGGCAGTCAAGGGGATTTACACGACAGCGGTGAACGTGCACAATCCGGGTGTGTTTAACGCGGTCTTCGCTGAGAAAATAGCCATCGCGCGCCCTCAAGAAATAGCTGGACCCATTTCGAAATTCCGATTATCTCAATTGCCATCGGATGCCGCCTTCGAACTAACTTGCGAGGAGTTTTCCTCAGATACACAGACCAAATTTGTCACCGGTTTTCTGGTGATCGAAAGCCCTGTGGAACTGGATATCACAGCGGTTTACACCGCCCGACCGAGTGATGGCGAGGTCAGCACGATCGACGTAGAAACCATCGCATCTCGTAAGGTGCGCCTCACACTATCGGTCGAGCCAGGGCCACAAGCGGACATCTCTCTGGTTAACAGCCACGGGCAGTTACACTTTAATGTGATGGGTTTGGAGTGGCAAGTTCAGTCCACAGCGTTGTCTGTCTTTGATTTACAAGGAAAGATCGTCTACACGTCGGGCAACATCCAAGGCGCTGCACTAAACTGGAATTTCACTGCGACGAATGGACGAGCGGTGGCCAACGGTGTCTACCTGGCAGTGATTACCGCCAGAGGCAAACTAGGTCAGCTGATCACTTCGACGCGAAAAATTGCAGTTTCTCGTTAAGCACACGGGTGAGCGTTGTGTCGAAAATAATACTTTACTAGACGATAAGGAGGTCGCCATGACGCATGTACGCGGAGTTGGTATCTGGCTGGCTGGGTTCGTCCTGGCACTCAGCAGTATGGCCACAACAAGTTGGGCGGCAGGCCAAGGACCATCCTTCAGCGTCCTTGTCGAGGAGCAAGCTTCAGGGTATCGCTTCTCGGTTCAAGCAGAGGACGTCACTTCAGTTCGGGTCGCCATCTTGCGCCTGGATGGTCGACGGGTCTTCCAGAGCGATTGGATCGTGGGTCCTACAGTCACCTGGCCGCTCGCAACATCATCCAATCAGACTCCCGCCCGCGGAGTCTATCTGTACGCGGTGAGCGCTCGCGATCAACACGACCGTGAGCAACGCAAACTGGGCAAGTTGGTCGTTTCCTTCGGAGCGGAGTCCTCACTGAGCCTGCCTAGCTTGGACCAGTTAGCAGGGAGTCAGCCTTCGGCCCTTCCCAGCGGAGTGAAGTGGAAAGAGCTTTTAGGCAAAGACAGTTTGGACAATTTCCGCATCCAGCGCCAGCCTGGCAAAGGGCAAGCTTTCCAAAACTTGCTCACGCTGGACAATGCCGGGAATTTGAGCGTGGCGCAACTCTGCTTGAGTGAAGTCTGCCTCGCGAGCTGGCCTAGTGGGGGAGGAGGCACTTTCACGTTAGCAGATGGGTCCGTCACGTTAGCCAAGCTGGCGAACCAGGACTGCGGGGCGGGCAACGCGATCCGGGGCTGGACCGGTGGAGTGTGCTGAACTGTGCCAGTCTTGGGGGCGGAGGGACACCCAGTGGCTGGGTCGATGACGGTACAGTCGTACGGTTGGCAGACGCAACAGACAAGGTCGGCATCGGGACGACGGGACCACAAAACTTACTAACTATCGGTCCAAATCCATCTGCTGCCTCCAATGCGAATGAATTATTACAGTTGGCAAAGAACGAAGACGCATATATGACGATACGAGATGGAACTGCTACTGCTCTTTTGGGCACTACTAGCGGTCTTCCCTTCGTTGGTAGCCAATCGAATCATGACTTTACCATTCGCACGAACAATGCAGAGAAGGTCAGGATTACAACAAGCGGCAACGTCGGCATCGGGACTATTAGCCCCAATACGCGGTTGGAAGTGCAAGGCCCGGATACAAATCTTGACACGAAAGCCTTCAAGGTTAGCAACTCAATTGGCTTTGCCGGGTTGATCGTTTGGGACGACGGAACTGTGCAAATCGGGACCCTTGTCGACAACCCGAAGACACAACATGCTTGCCTGACCCTCGGACTTTATTTCGCCACGTGCAGTTCCGCCGCCGAGTATGTTCCCACTGTTGATGAAGGACAGGGTTATCCCATCGCGGGTGATTTAGTCAGTATCGCGCCCACCCTCAAGAATCCGTATAGCGATGATCACGGTCCCTTCGTGGTCGCCAAGACGAACAAGCCCTGCGACGAGAATCTAATCGGATTTATTCTCGACCCCAAGTTGGGTGCTGACGGCAAGAAACTCAACGAGCACTATATGCCGCTCGGCATCTACGGCTACTTCCCTGCGAAAGTCACGATGGAGAATGGGCCTATTAAGCGCGGCGATCCGATCACGTCCAGTTCCAAACCCGGCTACGGGATGAAAGCGACGCAAGCCTGCAAGATCATCGGCTATGCGCTCGAAGACGCGGACAAAGAAGGTACGATTCAAGTCTTCGCGCATCTGAGCGAGAATGCCGCACCGGAAGTGACGGCGCTGCGTGCGAAAGTGAGCGAATTAGAGCAAGCAAGAGCTCAGGAGAACGAGGAGTTCCGCAAGAGAATCGAGACGCTAGAGAAGATCGTAGCAAGGCTCACGGCTAAGTGATGTGAATGGCTTCGGGGCTTGGTGGGATCATTGCGACTCGGCAAGCCCCCACATGCCCAGCCACTGTATCCGTTTGGCTAGCGGCGCGTGACTCAAAGCTTTCACCAGCCGTTGGTCCGCCGTGATGAAGACCGCATCGCGCTGCTCAGCCAATGCCACATACAAAGCATCGTAGACGCTGCGCTGGTAAACCCGAGCAATCTCCCAGGCGCTCTCCACAAGGGAAAGCGACGCATACAGCTGAATCGGAAAGGAAGTACGAATATGACCAAGAACCTGCTGCACCTCCGACGGTGCAAGCTCCCCGAGCCTGTGCTTCTTCCAAAGGATATTGCCCAACTCGGCCACAATCAGATCTGGCGCGAGCAGACGGCTGTCCTCCTCGGCAGCGGCTTCCAAAAATTGTTCGGCTTGGCCGGAGAGAACTTCCGGCAGATACCATTTGATCGCCACGCTGGCATCCACGACGAAGCGCTTCATCGGCGGCGGTCCTCGCGCAGCAAGTGGACGCTGTCGCTGAAGGTGCGGCCGGAGCGGGTGAGCTTGCGGCGGAGTCGGCGGGTGCCGGCGAGCGCCTCGTGGGCCGAATGTTTTACGGAATCTTCCAAGATCGCTCTCAACTCTTGTTGGAGCGAGCGATGCTGTCGGATGGCACGTTCTTTGAGAGTCTTCAGCACCTTGTCGGGTACATCACGTATTAAGATATTGGGCACAGTAGGATTCCTTTCTGATGCTATCACAATGATAGCAAAGGCTTCTATGGGGAGCAAAGAACCAATCCATCGCCAGCGGAGTTTATCTGTATCGACTCACCCCGCGCGATCGAGACGGCAATGAAACTCAGAGCGAGCTACGCAAGCTCATCATCTTAAAGTAAACCAAAGGAGGTACACCATGGCGCGTGTACGCAGAATCAGCATCTTATTGGCTGGGTTCGTCTTGGCACTCAGTAGTGTGAGCACGACAACCGGGGCAGCAGATCCAGCAGCATCCTTCAATGTCCTCGTCGAGGAGCAAGCCTCCGAGTATCGCTTCTCGGTTCAAGCAGAGGGCGTAACTTCAGTGCGGGTCGCTATCTTGCGCTTGGATGGTCGACAGGTCTTTCAGAGCGATTGGGTCGCGGGTCAGACGGTTATCTGGTCACTTGCTACATCATCAAACCAGACTCCTACCAATGGAGTCTATCTGTACGCGGTGAGCGCTCGCGATCATCAGGGCCGTGAGCAACGCAAACTGGGTAAGCTGGTCGTTTTCTTCGGAGCGGAGTCCTCACTGAGCCTGCCTAGCTTGGACCAGTTAGCAGGGAGTCAGCCTTCGGCGCTTCCCAGCGGAGTGAAATGGCAAGAGAAATTGGGCAAAGATAGCGTGGATAATTTTCGGATTCAGCGTCAGCCTGGCAAAGGACAGTCTTTCCAGAATTTGCTCATGCTGGACAATGCCGGAAATTTGAGCGTGGCGCAACTCTGCTTGAGTGGAGTCTGCTTCGCCAGCTGGCCGAGTGGCGGAGGAGGAACCTTCACGTTAGCAGATGGGTCCGTCACTTTAGCCAAGCTGGCGAACCAGGACTGCGGAGCGGGCAATGCGATCCGGGGCTGGACCGGTGGCGTGTTGAACTGCATCAGTGTCGGAGGTGGGGGAGGAGTGCCCAGCGGCTGGGTCGATGATGGCACGGTCGTACGGTTGGCTAATGCGACGGAGAGTGTCGGAATCGGCACAAACATACCTACGTCACTCTTGCACTTGCGCAAGGACGTGCCGGCGGGCCTCGGTCCAACGCTGACCTTGTACAATGGCGGCGGCAGCGGAGGTGCGGCGGACTCCATAGACTTTTTCACCTACTCGTCCCCCACCCCAACTTCGCCCACGGCTCGGATCATGAGCATTGATGACGGCAGCTTCAGTAATCACCTGGCATTTTTCACCAGGATTCCAGGGGACAATGGCAATGCGCTGTTGGAGCGGATGCGGATCGCTTCGAACGGCGATGTCGGCATTACTGGCAACGTCGGCATCGGGACTACTAGCTCCCCTGGTCTGCGCCTGGCAGTCGTCGGCAACATCGGCAACACTAGTATCTTGGGACTGAATGTCTATAACGAAGGCTTTGTACAAATTGGCACCCTTTATGGCTCCTCCACCTTGCACGCATGTTATAGCACCATCTTGCCTTTCGCCTTCGCCGCGTGCAGCTCGGCCGCCGAGTATGTGCCATCCATTGACAACGGTGCGGGTTTTCCCGAAACCGCCGACCTTGTAAGCATCGCGCCCGCCGTCACTAATCCTTACGGCGACACGCACGGCCCTTTCACCGTCCAGAAATCCACCATGTCGTGCGATCCGAACCTACTCGGCTTTATCGTGAAACCCGAATCGGGCGCCAACGGCAAGAAACTGAACGACCACTATCTCCCGCTCGCCATCTATGGCTACTTCCCGGCCAAAGTCACGCTGGAGAATGGGCCCATCAAGCGCGGGGATCCGATCACGTCTAGTTCCAAGCCAGGCTACGGAATGAAAGCAACGCAAGCCTGCAAGGTCATCGGCTATGCGCTCGAAGACGCAGACAAAGAAGGCACGATCCAAGTCTTCGCGCATCTGAGCGAGAATGCTGCGCCGGAAGTTGCAGCACTGCGAGCGCAGGTGCAAGAGTTGAAACAACAATTACAACAAGTGCTCAGCCAGATAGAGACAATGAAAACCAAGGAGGGATCACGATGAGATTCAAGAATCGACGTTGGCTCTGGGTCGTGCTGTTGCTGCTCATGGCGGTGAGAGCAGCGGCTGGCCAAGCTGCCTCTTTCCAAGTGCAAGTCGAGCAGCAAGCCTTGGGCATCCGCTTCACCGTGCAAGACGTGAACGTCACTTCCATGCGAGTCGAAGTCGCGGGCTTAGACGGTAGAACAATCTTTGCGAGCGGATGGAAATCAGATCGGTCGGTAACCTGGCCCATGGTCACTCCGCAAGAGCGATCAGCAGCGAACGGAGTCTATCTGTACGAGATCGTATTACGCGATCACGAGGGACGTGAGTATCGCAAACTTGGCAAGCTAGCGCTCGTGCAGGGACAAGAGCCGGCATTCAGTATGTCTACAGTGGGCGAACTCGCGGGAACAGGACCTGCAGTGGCGCAGTTTCCCCTGACCGCGGGAACGAGTTGGAGTCAACGTTTGGGTATTGATCGGTCGGACACATACCGGATTCAACGTCGTCCACCTAGAGTGACTGGAGGGCCTCCAACGACTTTTGAAAACCTGCTCCAACTCGAGGCCGATGGAAAGCTTCGCATCAAAGCACTGTGTTTGGGAACAGTCTTTGCGCCGGTGACCCCTCAGAACCCGGACAATCTTTCTAACGAAGGAGACTGTCGCAGCAGCTGGTCCGGCGTGACTGGTGGAGGTACGACGAACGGATGGACGGATGATGGCGCGATCGTGCGCTTGGCTAACGCAACAGACAAGGTCGGCATCGGGACGACGAATCCGACTGAACTCTTAACCGTAGCCGGCAATATCGATGCGACCGGACAGAAGAGCAAGATACGATTTCAGTATGATACGTTGGCCGATCTTCCTTCTGCGGCGACCTATCATGGGATGTTCGCCCATGTGCACGCGACGGGCAAAGCCTATTTCGCCCATGCCGGGCAGTGGGTTGCGTTGGCGAATGAAGGCAGCAGCGGAGGCGCCTCTGCATGGTCGCTCTCTGGAAATAGTGGAACGAATCCCAGTACAAATTTCTTGGGAACAACCAGCAATACTGCGCTCGTCTTCCGTACAAATAACTTGGAACGAATGCGTCTCAGTGAAAATGGTAGTATCGTCATCGGAACGAACACTCCTTGCGTAGGCCAGAGGTTGCAGGTTACCAAGTTCGCTTCAGGGCTCGGCTGCCCAGCCCCAGATCTTCTTGACGTAGCTATCTTCGCGGAGAACAAAGACGGGCGTGCTGTCGTCGGTCAAAGCGCCGATGATGCAGGCATCGAAGGCATAAGCAATAGCAGCGCTGGTGTCTCCGGGCTCAGCAAAAATGGCGCGGGAGTGAAGGGCGTCAGCGGAGAGGCCATCGACATAGGTGAGCGTGAATCAGGCGTGGGTGTAGTGGGTATTAGTGTCTCCGAGCTAGGAGCTGGTGTCCTGGGCCTCAATCTCAATGGTGGCATAGGTGTACAAGGCGAGAGTGGAAAGAATTTTGGCGTTGCTGGCAAGAGCGAAGAGAAGAGTGGGGTGCTTGGCATCAGCACAATGGAGGCGGGGGTAGCAGGTGTAAGTACTAAGAATTACGGCATTGCCGGTGGCAGTATCGAGAGCACGGGCGTGTATGGGGAAAGTCAGAACGGGACATATATATTTGAGGGTTTTGATGGAAATACCAACAACCGACGTTTTGCCGTGGAGCGGGCTACGGGAAATGTCAAAGCGTATGGCACCTTCACCGGCGGCGGCGTGGACTATGCCGATATGCTTCCCGTCACGGGCAAGCTATCCGACTATGAGCCGGGCGACGTGCTTGTCATCAGCCTGGATGGAAAGTTAACGAAATCATGGCAGCCGTATTCAACGGCGCTTGCCGGAGTCTATTCTACGAAACCTGCTTTTGTGGGTGATTCCCGCGGACTCACAGAAGATAGCCGAGCGATGGATGAAAATCTGGTTCCCGTGGCGCTCGTCGGACTCGTGCCGGTGAAAGTGAGCGCCGAGAACGGTCCGATTCATCCCGGAGATTTGCTCACAACTGCGAGTATCCCCGGACACGCGATGAAAGCCACGGACCCGAAAATTGGGACAATTCTTGGCAAGGCAATGCAGTCTCTAGAAAAAGGCACCGGCGTGATCAATGTGCTGGTGACCTTGCGCTAACTCAAAGTGAGAAACAGGAGGAAACAATGAATCAATTCACTCATAGAGTCGTCATGGCGTTGGCAACATTCGCTCTGGCGATCGCCACGGGCAGTGTTGGAACAGTCTTGACAGCCAAGGCAGCGGAAGCGATTTCTTCTTCTTCAGTTCTGATCGAGCAACAAGCCGCGGGCGTTCGCTTCTCAGTGCAAGACGAGAGCACCGTTGCGTTGCGGCTGGAAGTCTTGAGCTTGGATGGAAGAAGAATCTTCCAGAGCGAATGGCGACCAGACAAGACCGTGGTATGGTCAGCAGCTCTCATCACTGGACAAACCGTCGCAAATGGAGTTTATCTCTACGCAATCAGCGTGCGCGACCGGGAGGGACGCGAGCAAAGAAAGCTGGGCAAGTTGGTTCTGGTGCAGGGACTGGAGCCGCGGCTGAGCATCCCAGCAGTGAGCGAGTTGGTCACAACAGAACCCGCAGCGGCACAGTTCCCCCTTACTGCGGGAACGAGTTGGAGCCAACGATTGGGTATTGACCGGTCAGACACGTATCGGATTCTGCGCCGACCAGCGCGTGTACCCGGTGGACCTGTCACTAGCTTCGAGCAATTGCTCCAGCTCGGAGCCAATGGAAGGCTGCACATTACAGAACTATGTTTGGGTACAGTCTTTGCTCCGTTCACTGCTCAGAACCCGGACAATCTTTCTAACGGAGGAGACTGTCGCAGCAGCTGGTCGGGTGTGACGGGTGGAGGTACGTCGAACGGATGGACGGATGATGGTGCGATCGTGCGACTGGCTACCGCGAGCGATAAGGTCGGCATTGGCACGACCACGCCAGCACAAGCACTGGAAGTAAACGGGATTGCTTCTTTGGGAGCCCCTGGAGGAGTCTATGGATACTTGTTTGCAGCTCCCTCGCCAGGACCCTACCCAACCCTCGGGTTTAACACCTATGGGGCACCTTTCTATCTGGCAGGAGTTGCGGGATATGGTGGTATCCTCCAGTTTCAGGATGGGGATGGAAAGCTCATTTACTATACCGGCTCGAACGTGGCTGCAGGAGCAGCACATGTCAATACCCCACGATTCGCGATAGATAAGGACGGCAACGTCGGAGTCGGCACCACCACCCCGACCGCGAAACTTTCGGTTCAGACCGGGACAGGCTTTTATGGCTTCATCCACACCGATGGCGCCATTGTTGTAGGTTCGTATGTGGGGGGCAGCGCGTCAGGTGCCGTCGGCGGGTGGCTTGGCACCAAGTCGAATCACCAACTTCACTTCTTCACCAACAACGGCCAGCCCAGCATGACGATCGACACCGCTGGCAGAGTGGGTATCGGGACGTTCAGCCCGAGTGCCACGCTGGATGTCAACGGGGGCATCCAGGCTAATAGCTTGACGGCGCCGGCGGGTCTGTTCCTGAACGCCTCGACCGGCCGCATCGCCCTGCGGACGACGACTGGGGGGCTGTTTGCGGAGCGGATGACGATCCTGGACAACGGCAATGTCGGCATCGGCACCACCAGTCCCACAAACCCCTTACAGATGGGCAGTGGTGCATTCGTCTCCGCTGGAGGCATCTGGACCAATGCGTCAGACCGTAACCTGAAGGAGCACTTCACTCCGGTGGACAGTTACACCGTGCTGAAGACACTGGCTGCGCTCCCCATCACCGCTTGGAATTACAAGACGGAAGGAGCTTCCATCCAGCATATTGGCCCGGTAGCGCAGGACTTCTATGCCGCGTTCAAGTTGGGACAGGACAACAAGCACATCAGCACGATTGACGCGAACGGAGTGGCACTGCTCTCGATCCAGGCGCTCTATGAGCTGAGCTTGGAGAAAGACAAACAGATCGAGGATTTGCAGCAGCGTATCGAGAAGCTGGAGAAGCTTGTGGAGATGTTGACAAAGAAATAAGTGAGGCTTCAGAGAACAAGAGCTGAGATGAGAAGGGCCGGGCAGCGTTCGCTTGGCCCTGTTTGCGTAGGGGCGAGGCATGCCTCGCCCCTACGGGACCAATCATTCTGTGCTCGTGTCTAACGCATACTCGATCGCCTGCTCGAGCGTCAGTGATTGACCTTGGGTCCAGGCAGCTGCAAAAACTTTCTCCTCAAGCTTCTCACGGATTGTAGCTACAGTGCGATCAAAAGCAGCGCGATTGGTCGGCGGCAAAGAAGCACGCATGGCCCCGCGCAGAGCCGCGACGGCTCCGCAAAGATGAGCAGCGCGCACAAGCTGACCTTGGGCGAGCGAAACCACTCCCGTCCCTTCGAGTAAGAACGCGATGTTCCATTTATCTCGCAACTCCCGTTGCAAGAGTAGTCCCTCTTCATAGAGCGCATGAGCGGATGCATAATCACTTTGTTTTAGGGCAACACTGCCCAGATTATTGAGAGAGTTGGCGAGGCCCGGCTTGTCTCCTAGCTCACGACGTAAAGCCAGACTTTTTTCATAGAGCGTTCGCGCTGTTTGGTAGTCCCCTTGATTCTCTGCTACACTCCCCAAGTTGTTGAACAAATAAGAGATGGCTTGTTTGTTCCCCAACTTTGTGTTGATCTCGAGGCTCTCTTCATAGAATGCTTTGGCTTGCGTATACTCACCCTGGGCTCGCGCGATGAGCCCTAAATTGTTGAGCAAGATAGCAATGCCGGCGGCGTCTCCTAATTTACGAGAGAGATTCAAGCCCTCCTCAGAGAGGGAGCGCGCCCGTGTATACTCACCCTGCTTCCAGGCGATCGACCCCAAATTCTGAAGAGTTTTTGCCATGTCTCTCTCGCCTCCCAGACCTCGAAAGATCGCTAGACTTTCTTCGTGATAAGAACGTGCTGTGAGATAATCTCCTTGTCCTTCAGCCAGAGTGCCGGCCGCGTTGAGCGCCTTGGCACTCGTGATAGTCCTCTTGAGACTCCCGGCCTGTGCAAGGACAGAAGCCACTTGTGATCGCCCTTCTGTGAGATAGCCGCGAACAAGCCAGAAAGCACTGAGTGCGGTTACCATGCGCAACCCAGCTTCCGTTTTTCTTCTATCTTTGGCATATTCGAGTGCACTGCGCAGATTGTCTTGCTCTTGCTCCAATCGCTCCAGCCAGCTGGATTGAGCGGGCCCCTGCAGTTCGGACTCTGCTTTTTCTGCCAGAGCAAGGAACCAATCAAGATGGCGCTCGCGCAAGACCGATTCTTCTTTGGAATCAAGAAGTTTCTCCCGACCGAACTGGCGCACGGTCTCTAGCAGGCGATACCGTGTCTCTCCGTCTCGCTGATCCACAAGCACTAGCGACTTGTCTATGAGGTGAGTCAGTAAATCCAAAATTTCTGTAAGGGCGATTCGTGAATCGCCCTTACGAAGATCATCTCTTGCACAGATCGTCTCTACGGCCTCCAACGTAAACCCGCCCGCGAAGATAGACAACCTGCGCAGCAATGTTTGCTCAGCGGATGAGAGCAGATCGTAGCTCCAGTCCATCGCAGCCTGTAGAGTTTGTTGTCGCGGAAGCGCCGTCCGGCTGCCGCTCGTGAGCAACCGGAAGCGATCGTCCAGCCGCGCCGCGATCTCTGTGACAGACAAAACTTTCACGCGTGCCGCCGCGAGCTCGATGGCCAAGGGCAAGCCATCCAGCTTCTGGCAGATCTGCATCACCGCAGGGGCATTTTGTAGGTTCAATCCAAATTCCGGTTGACTAGAGAGTGCCCGCTCGACGAATAAGCTTATAGCTTCGTATTGTTTTAAAATCTTCAAAGGCAAGGAATCGTGAGCGTCGGGCTGCACGAGCGGAGGCACTTGCCAAACCGTCTCTCCTGCGATGCCCAGCGCCTCACGGCTCGTGGCCAAGACCTGAAGATCTGGGCAGGTGTGCAATAGAGTCTCTGTCATGTGCGCACAGGCACTGATCAAGTGCTCACAATTGTCTAGAACCAGGAGCATTTGTTTGGATTTTAGATAGTCTGAGAGTGCGTCTGTCAACGAACATTGCTGTGTCTCGCGCACTCCCAAGGCAGACGCGATGGCTTGCGGGACGAGCTTTGGGTCGGAGATGGATGCCAATTCTACCCACCAGACTCCATCCGAGTAGTCTTTCACCATACTTGCGGAAACTTGCAACGCGAGGCGTGTCTTGCCGCTGCCCCCGGCTCCAGTGAGAGTAAGTAATCTCGTCGTGTTGAGTAACCATTTCACTTTGACAATCTCGCGCTCGCGCCCGATGAAGCTGGTCACAGAGCTGGGCAGATTGTGCCGTGCCGGACTCGCGGGCGGCGGGTAGCCTTGGCTGGAACGCTCTCCACGCACAATCTGCTCGTGCAATGTGCACGTCTCGGGCGACGGTTTTGCACTCAAGTGCTCTTCCATTACTTTGGCACACTCGGCATAAACTTGCAGTGCTTCGCTGTGCTGCCCTGCGAGCGAGTGATAGAGCATCTGCTGGCGATAGACGCTCTCGCGTGTGAGCTCTTGTTTCAAGATTTTTCCGCATTGTTCGAGTGCTTGTGGATACTGCCCCAGACGCGCATGGCATTCGGCGCATTGCGAAAGCGCGGTCAGATAGAGCTCTCGCCAATGTTGACGCGGGCTGAGCGTCCACTCTTCATAAAGGTCTTCGGCCAAGAAATCACCCTGATAGAGATCGAGAGCTTGGCGATATGTGTCCAATGCTTCCGGCCAGCGCCCGGCTCGTTCTGAGGCTTGGGCAGTCTCCATCTTCTTTTGGAATTCTTCGGTGTCGAGCCAACAGGAAGAATCTTTGCTAAAAGAATATCCACCCTGGCGCTTACTCACGATGTAGTGTGAGTCCAAGCTCTTGTCAAGATTAGGCTCTAATGCGTGGCGCAGTTCTCCGATGCGTCCGTAGAGATTCTTCGCGGCTTTCGCGGGCTCAAGGTCGGGAAAGAGTGCTTCGATCAGTTGGTCCGGGCTGAAGATTTTTCCCCGGTCGGTGAGCAGGATTTTCAAGAGCGACAACGTCTTGTGGCGCCCCCAGGCTTGGGCAGGGACGAGCGCATCCTCACGCCAGACTTCAAAGCGACCAAACAGCTTGACCCGGAGTCCTTTGGTGCTCGTCCCGCTCATGAGATACTCCCATCGCCCTGCTGCGCTCATTATACGCCAGTTTGCTCGAAATCGCCGCCATCCGGAAGAAGGGTGTGACCTAACTGTAACCTTCTTCTTCTATGCTCAATGCAATGGAGAAATCCCAAGGAGGGATCAAGATGAACGTCAAGAATTCACTGAAGCTCTTGGTCGTCCTGTCGCTGTTAGCTTTCTCAACAGCGGTGGCAGCTCAACCGGTGTCGTCGTTCCACGTGTTTGTGGAAAAACAAGCTTCCAATTATTTCTTCTCAGTGCAGGGAGAGAACGTCGCGTCCACACGAGTGGAGGTTTTGGGTCTAAACGGTAGGCCGATCTTTGATAGCGGATGGATACTGGGGCAGACGGTGGCTTGGCCGCTGATGACTCTTAATGGGCAACCTGCCGCCAATGGAGTCTATCTCTATGCAATCAGCGTAAGAGATCAGCAGGGTAAGGAACAGCGCAAGCTGGGCAAACTGGCAATCGTGCAGGGGCTGAAGCTGTTGTTGAGCACGCCTGACGTGGACGATCTGGTTCAGGTCCAGCCGATGGCTTCGGGGGCGCAATGGAAAGAGCGTCTGGCAAAGGATGGACAAGATAATTTTCGGATTCTGCGCAATGGTGCTGCGCTACTGACCCTGGACAGTAGCAGCCGACTGACGGTGGCTCAGCTTTGCTTGGCGGGAGATTGTCGCAACGTCTGGCCCGCAGGCGGAGGTCCCACTCTCGCCTGGTTGCTCAGCGGCAACGCGGGTACCACGGCAGGCACGAACTTTTTGGGAACTACGGACAATGTCGCTCTGGAACTGAAAGTGAACAGCCAGCGCGCGCTGCGCATTGAGCCTGGTTCGACACCCAATCTCATCGAAGGCTTTAGCGGCAACTTTGCTGGCGCGGGCGTAGTCGGCGCCGCTATCGGCGGCGGCGGAGCCAACGGCACCAATAATCGAGTGCTCGACGATTTTAGTACGATCGGCGGGGGATTGAATAACCAGGCGGGTGATGGCAATGGATCCACAGCAGACCACGAGTTGGCGACCGTCGGCGGAGGAGCAGGCAACCAAGCCACCGGTAATAATTCTACCGTGGGTGGAGGTCTAGGGAACACTGCCAGCGGTGGTTTCTCCACGATTCCCGGGGGGATGTTCAACACAGCCTTGGGTGATTTCAGCTTTGCCGCAGGCCGACGTGCCAAGGCTAACAATCAGGGCAGCTTCGTCTGGGCTGATAATTCAGTCGATGCTGACTTCGCTTCCACAGCAGACAATCAGTTCCTTATTCGCGCGAGTAAAGTCGGCATCGGCACGACGACGCCTGGGTATAAATTGGACGTCAACGGGGTCGGGCGCTTCCAGGGCTTAGAGGGCGGAGCGTCCAGCGGCGCAGGAGTAGAGATCCAGTATGGCAATGTGGGTGGAGCAACCCGCGGTATCGTCTTTGCGTTTGACCGGTCGGCAGGAGCTCCCCGAGATTTGCTCTTAAACCACCCCGGCGGCAATGTCGGCATTGGCACGACCAGCCCCAGTGCCGGGCTAACTGTCCGTGACGTAAATCCCAGCGCCTTGAACTTTGTCTTTCGAATAGAAGACTCGACTGGGGCTCAACTATTCGCGGTCGACGACATCGGACGCGCAGGGACGAAAAGCGGCTTCACCGTTGGTGCCTTCGCGCCAGCCACGACTACTCACGTTTGTCGCACCACCGCTCCGCCAAGCGGCCCGGGCATATTGGCCGAGTGTTCATCGGCAGCAGAGTATGTCCCCACTGTGGAAGATAGCAATGGATATCCCGAAACCGGAGATCTGGTGCGCGTTCTGCCCTCAGTCAAAAATCCCTTCGGAGATAAACACTCACCTTTCGTCGTAACCAAGACCAGCAAGCCGTGCGATAGCGATCTATTGGGTTTCTTGCTCAAGCCCGAGCTGGGAGCAGATGGTCCGAAGTTGAACGAACACTATCGGCCGCTCGCGATCTTCGGCTACTTTCCCGCCAAAGTGACTATGGAGAACGGGACTATTAAGCGAGGCGATCCGATCACGTCGAGCTCTAAGCCCGGCTACGGCATGAAAGCGACCCAAGCGTGCAAGATCATCGGTTATGCGCTCGAAGATGCAGATAGAGAAGGAACGATTCAGATCTTCGCGCACTTGAGCGAGAGTGCAGCGCCGGAAGTGACGGCGCTCCGAGCGCAAGTGCAAGAGCTGCACCAACAATTGCAACAAGTACTGAGCCAGTTGGATGCGATCAAAGCCAAGGTAGGGTCAACACCGATAAAGTAAACTGGAATGAAAGCAAAAAACTCACTGGGCCGGGCAAGCTCTGCTCGGCTCCTGTGATTTTCTGGTAGCTGGGTGCTGGAGCAGCTAACCTGAAGTCGAGCGATCGAGTTGGAACCAAGCGATTGGGGAAATCCCAAAGGAGGGGTCAAGATGAAAGTCAAGAATTCACTCAAGTTGTGGGTCGTCCTGTCGCTGTTAGCCGTTTCGACAGCAGTGGCCGCAGGACAAGCGTCGTCGTTCCAAGTGCTCGTGGAGGAGCAAGCTTCCAGTTACCTCTTCTCGGTACAAGGAGAGAATGTCACCTCCACGCGATTGGAGATTTTGGGCTTAAACGGTAGGCCGATCTTCGACAGCGGATGGATACTGGGGCAGACGGTGGCATGGCCGCTGGTGACTCCGACTGGACGACCCGCCGCCAATGGAGTTTATCTCTATGCGATCGGCGTGCGAGATCAGAAGGGCAAAGAAGAGCGCAAACTGAGCAAACTGGCAATTTTTCATGAGCTACAAGCCTCACTGAGCGTTCCGAGCATAGGCGAAATATCTCAAATTGGGCCATCGGCTCTCCCGGCTGGAGTGAAGTGGCAAGAGAAGTTGGGCAAAGATAGCGTAGACAATTTTCGGATTCAGCGCCGCCCAGGCAACGGGCAGCCTTTCCAAGACTTGCTGATCCTAGACAATGCCAGTCGACTGACAGTAGCTCAGATCTGTCTGGCCGGCGACTGCCGCAACGTCTGGCCGGGAGGTGGAGGACCCACTCTGGCCTGGTTGCTCACCGGCAATGCGGGTACTACAGCGGGCACCAACTTCTTGGGCACAACCGATAACCAGCCGCTTGAGATGCGCGTGAACAACCAGCGGGCGCTGCGCATTGAGCCGAATGCGACGAGCCCCAACTGGATCGGGGGCTTCAGCGGTAACTCTGTCCGCGCGGGCGTGGCCGGTGCCACAATCGGCGGTGGCGGAAGCGGAGATGTTGGAAGAATAAATAAAGTTTTAGAGGAATTTGGCACGGTGAGCGGAGGCTTTGACAATACAGCTGGCGCTGCCTGGGCCACCGTGGGCGGGGGCGCTGGCAACACCGCCAGCGGCACTCAGGCCACGGTGGGCGGAGGCTTTAGCAACACAGCCAGCGCTCTCGCTCTCTCGGCCACAGTGGGCGGGGGAGGGTTCAACACAGTCAGCAACGGGTATGCCACCGTGGGCGGAGGCTTCACTAACACCGCCGGCGGCCAGTTTGCCACGGTGGGCGGGGGCAAGAACAATACAGCCCCCGAGACCAGTTCCACAGTAGGTGGTGGGTTCGGCAACGGGGCAACCGGCCTAGACTCTATAGTGGGCGGAGGCAACCAAAACACGGCGGGCGCTTCTTGGGCCACCGTGGGCGGGGGCAAGATCAACACGGCTCTTGGCATCAGTTCCACTGTAGGCGGCGGCTTCTCCAATGCGGCCAGCGGCCTTGATTCCACAGTGCCCGGAGGCCACCAAAACTTCGCCCAGGGGAATTACAGTTTTGCTGCAGGGTTTAGAGCCAAAGCTAACGATCAAGGTGCTTTCGTCTGGGCCGATTCCACCGACGCGGATTTCACCTCTACCGCGGCCAATCAGTTCAGTGTACGCGCGAACGGTGGTGCCCGCTTCATCACTCAGCTTTCTACTCCTACCTTTACTTTAGCGGCTCTCCAGGTGGAGACCGGCGCCACTGGCGGTGAAGCCGCCTGGTTGCGCATAACGAGTTCGGCCAATCCCCAACCGGTCATCAAGCTGCTCAAGCATCCGAGCGGTACCAATAACTTCCTAGAATGCAGTAATTTCGACAGCACCACCGAGACCACCAAGTGTCATATCAATAAAGATGGTGCCTTCGTGGCGGGCTCCGACTTTGCCGAATCGCTCCCAGCCAAAGACGGTAAAGCGAACTATGAGCCAGGAGATGTGCTCGTCCTCAGTGTAGATCGACCGGGAGCAGTCCAGAAGTCAAACCAGCCTTACGATCCAAGAGTGGCGGGCGTCTATTCGACACGGCCTGCGGTGCTGGGTGCCGAAAAGGGCGGAGGAGAGACGCGAGTGGACCCTAACGAAATCCCGGTGGCCATCGTGGGGATCGTGCCCGTGAAGGTGACGGCCGAGAATGGAGAGATTCAGCCCGGCGACTTGCTGACAACGTCTAGCGTGCCCGGCTATGCCATGAAAGCGAAAGCGGTCGTAGTCAATGGGATTGCGATCTATCCCACGGGAACGATCCTGGGGAAGGCTGTGGAGCCGCTGAAAAGCGGGGCGGGTGTCATCAAAGTGTTGGTGATGCTGCGCTAGGGTAGTTTCTTTGAGGTGAAAACGTTTTTTGTAGGAGCGAGGTCACCTCGCCCCTGCAGGTCTCATGTCCCAATTGGGAGTGCGCAATTCCGGCACCCTCTTCTTCTAAGAGCAAGGCTATAATGACGCCATGCTCTCGGAATGGATGGCCTTTGTTGTCTCTGGATTGATCGCAGTTTATCTCACGCGCGCGAGCATCGGTTTCTCGCCGACGATCGGTTTAGTCGATGTGCCCGACGCCCGCAAGCGCCATAACGGCCATGTCGCGCTTGCGGGTTGGGCACTAGTAATTGCGTCGTTGATCGGAATTCTGTCGGCTATAAATTTCTCGCGCGAGTGGTCGGGGCTCTGGCTGGGAAGCTTGATCGCCGCCACGACCGGGCTTATGGATGATGGACGCGGCTTGAGCCCTAAACTCAAAGCGCTCGGCCAACTGCTCGCAGCTTTAGTTGCTGTCCTGTTATCGCCGTGGAGCATCGACTCGATCCGGATTTTCGGGTTTGAGATCTCGCTGGGATGGCTTGCAGTTCCCTTCGCGATCTTCTGGATCATGGGAGCAATCAACGCGCTCAACCTCATCGATGGGCTCGATGGATTAGCCGCCGGTGCGACCGCGATCATCTCAGCTGTTTGTGCTTTGATGGCATGGCAGTCGGGCAATCTTGCGATGATGGCGCTCGCTCTCGCGATCTGTGGGACGACGCTCGGCTTTCTCGTGTACAATTTCTGCCCGGCTAAGGTTTTTATGGGTGACACCGGCAGTCACTTTCTCGGGTACTGGCTCGCAATTCTCACGGTGCAAGCGACACAATCTTCACTAAGTTCACCGACCCACGTTCCGTTACTGATCTCAGTTTTGCTCTTGGGATTGCCTGTTGCTGATACGGGTTGGGCCATTCTCAGACGCTTACGCGCGTATCAATCTATCACAGCTGCAGATTGCGGGCACATCCACCATCGTCTGTTGGCAAGGGGCTGGGGATGTATGAAGACAGTTTTGGTACTTTACGCTGTGATTGGTTTCTTATCTTTCTTAGCACTATTGCTCTTCTGGTTCAACGTCTGAGGAAATGGGAAATTTTGGTGAAAGCTCTCGCTCAAGATTAGCTGAAGAATGAAGGTGAAGCGGAGCTTCTGGTGGAGACGACCGGAGTCGAACCGGCGACCTCTGCGTTGCGAACGCAGCGCTCTCCCAACTGAGCTACGTCCCCAAGAATGAGTTTATTATAGCATCACAATCCGATGACGACAAGGATTGTAGGGGCGAGGTCACCTCGCCCCTACGCGCGCGCCCTTACGGGGTGCGAGCTCCACGCCATAGCTAGAGTCGCTTGAGCAATTCTTCCGCTTCAGCCTTGGTCTTCTTGTCTTCCAACGATTCGATCTGGCCCTCGATCGATTCCTTGTACATGCGCTCCTTGGCCGCCGCTTGGTCTTCCATCTGGTTGATCTGTGTCTCCAGCTGCGCGACCTGGCCACCAATATCTGCTTTGCCCAGACGCTGAGACGTAGACTGCAACTGCTCGCTGAGCTTGGCAGCCTTTAAGCGCAATAAGAAAGATTCTCGATTGATGAGAAGCTGTTGCAGCTGACCCTTCGCGGCGTCGACCAAGCGCTTAGCCGAGGTGGATTTTTCGGTCGCGCTTGTGATGTCCGCTCTCAACTTGTCCAGTGCTCTTTGGGTGTTGACGATTTGCTGCGCAAACTGAAGAGCCGCTGAGTCGTTGCCCGCTGCTTTGAACGCTTTGGCCCGCTCCGTGTAAACTTCGACCTCGTTCTCATACTCGCGTGTTTGACGCTTGAGTGCCTCTTCACTTTGGTAGATGTCGAGTAAGTCTTTCTCAGCCTCGGCGATCGCGGCTTTCGTGTTCTCGACCACGTAATTGTAGGCCGCTACGGGGTCAGCATTCTTGACTTTCTTCAACACTTCCAGCGTGTTCATCTGAACGATGTCGCTCAGGTCCTGCCAGACTTTTGCCGTGAAATCCAAAAAACGCATCTTGCCCTCCTTAGGCGTCTAAAATTACCAAGTGCGACGTCCACTGCTCGATGACCAACCGCCGCTCGATCCAGAACTCGAGCCCCAACTCGAACCGCCTCCGCCACTGAATCCGCCAAAGCCAATGCCACCGCCCCCCCCCCAACTGCTCCTTCGGCTGACTCCGCTGGAAAGTAAGAGGCCTGCCACGGTCATGGCCGTGCGGGCCATCTCTGCGTTGCGCCGCTGCCGGTAGAACTCTTCTTGCATCTGCTGCGCTTGGTCGTACGCTGTATTGACGGCATGAGCCGCGGTGCGTTCCGATGCTTCGGCCAACTGTAACGCTTGTTCGTAGTTCCCGACGCGTAGAGCGCTCAAGGCCGAATTGAGTGCTTGGCGCGCGGGGAATAAATCCGCATTGACTCCGTAGCCAAAGTTTTGCCCCGTGCTGGTCTCGACTTTTCCCTGCGCGTCGCGCACCTCGTGCATCGCCTTCTCATAGAGTTCAACATCTTTCTTGGCGAGCGAGAGTGCGAGCTCATTCAGCTCAGTCGCACGAATGGCTTTCTTAGTTAGCTCCGCCCAGTTGGCTTTGCCTTGCTTCAAGCCAGCTTGAATGTCAGAGAAAAATTCATGGGCTTTTTGATAGTCCGAGTTGGCTTCGGCGCGATCTTCGGTATGCTCATCCAGAAATTTCTTCGTGGCCGCCAATTGGGATTGCAACTGTGGAGAGAGCTGGCTTAGTTTTTGAAAAGTTTCCTGTTCGTGTCGAGCCTGCTCAGCGATTAAACTCAGCATTTGTGAGAGCCCTTGCAGCTGCTGAAGAAGAGCAGGCCAATCCGGCCGCAGCTCTGATAGTTGTGGCGTCAACTGCTGCAGCTGGTTTTGTAGCTCACTGAAGCGACCGTCTGTTTCTGACGAGATACTGAAACTGTTCTCTTTGATGAACTGAGCGAGTGGACTAGAGTTTTGCGTGATTTGTGTGTGCAAAACTTGAGCTTGCTCGCGGGCGTTCTGAAGCTCTTTCAATTTATTGGGAATGGCGTTCAAAAGAGCTTCACACTGTTTCTGAGCTTGGTCGACCTGGGTGAGCAACTCCATCGCGCCCAGATACTCTTGACATTTGGGCTCGGCTTTGCTGAGCGCGAGCGCGATGTGTTTTTCGCACTGCTCCAGAGCCTCTGTCACTTCATTGATATTGTCGCTCTCGGTCTTGAACGAGTCGGGCGCAAAATTCTTTTTGAGTTCATCGAGTGCAGGTGCAGTCTCTTTAGCCAGTTGTTGTAGCTCGGCTATATGGTCGCGTAAGTTTTCGGCCTCTCCGGGAATTTTTTCTTTGGCCTCAACCGTGTGATCCAGTTTGGTCCCGATGAAGTTTAGTAATTGTGTCAGTTCATCGAGCACAGTCGTCGCTTTTTCTTTGTCGGCATTATCGAACGCTTGTCTTAGAGCTTTCAAGCCTTCGGCGGCGTGATCGCACAACGGATCGGGCCCGCCCTCTTCTTGGAGTAAAAAGCCCTGGGTGCGCAGAGTTGCAATGCGTGTGCGTAATGCCTCCAGTTGCTTCGCTCGCTCGCGGCTGTTGGCTTCCACTTGCAGCATAGAAGTCAGCAGCTCGTTGAGTGCTTGCAGGTCTTGTTGAATTTGCGAGGCCTGTTCGCGCGTACTCAACGGATCGGTCTTGAGGATCTGTTCAGCTTGAGCTAAGCGACTGATGATCGAGGCGCGTTTGTTCTCATATTGTTCGAGAGTCACACTGGCTTCTTTCAAGGCATTGAGCTGTGACTCGATCTGTGCGCTCAGTTCTTTGGCCTTCGCGACGGCCGGTCCGCTCTGCAAGATCGCGTTCCAGATCTCGTCCAAGCCGGTCTGCGCTTCGGCAAAATAATTTTCCAGAGAATCCATCAATTGACTGACTTGGGCTTCGAGGGAAAAATTCATCGATGAGAAGAGTTTGACTTTGCCCGCCTTGACTTCATCGGTCGTCAGTGTGACTTTTTCGTCCGTGAGAGCGATTTCGGCTTGAGAAAATTTGCTTGAACCGATAAATGATTCTGACTTTAGCAAATTCTCGGCCTTAGCGACTTGCTGAGCCAAAAGTTGCACACCCAGCTGGAGTCGATTGACCAGCTTGCTCGTGCTCTGATAGGACTCAAACGTTCTACCTTTGTAGATCACTTCACCGTCGATCTCAAAGAGCAATTTGTATTTTTCATAGAACTCGTTGAGATGGCTCTGAGCGAGCGCGAGACGCTCTTTGGTTTTGGTGAGCAACTCAGCCACGCGACGACGAGCGCTGACATTGCGTTGGCGCAAAGCGAGTAATATGCCCGCTAGAAGCAGCGCGATCAGACCAAAGAGTATCCACGGGAGGACCGTCGTTTGGAAATACTGCCACTCTGCATTTCTGGCTTCAGCGGCTTTCTTTGCTTCTTCGGCGCGCTTGGCTTGCTCGGCTTTGCGCGCGTCTTCGGTCTTAAAAAATGCTTCGACGCGGGTGATGAGGTTTTTGAGACCGACCTCGTAATCTCCCGACTTGGCATACGGGAGCCAGTCAGAGTCATAGAAGCGATCGAGCAAACTTTTCCCGGTGGCTCCATAGCGCGCTTCGAGTCCTCCGGCAAATTTCATCTCGATGACGTGATTTAATCCAAGCGCTAGAATCAAATAGTCTTGCTCGATGAAATTCGGACGCTGTGCTTGCCATGCGGCGCTCAGCCGATCGATGTATAGCTCCGAATTGTTCTCGAGAATTTCTTTGACGATGACAACATAAGCTTTAAGTGAAGATTTCGCGTTGTGCTCGGTCAAAAAATTACTGAGATTCTGATACGCGTTGGGACTGGCATCGATAAAATAGATGAAAGAGTCGCCCAGACTAGGATAAGGCTGAGCACTGGCAACCCAGCTCAATAGCCAGAGCAGGACAAGACAAATTCCCCAGATTCTCTGAAACGATTTTAGGGCACTCATTTTCTTAAGAGTATTTTACACGAAAGAGAAGCCTTTCGGGACAAATAGCGGCTTTAGGCTCAACACACATTTTGTGAGAAACTGAAGAAGTTCTGCTATCGTAGGAGTCATGCGTATTATCGCTGGTAGCCACCAAGGGCGTCCGATTCTCGAACCGACGACGCGCGAGATACGGCCAATGCGTGAGGCTGTGCGCGCCGCGCTCTTCAGTATTCTCCAAGACGTAGTGGTTGACAGTCGCTTTTTGGATCTCTTTGCCGGCACCGGAAGCGTTGGATTGGAAGCCCTGAGCCGTGGCGCGCACTCCTGCGACTTCGTCGATAGTGCTTCAGAAGCGATTGCGATTATTCAAAAAAATTTGGAAGCGTTAGAGCTAGAGTCATTAGCACAGGTACATCAACAAGATGCGCTCAGAGCCATCGAGCATTTTCACGAGAAAAGAGAGCAGTTTGATCTGATCTTTATCGGTCCACCCTATGGAAAAGGCCTCGCGATCCAAGCTTTTGAGACGCTCGCAGAGCATCCTCTCTTGAGCGAAGGTGGCCTTGCTATCACGGAAGTTTTCAAGAAAGAAAAACTGGCGGATGCTTATGGAGACTATAAACTCTTCGAGGCGCGTCAGTACGGGGACAATCTGCTGAAATTTTATCGCACGTCCAATAGGTTTTGAATCACTGAAAACACGGAAGAAAAACGGGTCGTTTTCCGTGCATTCTATGGGACTTCAGCGCTTTCCATGATTCTATGTAACATATATTGCATAGATAAGAAATATATGTTACAATGAGCCCATTTTAGGAGTGAACGATGGATTGGGTCGTCTTTACATATTCGTTGCCGACGAAGCTGCGCTCGAGCCCGCGCGTCGCGCTCTGGCGCAGGTTAAAACGACTCGGCGCGGTCTCGCTCGCCGGCGGGATGCAAGTCTTGCCGGCGCAAGACGAGTGCGTCGAAGCGTTCCAATGGCTCGCTCAAGAGATTCGACAAGCCCAGGGAGAAGCGCTCGTGATGCGCGTCGAAAAATTTGAAGGGTTGACGGACCAACAGGTGATCAATCTCTTTAATCGGTCACGCCAAGAGGAGTATCACGAGATCGAAGCTCAGCTTGAGAAATTGGAGAAGATGCTTGTAGTTAAGAATAAGAAAGTGAGGGAAACTTCGGAGGCGCAAGCGATGCTCGATAAGCTCAGGAAGCGTCACGCCGAGGTTGCTCGTGTGGATTACTTTGATTGCCCTGAAGGAAGCCGTGTCTCAGCACGGTTCATTGAGATTGAACAGGCTCTCTCGCCCAAGTCGACTCCATCAACCAAGATCGAGTCAGCGCTTCTCGCAGAGTATAGAGACAAGCGCTGGATGACGCGCCCGCGACCCCATGTCGATCGACTCGCGTGCGTCTGGCTCATCCGCCGGTTTATCGACCCCAACGCTGTGATTCGTTATGCCATGCAACCAGAACCGGACGAGATCGCTTTTGACATCGAAGACGGACACTTCGGGCATCAGGGCAACCTCTGCACGTTTGAGATAATGCAGCGCACCTTCAATCTCAAGGATTCGGTTCTGATGAAAATGGCCGAGATTGTGCATGAGATCGACTTGCTTGACGGTCGTTATTCTCACTCAGAGATAGATGGAATCGATGGCGTGCTCAAGGGCTGGCTCTCGGCCGGATTTTCTGACGCTGAGCTGGAATCGCACGGCGTTGCGTTGTTCGAGGGATTGTATGCGACGCTCTCCAGTCACTCGGCTTCTGCGCGACAGAAAGAGAAAACGAAGAAGCAAAAGTGAAGTTCAGTTTTGTAATCCATTCAAAGTTTCGATCGGGAGGTACAAGATGAAGCGAATAGCTGATAAAGCAACAAAAGTGTTGTCCAAACGTTCGCTAGGGTGGATGGGAATTCTCTTTGCAGTACTAGCGCTCGCGGGGTGCAGTGGAGGGCAACCTAGCGTGAGGTATCATCCAGATGATCGAACGGCTCAACCTGGCACGAAGCTGCAATGGAATTTTGATACAGACTCTGTTGGCGGACTCCCCAAGGACGCTGAGGTTTTTAATGGCACTTGGGCTGTCCGTGTCGAAGCTGATACACCCAGCCCGCCCAATGCTCTCTGTCAAACCGGCACGGCCGAATTCCCGGCATTAACGTTGGGAGATACTGTGTTCGCTGATCTCGTACTGTCCACTCGTTTCAAGCCTATCTCTGGACATGAAGATCAAGCGGCTGGTCTCATCTTCCGTGTGCAGGACAAAGATAACTACTATATCCTGCGCGCGAATGCTTTGGAGAACAACGTCGTCATCTTCAAGTATGCGGGTGGCCAGCGTAGCTCGATCAAAGAAGGATCAGCGAAGGTAGCTTCTGGCCAGTGGCAGGAGCTGAAGGTAGAAGTAGCAGGAAACCATATTGAAGGTTACCTCAACGGCCAGCTCGTGGTGGAAGCTGCCGACGGTACTTACAAGGCTGGGAAAGTAGGCCTCTGGACGAAAGCGGATTCCGTGACCTGCTTTGACAACGTTGAAGTGCGCGCTGGAACTGGATCTCAGCAGCAGACCAGCATGACTTCCCAACCGCAACCAAGTGCGACCGACTGGTCGCCTGTGGAGCAGGCAATGGGAAAGCCCGGAGCCATGCAGCCGGGTGATGTCTTTAAGTTCAGCTTACCGCGAAGCGACCTTGTAGTGAAAGTCGGAGAGGTGCAGATCAAGCCAGCGCTCGCTCTGGGTTCTTGGGTTGCTTTTAAGAAGATGAGTAAAGAAACGGTAGTGATGGGAGATTTTGTGCTGACCGGGGACGAAGTAAGCGTCGTGATGACGAGACTCCAGCAAGGCAGCATCGAGCCAACAGCCGTGCATAATCACGTGTTGGGTGAATCGCCGCGAGTGATGTACATGCACATCCATGGTCGCGGTGATGCAGTAGCGATGGCCGAGACCATTCATGCAGCGCTCGCTCTTACCAAGACCCCTTTTGCTACCTCCGCTAGTAATACTCCGGCGCAGGAGTTAGAGATGGACACCAAACAACTGGACCAAATCATCGGATATAGCGGCAAGGTCAACAACGGCGTCTATCAATTCAGTATCCCGCGTTCGGAGAAAATCATGGATGGCGAGATGGAAATCCCGCCTTCGATGGGCACAGCCACCGCGATCAATTTTCAACCGACGGGTGAGGGCAAAGCAGCAATTACCGGTGATTTTGTGCTAATAGCGAATGAAGTCAATCCCGCCATGCGTGCGTTGCGAGAGAATGGTATTGAGGTGACCGCGCTGCATAGTCACATGCTGACAGAGGAGCCTCATCTTTTCTTCATGCACTTTTGGGCGAACGATGACGCGATAAAACTTGCGCATGGCCTTCGCACTGCGCTCGATAAGACCAATAGCGTCAAGCCGGCTAAAAGTGAGATTATCCCAATTTCAACATCAAAGAAGGAGGAAGACAATGAAGTGGATTACACGAGAGAGAGTGAAAGTCGATCGAGTGGCGTGTCCGTGGCTGATTAAGAAGTTTGTGGACCCTCAAGCCGAGTTTTACTTTGTTCCGGCCGACAAAGTGCTGGAAGAAGCGAAACGGTTGGGAGCGACTCCGTACGATGTGAAAGATGTCGAGCTGGGTCATCACGGCAAAGAGTGTTCGTTCGAAGCCATCTTAAAAAAGCATAAGCTGATGAACGACCCAGCACTTGTGTTGCTCGGAAAAATTGTGAACGGAGCGGACACCGACAACACGCTCTGGAACCAGCCCGAAGGGCCGGGACTTGAAGCGATTGCCGAGGGGTTCCGTCATCTCGGATTCAAGAACGATCATGAACAGAACCAGGCTGAGTGGATTGTCTACGATGCGCTGTATGCGTATTGTCAAGAGATGGTTCGTCAGGGTAAGCCGAACGGAGATTTTAAATCGTAACCAGCTGGAATTTGGGGTAGGGGCGAAGCATTTTCTGAAAATGCTTCGCCCCTACAAGGAACGATATGGCTGAGATGGTCGAACGCTTAGAACCAACTCCTCCGCGCGAGCCATACGGGAAACTTTTCTGGCGGTTCTTGCGCTTTGGGATGCTCGCCTGGGGTGGGCCCGTCGCGCAGATCGCGATGATTCGCGAGGAGCTGGTGGAAGAGGAACGCTGGGTCTCAAGCGAGAAGTTCAACCGAGCATTAGCCTTATATCAAGCCCTTCCTGGCCCCGAAGCCCACGAGCTGTGCGTCTATTTCGGGATGACCGCACGGAGACGGTTCGGTGGGTTTCTGGCCGGGGCCGGGTTTATGCTGCCCGGCTTTGTGCTGATCTTTCTTCTCTCGTGGCTGTACGTGCAGTACGGCAGCGCCTTGGCTGCTTTGGCAGGGCTCTTTTATGGGATGCAACCGGCTGTCGCAGCGCTCATCGTTCGTGCTATCCATCGCATCGGGCAACATGCGCTGACAGATTACTGGCTGTGGGCGATCGCGATCTTGACCGGGATTGCGGATTTACTCGGCACGAGCTTCTGGGTGACGCTCCCGTTTGCAGGATTGGCTTATCTCTCGGTGAAGAGAGAAAAATATGCTTTCGCCGGGGCTCTGGGCATTGCCTTCATCGCGATTACAATTGCCTTCTCGCCTTTCGTACACCTCATCATACCCGCACCAGCGTCTGATCTCTCGCTGCGTTCGAATGCATCTCTGCTGGCTCTCTTCGGCTCCGGGTTGCGCGCGGGGCTCCTCACGTTTGGCGGAGCCTACACAGCGATTCCGTTGTTGCAGCACGATGCCGTCGACGTGAACCATTGGATGACGAATGCGCAGTTTTTGGATGGGATTGCGCTGGGAGGGATTCTGCCAGCGCCATTGATTATCTTCGGGACGTTCGTGGGCTACATCGCTGGAGGAGCCTGGGGAGCACTGGTGATGACATTTGGGATCTTTTTGCCCGCATTTGGCTTCACGCTGATCGGTCATACCTATCTGGAAAAACTCATCGAACACAAAACGCTGCAAATTTTTTTGGATGGGCTCATGGCCGGAGTCGTCGGACTGATCGCATCGGCGGCGATAACGCTCTTCCGTACGGCGGTCACCGATCTGGTTGCGTTAGGGATTTTTCTGATTGCGCTATTGATCTTGTATCGCTGGCAAGCGAAAGCGGCTGTGGCTGTAATCATGCTCGCGGCGGGAGCAGCAGGACTCATCTTCCATGTCATGAGCAAATAACTAAGGAGCAAGCATGGCTCTCAAACTTTTTGGATATATCGAGCTGCCTTCGCATCAACGACCGGGGGGCTTCGACCACGCAGACGTTCACACAAAAATGGCGCGACTGTACGTTGCTCACACCGCCAACGATGCGCTGGATGTGATCGACTGTGTGAACGATCGCTATTTGCACTCGATCACGAATTTGGGTGGCGTCGCGGGCGCGCTGGTCTCTGCCGAGCGTGACTTGGTCTTCACGTCCAATCGCGGCGAGGACACAGTAGGAATTTTTGTTCCGGCCAACGAAGCGAGTTTGGACAAAGTGAAGGTGGGCATTCGCCCGAACGGGCTCGCGTACGATCGGACACGGAATCTCTTGCTGGCAGCTAATGTGGGAGACCCAGCCGTGCCAAACTCGTACACGGTCTCGATGGTCGATGTTCGACGCAAAGTAATGATCGCTGATATCCCAGTACCCGGGCGCACGCGGTGGGCTATCTTCGATGGGGAAACTGATCTCTTCTTCGTGAATATCGCGGACCCACCACAAATTGTAGCAATCGATCCAGAAAAACCTAAACAGATCGCGCGCACGTTTGAGATCTCTGTAGCTGGGCCTCATGGGCTTGAGTTAGATCAAGAGCGCCGACGTCTGTTCTGCGCGTGCGATGGGAAGAAGATAGTCTGTGTTGACGTTCTCTCCGGGCGGATTTCAGAAGAAGCAGACTTGAGCGGCGTGCCCGACGTTATCTTCTTTAATCACAAACTGAGACACTTGTACGTCGCGATCGGCGACCCCGGCGTGATTGACGTGTTTGATACGCAGACAATGAAACGGCTCGCAACGGTGCCGACGGAGAAGGGGGCGCACACGATCGCGATGGACGAAGCGAGAAACAAAGTCTACGCGTTCTTGCCCCAGATGCATCGCGCGGCAGTGTATGTCGATCGAGACTAAAACACCATCATGCAAACGCTATTACTCACTCGCTCTGAAGTAGCGCAGTTGCTCGATCCAATGGCGCTTTTGCCAGAATTGCGAAAGGCATTCGAAAACTATTCGCGCGAGCGCACGGGTCCCGCGCAGAAAGTGCGCGCGCTGCTCCCCGCGCCGGGCAACGCGCATATTTTGGTTCCGGGTTTGGCTCCAGGCATTCCCGCATACTCCGTGAAAGTGAACGCAAAATATCCAAATGAGAGGCCGGCGATTCGCGGCATCTTGCATCTGCATGATTTGCAGACAGGAACATTGCTCGCGTTGATGGATGCTACGTACATCACAGCGGCGCGTACCGGGCTCACGGGCGTGCTAGCGACCGATCTGTTGGCTCGCAAAGACGCGCGATCAGTCGCGATCATCGGTGCGGGTGTACAGGGAGAGTTTCATCTAAGATACTTGGCGCTGCTGCGCTCTCTCCAGCGAGCGTCTGTCTATGACATCGTGCCGGAACGCGCGGCTGCGTTCGCTGTACGAATGTCTTCAGAATTAAGATTCCCTGTAGTAGCCCACGAATCGCTTCAAGTTGCCGTCAAAGATGCTGATATTATCATCACGGCGACCTGGGCGGAGAAATCGTTCCTTATACCTGAAATGGCGAAAAAGGGAACCCATCTCACTACGGTCGGTCCCGACGAGCCGGGGAAGTGCGAAATCGATGCCTCGCTCATCAAACAATCGCTCTTTGTCTGTGATGACCGGGAACTCGCGGTGCAGATCGGTGCGATTGGCGGAGCCGGTCTCGGCCCGGAGGCGATCCATGCCGAGCTGGGCGAAGTGCTTGCGGGAACGAAGCTAGGACGGACTCATCCAGAACAGATCACGATCTTCGGCAGCGTGGGCTTGCCGTTCCAAGACTTAGTTGCTGCTTGGCAGGTTTATCGAGCAGCTCAAGAAAAAAATATCGGGCGTCGGTTAGATTTTTTAGACTGAGTTACTCTGTAAAATAGCAGATCAGAAAATTGTAAGGGAGGAGCTTTGATGGAGACAATCCAATTGATGGAAAAACTCTCGAATGCCTTCGGCGTGGCGGGCTTCGAGCACGAAGTACGCACAGAAATTGAGAAGTTAGTAAAACCATTGTCTGACGAAACACGGGTCGATGCCCTGGGAAATCTTATTGCGACCCGCAAGGGCAAAGACGGTTTTACGCTTATGCTCGACGCGCACATGGACGAAGTCGGTTTGATCGTCAGTTACGTCGAAGAACGAGGCTTCTTGAGGTTCGCGACGCTCGGCGGCTGGGATGCGCGCGTCTTGCCCGCTCAAGTCGTACAAGTGCAGACGAGGTCCGGGAAAAAATCTACCGGCGTGATCGGATGCCTTCCGCCGCATGTGCTCAAGCCCGAAGACCGTGAAAAGCCCTTCAAGATCGAAGACCTTTTTATTGACATCGGGGCTGAGTCAATCGAAGAGGCCACGGGAATGGGAGTACGGATCGGCGATCCGGCGGTGCCCTTCTATCCCTTCACGCAGCTCACAGAAAATCTCATCGGGGGGAAAGCCTTCGATGACCGCGCGGGCTGCGCCGTGATGATTCGTGTGCTCGAAGCGCTCAAGAATGCTAAGCTGGACTTAACGCTTGTCTGTAACTTTGCCGTGGCTGAAGAGATCGGGGCGCGCGGAGCGCGTACAGCCGCGTATCAGGTCAAGCCCGACCTCGCGCTGGCGCTCGAGGGCACGATCGGGGCCGATGTGCCCGGAGTGGCTCCCTCGCGTCAGCCGACAGGGTTGGGGAAAGGACCGGCGATCACGATCGTGGACAACTCGCTGGTGGCCAGTCGTCGCGTCGTCGAAGCTCTGGAGAAATTGGCGGAGAAAACTAAGATGGCTTATCAATACAAACTCCCGATCTACGGCGGGACGGACGCTGGGGGCATTCACACGACGGGCGCGGGCGTCGAGAGCGGGGTTCTCTCCGTGCCGTGTCGCTACATTCACTCGCAATTCAGTCTGATGCGTCTCGATGATTTTGAGCAGACGGCAAAACTCGCGACAGAATTCGCGCAAAACAGCCGAGCGATGCTGGGATGAGAGATCAGACCGATGCTCATCCGCGAGCCATTTGACTTGGAACAGTGAGTTCGGATAGGATCGGCTAAGAATCTCCTTATAGGGAAAATATCCGAGGAGATTCACATCGGAGGAGGTTTTTCATCATGCGTGTCGTGTTGTGTGCACTGTTGGTGATCGTGGCGATTGTGTGTGTCAATGTCGATAGCTGGGCCGTTTCCATTAGACCCGAAGAAGTGAAATGCCGCCTGAAGGGAGACCCGTTGTTGTTCGGAGCGGCTTCTTTCTTTGTGCCGGGATTGGGACAATTCTTCAATGGCCAAGATGGCAAAGGAATCACCCATCTCGTCGTGGCGATCATCCTGCCGGCGGCAGTGGCCTACATTGCCTACATACTTGTGCCGATTTCCCCGTTGGCTTTTGCCGCTCCCTCCTTGATCTATCTGGTATGGGCGCTGTATAGCGCCCTCGATGCCTATAACATAGCGGCAGAGTATTGCAAGGCTTGAGCTCCGACACCGTGTCGATCCAGAGTTTGAGAATGGTGCTGGCCTTGCCGATCTTGTAGAGGGCAGCGGTGATCTCTTCGTCATCTCGCCAGACCCGGAAGGGACCGAGCAATTGAATGCGTAAGCTCACTTTTGGAATTGTAAGGGGGGAGAATTCGCTGAGAGCAAGTCAGGCTTCACTTAGATGAATTTGCGCTGGTTCATGATTTCTTCCGCAGTAAAGCGATCTAAGAATTCTAAAACCTTTTTGAGCAAAGGGCGAAATTCAGGCGTACTTGTCAGAACGATTCCATAATGCTCTTTGCTTTCACTGAGCCAGCGCTCATGGAGTTTGGCAAAGTCGGCAACATTGTGTGAGAAAATGGCCATCTTATGTTGGACAGCGTATTCTAGCTGTTCTTCGTCTTCCACTCCTTTGCGTTCCGTTTCTCTGGCAGTCGCAGCATCATAACCGTAGCGACGCAAAGCGGGGCCTAGTTTGTTGTCGACATTCTCGTCTATGAAGAGTGCGATGAAGAGCCGTTCCGCCAACGCTCCTCCGAGTTCTCTTCGAGGTCTTGGGTGATTTCTTCAATATGGTCAAACGCATAGCCGATGGCGTCCAAAATTTGGGATGGAGTTAGATGGCTATAAGCGCTTTGAATTTCTTCGATGGTCTCTCCGCCACGATAGCGCTTGAAGATCAACCAGATTGGGATGCGTGTGCCGACAATTACGGCCCTGCCCCCACAGACGCCCTTGCGCTTTTCCACATAAGGGTGTTTGATTTTTACAGCCATGACAGACCACCAATCTCATGATGAGAGAAACGAGATCATACGTAACCAGTCTAGCGATTTTGATTCACTATTGTCAATCGCCGGATTAAAAGCCGTTGTATGAGAGAGAAAGATAGTGTCATCCGATCCGTAAAGTCGGCGCAAATCTCAGCGCAAAATAACGAGCTTCTTGACCTCGCTCTTGACAATTGTACTGTCCTCACGGCTTACATAGTAGAGCTATCATGGACAGCCTGAGCCTTGAGTCACGGTCTGAGTCACGGTATTGCTGGAAATACCGGTCGTATCATCGACAACCCAGAGTTGAGAAGTGCCTACAGGTGTAGCACAGGTGCTGGTGAAGTCCCAACTGATATTGCCATTACTGTCGGCACTGATTGCTGGAGTCAAGATGATCTCTTGGCCGTTAGGCTTCAGCAGGTGTCGAGTTACAGTTCGGTTGGGAGTGAAGCCGCTACCGTTGGTGCGGAAGGTCGTACCCTGAGAACCTGCACTCGGGGTGATGGTGATTAAGGGGGCACAACCTGGTCCAAGAGTGACTGTCTCAGTGATGACATTACTCTGTAGGTTCTTGCCCACATCGAGAGTCCAGACTTGATAGGTGCCAGGTTGTCCTAAAGGATCGTCGCATGGAGGAGAATAGTCCCAACTGATGTTGCCGTTGGGGTCAGCGGTGATGGCTGGGATCTCTTGCGGATTCTTGCCAGACGGTTGAACGAAGCGACGGACACTCCCGTTGGAGGTAAACTTGTTTCCTGTTAATGGGCTCGCTGTAGCGCGTCCATGAGCTGGGCATACTCGTGCTTTCGACCCACAAACGGGACGCTCCCCGGCGAGAGCGCGTATGGAAACTCTATCGCTTGTGAGGACGGAGGGGGTCGGTCTACTTCAGGCACGTGGCCTGCTCGAATCTGTTCGTACAATTGCTTGATCTCGGGCGTAGGATCTGTTGCCAGCTCTTCCTTGAGCATCTTCACGCACTGCTCATAGGTGCGCGGCGCCTCGGCCTGATCCCCCGCAAGATAGTAGTACAGCATGAGCTGGCGATGGGTACTCTCTCGGAATTTTTCAAGCCGCAAGACATGACGATAGCATTCAATCGCGCGCCGGTACTGCCCTGAATGAACGTAGCAGTTTGCTAATTGTTTCAACAGATCGAGATGGGTCTCTTGCCATTTCTCGCGTACTGGGATGGCCCATTCTTCGGTGCGATCTTCGATCAAGTACTCTCCATCATGAGCTGAGCGGAGCGCGGTTTCGTAAGCATCAATGGCGGGAGAGATTTGTCCTTGATTCTGTAATTTTCGAGCCCGCTCATAATGCTGAAGGTATTCTTGGAAGTCGATCCTGCATTCGACCTTGGAGTTCCAGTAATAGCCCTGAGGTCTCTTGAGGAGAATGTAACGAGATTGGCCAAATTTTTTGAGCGAGGGCTCCAAGATCTTACGAAGCTTGCTGATGCGTTTGTAAAGATTCCCTTTTGCTTTTTTGAGATCAGTATGATGGTTCCAGAGAGCGTCGATGAGGTCTTCTATGCCAACAATTTGACCAGGCTGATTGAGTAATAGCTTCAGGATGACATCTGCTTTGCCGATCTGACGGATTTCATTTGTAATATCTTGATTGTCGTGCAGGACTCGGAAAGGTCCCAGCAGTCGAATATCCAAACCCATCCCGCACTCTCCCCAAAGAAGTTTCTGTCATTGTAACGGGGAGAGTGCGGCAAAGACAAGTTGGATTGTATAAATTGCAAGTTATTCTCTTCGGTACGGTTGCCCGCTCTGCTTGGGGAAGCGCGCGTGCCCGATCGCAACTGCCACGACCGCAAGCGTCGCGATGTACGGGAGCATCTTCACAAAGTTATGGAAGGCAAAGGGCAAGCACGGCTTGAGCTCCGAGACCGTGTCGATCCAAAGCGCGAGCGTGTCGAAGACGCCAAAGAGAAAGCCACCCAAGAGCGCGAGCAACGGATTCAATCCACTAAAAACGACGTTCGCGAGCGCGATGAAGCCGCGCCCCGCTGAGAGCTCTTTGGTGATTGTGCTCAGCCAGTCAATACTGAGATATGCTCCCCCAAGTCCCGCGAGCGAGGCGCCGTAGATCACCGCGAAGAAGCGTGTGCGCTCTACAGAAATTCCGGCCACATCCGTCGCTTCCGGGTTCTCGCCCACAGCTTTGACGCGTAACCCCAGCACGGTCTTGTTCAATAAGAACCAAGTCAAGATCGCGATCAGAATCGTCGCCGGGATGAGCGGGCTGAGATCGCCTAAGGGCGTCTGCAGGGCCGGCACGCGCGCGGCCGGCGGCGCTTGGTGATAGCCCGCTGACTTCCAGACCGCCATGATGCCAAACGCGACGAACCCCAACGCAAAGAGATTGATCCCAATCCCGCTGATGACTTGGTCGCCTTTGAGCGGGATTGCGATCAGACCATGAATCCAGCCGATGAGCGCCCCCGTGCCCAGGCCCGCCAGAAGGCCGATCCAGGGACTAGACGTCACTTCCGCGGCCCACAACGACGTGAACGCACTGATAAGTAGAATGCCTTCGAGGCCAATGTTGACGATGCCAGATTTTTCACTGAAAACTTCGCCGACGCTGGTCAGCGTGATCGGGACCATCGCGATGAGCGCCAGCCTCAGCAAGTCCGGCGCGGAGTTCCATAAGAGCGACAAGAATCCGACGAAATTGACAGTACACTCTTGCATGGCGTTCAACCTCGCTTGCGCCGGAAAATCTTGAAAATACTCAATAATTCGGGAATCGCGAGCGTCAGGATGATCGCGCCCTGCACGACGCGCACCATCTCCAAGGGCACTTGAGCGGCGATCTGCATCTGGTTCGAGCCGGCGGAGAGCCCGCCCATGAAGATCGCGGCCACGATCGCGCCCAACGGATGGTTGCGCCCGATGAGCGCGACCGCGATTCCGTCGAACCCCAAATTCATCACGTTCGAGAGGTCTTCGTAGAGCGCATAGGTCGGCGGCCGACCCAGGATCTGCGTCGCTCCGGCTAGTCCCGCCGCAAGACCTCCGAGCACGAACGACGCGATCATCGTGCGGGTCGGTCGTATCCCGCCGTAGCGTGACGCATCGGGGTTGAGCCCGACCGCGCGAATCTCGTAACCCAAGGCCGTCTGCCACAGAATCCAGTAAATAATTCCCGCGAAGAGCACGCTAACCAGAAGCGAAGCCGTCAGGTCCATTCCCGGCAGGATGGGAAGGAGCCGTGCGCTCTGAGCGATGCTGATCGACTTCTCGGCACGGTTGGGGTCGACGAGCGCCGTCGCGATCAGATAGTAGGCCAGATAGCGCCCGACCCAGTTCAACATGATGGTTGAGATAACTTCGTGTACGCCGCGGGTCGCTTTCAACAGGGCGACGGGAAGACTCCAGAGCGCGCCAGCGATCAGTGCGAAGAGAATTGAAACAAGAACATGCAAGCCCGGCGGGAGAGAGAAGAGACTGGCTGCGACCGCGGCCATGGCCCCAATATAGACTTGGCCCTCGGCTCCGATATTAAATAGCCCAGCCCGGATGCCGATGGCAAACGTGAGCCCGGTTAAAATCAAGGGAGTCGCGTTGGTCAGAGTGTTGGTCAGCTCGTAGAGGCCATATATGACCCCCGTCTCTTTGCAAGCATCGATGCCTTGTGAGAGTAAACATGAGAGGGCTTTCCCTATCGAGCCGAAATCTCCGAAGGCGCCTTGAAAGAGAGCAAGGTATGCTTTTACAGGGTCATACTTCCACAAGAGCATGAGAACAGCGCCGATTCCGAAACCCAAGAGCGCCGCGAAAAGCCCTTCGACCAAGGGCTTAAACCAGCCCCAGAGCTTGGTCCTCATCGCGCGGCCTCACCCACCGGTGCGGCCAGCGCACTCACGCCCCCCATCATAAGTCCGATGCGCTCACGATCCAGCTCTTCGGGCTTGGCCACGCCCATGAATTTCCCCTCGTACATGACAGCAATACGATCGCTCAATTGAAAGATCTCTTCCAAATCAGCCGAGACTAATAAGACGGCCTTGCCCTCATCGCGCAAATGAACTAATTGATCGCGAATGTATTGCGTCGCAGAAATATCTAATCCTCGGGTCGGCTGAGCCGCCACCACTAAGCTAGGTTGCTTGTCGAACTCGCGGGCGCAGACTAATTTTTGCTGATTGCCCCCGCTCAAGCTCTTGGCCGGCGCTTTTACATCGGAAGCGACGATGGAAAATTTTTTGATTAAATCCCACGTGTGGCTGCCCACTTTTCCCCACAGAATTTTTCCTAACCATCCATGAAAACGCTTTTCGCGGTGCACGCCCAAAATGCTGTTCTCGGACAACGAAAACTCTAGAATCATGCCCAGGCGCCGCCGGTCTTCGGGCACGTGCGCGAGCCCTTGTTGGTAGAGCTGGCGCGGGTTCTGCCCAGCGATATTTTTTTCGTTGATAGAAATCTCTCCGTGCTCGACGGGGCGCAAGCCCGTGATCGCTTCCACCAACTCCGTCTGACCATTGCCCTCGACTCCGGCGATTCCGAGAATCTCGCCGGCGTGCACAGCGAACGAAAGGTCTTCGATCGAATGCAGGCCCAAATTATCTTTGACTCTGAGATGCGAGACTTGCATGATGGCCGAGCCGATCTGGGTTGGCTTTTTCTCAATCGAGGGCAAGACGTCGTGTCCGATCATCATGCGCGCCAAAATTTCGGGCGTCGCCTCTGGAGTTGCTATCTGTCCGGCGTTTTGTCCCTGACGTAGCACTGTCACTCGATCGGTCACATCCAAAATTTCTTTAAGCTTGTGGGTGATCAAAATGATCGATTTGCCCGCGTCCCGAAGTGTACGAAGTGTCTTAAAAAAATCGTGGACTTCGACGGGAGTGAGCACGGCCGTCGGTTCGTCCAGAATCAACACATCGACGGAGCGATAGAGCATCTTAATGATTTCGACGCGCTGCTGGACGCCCACGGCAAGCGACTCGGTGCGCGCATCCAAGGGAACCGAAAACCCTCCCGCGCGCATCATCTCTTCGACGCGCGCTCTGGCTTTGCTCATCTGAAGGCGCGAGAGATTCGAGCTGCCCTCTTGACCGAGCAAAATGTTTTCTAATGCGCTGAAGGTTGGGACGAGCGCGAAGTGCTGGTGGACCATCCCGATGCCCGAGCGCAGTGCATCGGAGGGATTGCGAAAATTTTTGAGTTTCCCCCGGATAAAAATTTTCCCTTCGGTCGGTCGCAAAAGGCCTGAGAGAATTTTGGTCAGAGTCGATTTTCCGGCACCGTTCTCGCCCAAGAGCCCGTGGATCTCACCGCGGCGTAAGTCAAAATTCACACCCTTCAATGCAACGGTACCGTCGGGATAGATTTTTTGGATCGACAGCATCTGAATTGCGAGAGATTCGCTCATGGTGTGTTTGCGAAAATTGTGTAGGGGCGCACAGCCGTGCGCCCCTACGGTGCGTTGGCGTCAGATTAGAAATTCTTGCGACACGCCTCGATCGCGTCCTTGTCCTGAGCGAGAGGAACCTTGACCTCGCCGCTCTTGATCTTGGTCTCCAGCTCTGCTGCAATGGCAAAGACGGAGGCAGGAACAGAGGCACGCATCGCGCGGACTTTGGCGACGATCTTGTCCTTGTCCTCGGCCTTGACCGTGCCGGCCTTGATGCCCAGTTGCAGGAAGGTATCGAGATCCTCGACGGTGCTCAACCTGACGCCGCCCTCATTCAGACCCAACTCCAGAATGCCGCCCTTGAAGGTGCCTTCTTTGGCTTGCTTAGCAGCCGTGAAGACGCCCGTGTCGACACGCTTCATCATGCTGGCCAGAATGAAGCCGGGCTTGATGTAGTCTTGGTCGGCGTCGACGCCAATCGCGAACGGCGGGCCCTGGTCCTTGCCAGCGGCCTTGCCGCGCGCCTCAACAGCCTCAAAGATGCCCAAGCCCGTCGCACCCGCGACGTTGTAGACCAAGATCGCACCCTGGTTTAACATAATTTCCGTGGCAGTCTTGCCCTTGGCCGGGTCGCCGAAGGAACCAGTATAGTTAGACAAAACTTTCACGGCATCTTTGTTCGTCTTCAATTTTTGAGTCAGCGCGTAGTTAACGCCAAAACGATACCCGCACTCGAACTTCCACAAAACGGGGATCTCGATGCCGAGCACAACACCGATAGAAGACGCTTTCAATTCGGTCGCAAGCACTGCACCGAGTGCGCCGACAAGCGCGCTACCCTCTTGCTCCTTGAAAAGCACGCTCAGGACGTTCTTCTTGTCCGGGATGAAGCCGTCGATAATCGCGAAGTTTTGGTTCGGGGATTCAGTCGAGACCGCGACCATCGCGTCCGTGAGCAAGAAGCCCACGCCGACGACTACCGTGCAGGTTCCGGTGCGGGCGAGCGTGCGCAGGTTCGGGAGATAATCCTGCTCAGTCTTGCTCTGGACTTCCACGAGCTTTGTCGCATGACCGGCCTTGACGGCGTTGTCTCCGCCGAGGGCAGCCATGTCGTTGAACGAGAGATCGCCGCGTCCACCTACATCGTAGACGATACAGAGATCTGTCTTTTGCTGCGCCGTTAGTGTATTTTCATTCAGCGAGACAATTCCCAGGAACCCAAATAAAGCAACGCTTAGTAAAAAAACCTTGGCCAGGGTGTTCATCTAAAACCTCCTTGTAGAGAGTCCAATCACTTTTGCCATCAATTTCCGCCGCACGAACGATTTACTTTTTTCCCCTTTTTCCCTCTGCTCTTACTCTTAGATCTCACCTCCCCGCGATGAGTCTATTTATCCAATTCCGCACGCCATTTTTTCAAGTCGTCTTGCGTCGTGACTTTCGGCACTTGCACTTTCCCAGAACGAATCAATTGCTCCAGTACGCTGACTGCGGCCCAGATATAGGTCGGGAGACTATCGCGCATCGCTTTGACTTTTTTCACGATCGCGTCGTGCTGGTCGGCTTTCACTGCGCCGGCTTTGATGCCAAGTTGTAGGAAAGTCTCGAGGTCTTCGAGTCGGCTCATCGAAACGCCATTCTCTTTAAGACCGAGCTCCAAGGTTCCCCCCCGAAAGCTGCCTTCTTTGGCGAGCTTCGCGGCGGTGAAGACGCCCTGATCGACACGCTTGATCATACTGGCAATGATGAAACCGGGTTTTAAGTAATCTTGGTCGGCGTCGACGCCGATGCCAAACGGCGGCCCCAGCTCTTTGCCGGCGGATTTGCCCTTGGCTTCTGCAGCTTCGAAGATTCCAAGTCCCGTCGCGCCCGCGACGTTATACACAGCAATCGCTCCTTGGTTGAGCTGGACTTCGGTCGCGTTCTTGCCGCGAGCGGGATCGTTGAACGAGCCCGTATACGTCCAGAGCACTTTGGCGCCCGCGAGTTGGGGATTACCGAGCGCGGCGCGCAGGACATCACGGGCCCAGCGCACGCCCCACTTGTAGCCGATCTCAAACTTCCACAAAACGGGGATCTCCAGGCCCAGAATGACTCCGACGGCGGAAGCTTTGTTCTCCATCGCAATCAAGCCAGCCAACGCGCCGACGAGCGCGCTGCCCTCATTCTCCTTGAAGAGCACACTCAGCACGTTCTTTTTGGTGTCGAGAAAGCCATCGACGATCGCGTAGTTTTGTTTGGGGAATTCATCGGCGACCGCTTTCGCAGCATCGGTCAGCAAGAAGCCGACGGCGACGATTAAGATACAATCGCCGGCACGGGAGAGCGACCTTAAGTTCGGCAAATAGTCGGACTCGGATTTGCTCTGGGCTTCGACCACTTGGGCAGCGATGCCGGCCTTCACGACTGATTCGCCGCCCAAAGCCGCCATGTCGTTGAACGAGAGATCGCCGCGCCCGCCGATGTCATAGACGATGCACATCTTGTTCTTTGTGGATTGGGCGACACTAGAATTTTCGGTGAAGGTGATGCCTACGCTATATAGCAGAACCAGCGAGCTGACGAGCGCGAGCTTTAGACTATGGCGCATGAAGAGACTTCCTCCCCCCTCGGGTCGTCTTTTATAAGAAACTCTCGATTTTTGCCTGCGTTTGGCCTCCTGCGGGATGTCTGTTGACTACGCAAATTTCGTATTAGATCGCTGATCTAGGATACAAGATGGAAGGGGATGCGGTCAAATTTAAGAATGTTATAGGGATAAATTTTTTGTAAAGGACAACTGGGATACTCAGTATCCCACAGTTTCAGCACAAAGTCAGGATCTATGAGCAAGATCAACGTAAACAGTTAGGACTGTCTTCGTGGACGCTTTCTGTCTTAGTTTTCACAAAGACAGTCCTAGGCAATGACTATTCGTTCTCGTTTATCGTTACTCCTTCTTTTTGCCCTTGCTTCCACCTTCGTCTCCCATGGCCTTCTCGGCGTAGTTCGTGAGCGGCTTCAGGAAGTTGGCAAACTCTAGGGGGAAAATAAATTTCGTCGCCGGACTATTGCCGAGTGCTTTGAGCGCTTCTAAGTATTGCAGACTCAACGTCTTGGGATCGACTGTCTGTGCGACTTGATAAATTTTGTCGAGCGCGAGCGAAAAACCCTCGGCGCGCAAGACCGCCGCTTGACGATCGCCCTCGGCCGTCAAGATGGTCGCTTGCCGTAAGCCTTCCGCCTTGAGAATCGCCGCTTGCTTATCGCCCTCCGCGATGGTGATCGCCGCTTGCTTCTTGCCGTCGGCTTCTGTGACCAAGGCGCGACGGCTGCGCTCGGCCGACATCTGACGAGTCATCGCGTCTTGTACATCCTTGGGCGGTGTGATCTCGCGGATTTCAACCGTCGTCACTTTGACGCCCCAGCGGGCCGTCACTTCGTCCAACTTGACGCGCAATACTTGGTTGATGTGATCGCGCTTGGCCAGCACGTCATCGAGAATAATATCGCCGATGACCGCGCGCAGCGTGGTCGTAGCGATGCCCATGGAGGCTCCGGAGAAATTCAGCACTTGGATAACACTCGAGCTGGGATCGACCACTTTCCAGTAGATGAGAAAGTCAATCGAGATGGGCGCGTTGTCGCGCGTGATGCATGTCTGCGCGGGGATTTCCAAAAACTGCTCGCGCAAATCCACCCAGACCGGTCGGTCTACCAGCGGGATGAGTGGGACGAGCCCCGGACCCTTTTCTTGTTGGAGTGCGCGCCCGAGCCGAAAGACGACGAGTCGCTTGTACTCCGGCACAATTTTGATGATTTGTGAGATCAACCACAGCGCAAAAAGGAAGAGTACGGCTATGACGATGACGGGAAAACTTTCCATTCGAGGACCTCCTGAATAAATTTTTATGCTTTGGTCACGCGCAACTGCACACCCTGCACGATTTCTACCACCTTGACGGCATCTCCCTTTTGGATGGACCCTCCCACCGCCTCCGCACTCCACTCTTCGCTGTGCATCAGCACCACCCCGCGAGGAGTGAGATCGGTCTCAGCAATCCCTGTCTCCCCCATCAAGACCTTCACTCCGCTCGAGACCCTGGCACGGTGCGCGCGAACCGTGGCCGTCAAAACCCAGACAAAGAAAAAGACCCAAATGGCCGTCATCAGCGCGATCAGCCAGGGGTTCACGGATATCTCTGGCAGTCCGGGCAGTGTAGGCGTGAACGGTTTATAGAGCAGTATGGAGCCGAGCACGAAAGCGATCGCGCCACCGATGCCCAGGGCATAACCCTGCACTTTTAAGTCAGCGACAAATAAGATGAGCGCTAAAATGATGAGCCCCACCCCGGCCCAGTTGGGCTGCAAGACCCCAAAAGCCGTGAAGGCCATCACCAGGAAGATCACGCCGGTCACGCCCGGCAAGATCGCGCCCGGATTGTAAAACTCCGCGATCAACGCGATCGTTCCTAAGCTGAGCAGGATGTAAGCGATATTGGGGTCGGTGATCACCTGCAAGAATCTCTCGGACCACGTCATGTCTATGTTGTTTTGCTGTGCGCCTTTGGTATGGAGAATCCGCTTGCCGGACGCGACGTTGACAGTGAAGCCGTCTATCTTCGTCAGCAAATCGTCCATGTTATCGGCAATGACATCGATCACTTTCAGTGCGAGCGCCTGGTCAGCCGTGATTGAAACACTCTTGCGCACGGCTTCTTCAGCCCAGTCGGCATTGCGACCGCGAGTAATCGCATAGTTGCGGATACGCGCGACGGCATCGTTGGTCACTTTCTCATCCAAATTTTTCTGAATATCTTCGCCCTGGCCGCCGACAGGATGGGCCGCGCCGATGTTGGTGATCGGGGCCATCGCCGCGACGTGCGCAGCCATCGTGATGAAGACACCCGCAGACCCGGCCCGCGCTCCGCGCGGCGTGATGTAAACAACGACGGGCACATGGCTGTCCAAAATTTTCTTGGTGATCTCATCCATAGAATTCATCAGACCACCGGGCGTATCCATTTGGATGATAACGGCCTCAGCTTCCTCCGATTCCGCAGTCTCGATGCCGCGGATGACGTACTGGGCCGTGAATGGTGCGATGACACCGTCGAGAGTGAGTATGCTCACATGGGTCCCCGATGAAGCTTGAGTTGAAGCGAAAAACACGAGGGCGAACGGCACGACGACGAAGAAGCTAACGACCGCAAGCAATCCCAGAGCACAAGATTTTCGCTTTCTCATAGCCACCCCCTGATTAGCATTATAGCAGGGTTTACCCCAAAAAAGACAGAGCGAGGAAACGAGAGAGGTCAGAAGACCAACGCTAGGCTAACGTTGGATACTGTTGGCGAATTCGTTTGGAAGAATATAATAACTCATCCATCACAAGCTCCTATTGCGGCGTCTAGAGTTGTCGATCTGAAAATTTCTCTTTTTTCCCTAATGAGACACAGAACAGCACTCTTCTCCCACCCCTTGAATTCTTCGTCAGGCCATGTGCCCTACGCAACAAAACGGTCTCTTTGCGTATGAGAGAGACAAATGCAGGTGGCCACGTCGCAAAATACGTGCTTGATTTTGAAGCCGCGCTTACGGGCAAAAGCTTTGAGAGTGTGTAGCTGGTTCTCAAGCTCTTGTGTGTTCGTTGAGACACGACAGTAAATAGCGGCGTTCATGATGCAAAGTTTAAAGCGTAGCTAAGTAAATTTCATACGGCATTCATCAGTATCCCTTGACTGCAACATTACACAATACTAGAATTACAGCAATACACTTCCACTTAAAGGGGGCTGCGGATGCGCGGTGTAAAACTCCTCGGGATGGCCGTGACTTTGGTTCTATACAGTATGATAACTGGTCCCCATGCGCGAGTTGGCTTCGCCCAAAGCGACTGCGCCGTGCTGGTTCAATCCGGACAGTCGATCCAACATGCGATCAACAATGCTGCGGCGGGTGCCGTGATTTGTCTGAGTCCCAGCACGTTTAAGGAAACGATCAAGATTGACAAGAGTCTGACCCTAAGAGGTGCGGGCCGGGAAGATACCACTATAAAGACCGAAGTGAGTGTCTTGGCGGTCATTCTCATCGAGAGCGATAGTGATATTGAAGTAAAAATAATGGATCTCGCTATCACGGGGTTTGAACAAACCAATGGTATTTACGTGAGCGGTGATGGCCACGCCACCGTTACTCTGAGTAATCTCAGCATCTCGGGGAACGGGAGCGATGGTCTTTCTGTTAATAATTTTGCCCAAGTGAACCTCGTTGATTCCCAGATCAGTAAGAACGGAGCCGATGGTGTCTTTCTTTACGAGAAGACAGCACGAGTGAGCATCGACAATTCCCAAATCTCTGACAACCTTTTCTGGGGTCTCGTTGTCGGTGGTGCAAGCCAAGTGAGTTTCATTAACTCGGTTATCGCAAGTAATCGTTTAGGAGGCCTGGTGATGGGAGATTCAGCCAACGCTCAGGTGCAAGCAAGTATCATCAAAGACAACGGAATAGGGTACCCTTGCTCCCAACGTGATTATTCCTGCAACGGGATAGAAATCGAAGGTCAGGCTCACCTAAAGATGACCAACTCCACGATCAAAGGAAGCGCCGACTGGGGTATAGCTGCTTTGCTGCGGCGTTGTGGATATAGCAGTGATTATTTTATCGGTCAGGTAATTTTCCAGGGCACCAATAAGATCAGTGATAATAATAACATGGGTAAACAGGACGGCAAGGGGAATCCGGGGAATCACCCATTCCAGAATCTGCTCGACGGGCAGGTCTGCCTTCCATAATTTAGCATAAGGACGCATCATGACCGACTACTCCCGATCATTTCGCCTTGGTGCTGCAACCACCACTTTGATTAACGTAGGTGACGGCCAAGTGAACTTGGCGGAGATGCTCGACGTACCCGCGAGCGAATGGTCGCCTCGTTACGCCTCCTCCTTCGACCAACCGATCAGAGCACCGTTCCAATGCGTCCACCTCAGATTGTCTGCAATGTCCATCTTGGTCGATGCTAGTTCCTACCCTCTCCCGGATTCGCCCTACGCCAAATTCGCTCTACCCAATTACCAACCGCCTCCCGGCCTGCTCGCGCAGCTTGCTGAGGTCGGCGTGAACCCCGAGGAGGTTACTCACGTCGTTTTCACCCATTGGCACTGGGATCACCACAGTGGGGCCACCGTGGAGCGGGGTGGCTACTACATCCCTTGCTTTCCCAACGCGCGTCACTATCTGGGTCGTGCCGATTGGGAGAGCGAAGATACGCAGAAAGCCATGCGAGACCCTAATGCCATGGAGAGCCGAACTCTCGCTGTATTGCATCAGCGAGGCCTGCTAGACTTAGTCGAAGGGAATCACGAGTTGTGTGCTGGTATTCAGATCATCGCCGCACCTGGCGAGTCCCCAGGGCATCAGATCGTCCGCGTCCACTCAGAGGGGCGAACGCTCTATTGTTTAGGAGATCTTTATCATCATCCGGTGGAAGTAGAGCAGCCGTCATGGTCCACGCGCTGGGCTGATGCAAAAGCGAGCCTGTCCAGTCGCCAATCTCTCGCTGAAACCGCCCTGATTGAGCAATCACTCTTGATTGCTGGGCACATTTCCGGCGTCGGCCGTTTGCACCGTACACCCTCGGGTGTGAGCTGGAGCGCAATCTGACTTTTGTGAGCTTGTGCATTGTTACCTAAAGCATATTACTCTCGCTGCAGCTTCAGGAATAAGGCTAGACATAGATCGGAGGCAAGTATGGACAGACAGTTAACACAAAACGCGCTCCCACTCATCGGCCCCTATAGCCCACTCGCGGATGCCCAATCGCTCTAAGGCTTCAATCGCGGATCGTACGCCGGTAGGCAGGGAACGTCATCACATGAGCGATCATGCCGTCCTACGTGAAGGTCTCAGGCGGGTCACAGAGCATGTCGAGAAAGTTCGTATAACAGAGGGTCAGCTCTTCTTCACTTCTGTCCTTCAACGTGCGATAATGATAAGCAGCACCCTACACCCATACCTAAGAAGGGAGACTTCGTATGCTGAGCAGTAAACTTCTCGGACTCAGTGTGGCTCTGGTCATAATCGCTACCTCGTTTAACCAATGTAGCTCGATTACTACTACTCATCATCTTCCAGCAACGGCGTTAGACAAGATCAAACATGTGATCGTCATTTATCAAGAGAACCGGAGCTTTGACACTCTTTATGGTAACTTCCCGGGCGCCACCGGGATCGCCAACGCGGGTGCCGCGATAAAGCAAGTTAACAAGAACAACCAACCCTACGTGACGCTTCCCCAACCTTTGGACCCCAACAAAAAACCAGACTCCCGTTTCCCGGCGAACATGTCCGTTCAACCCTTCGACATCGGAAGGTTTGTACCCCCCGATCAGACGACCGGCGACCTCATCCACCGTTTCTACCAAGAGCAGTACCAAATCAACGGGGGCAAGATGAACAAGTTCGTTACTTGGAGCGACAACGGCGGCTTGGTGATGGGCTACTATGATGGGACGCAACTACCGCTAGGTAAGTTAGCCCAACAGTATACGCTAGCCGATAACTTCTTCCATGCTGCGTTCGGTGGTTCGTTCCTCAACCACTTCTGGCTCATCTGCGCTTGCACGCCCCGCTGGCCGAATGCTCCTGCTGATAAAGTCGCGCAGCTCAACTCAAACGGAGTGTTGGTCAAAGATGGCACAGTCACACCCGACGGATACGCTGTCAACACTTCCTACCCAATCAATCAGCCGCATCCAGCGAATATCACTGACTCAACCCAGCTGCTCCCGCAACAGACAATGCCGACCATCGGCGACCGACTGGACGAAAAAGGCATCTCATGGGCATGGTACTCTGGCGGATGGAACGACGCGCTGGCTGGCAAACCCGATCGGCTGTTTCAGTTCCACCATCAGCCGTTCGCTTACTTTGCCCACTACGCCGACGGCACTCCGGGCCGGGCGGCTCATCTAAAAGACGAGCAGGATTTCTTACAAGCACTGCAAACCAGCGGCTTGCCAGCCGTATCATTCGTGAAGCCGATTGGTCGTTTTAACGAGCATCCTGGCTACGCGAATCTGCTCGAGGGCCAGCACCACGTAGAAGATCTAGTCAACGCCGTCAAGAATAGCCCGTATTGGTCCGACACGGTGATCATTATCACCTACGATGAAAACGGTGGTTTATGGGACCATGTATCTCCGCCGAAGGGCGATCGGTGGGGCCCCGGCACCCGCGTGCCGACGATCATCATCTCGCCGTTCGCGAAGAAGGGCTTTGTCGATCACACTCAGTATGACACGACTTCTATCCTAAGGTTCATCGAGGAGCGATGGAATCTCCCCGCTCTAGGAAGCCGTGATGCTGTCGCGAATGACCTGAGTAACGCGTTCAATTTTTGAAGCGTCGGGCACCATCCACTCATAAAGATCACAGTTGTATCTTTTCAGTTTGACAGAGTATGGGGGGTATATCCTAAGATGACCAGTAGGAGGTTTTCTATGCTCTCAATGAGGTGCTCTTCTGTAAAGAGCTTCATCGTAGTGCTGCTGCTAGTGGCCACTGCAGCATTGCTTGTGTCTTGTAAACTGACGAATCTCCCGCTCCCGGGTCGGCAATCGGATAGTCGTACTTTACTTCCAAACGGCTGGTTCCTTAGTCCTGCGGGACAACAGATTCCCGTCGGTAACTTGCCTCTCAATATACAAGCAACACGAGATGGCAAATACCTGCTGGTTCTCAACAATGGCTTCAGCGATCCAGAATTGCTCCAGGTGATCGATACTCAAAGTGGAAAAGTCATCAGCCATGCCGATGCCGCGTCTTCGTTCTATGGTTTGGCCCTCAGCCCTGATGAGCATACTGCCTATGTCTCCGGGTTTGGGAATAATACTTTGTTGATGTATCGCTTGGATCCTGCTTCAGGGAGCTTAGCACCTCCGTCTTCAATCCCCCTTGGCGGGGCCAAAGATCCGCTAGGACCATTCGGATTAGCCATGAGCGCCGATGGCCAGAAGCTCTACATCGCGTTTTGCATGAATCATAGTTTAGGAGTCTTCGATGCCTCTGCTTCTCTGAAAATACTCGATACTATCCCATTAGGCGACGTCTGCCCGTACGGGGTGACCCTCAGTCCAGACGGCAAGAAGGCTTACGTCACGCACTGGAGCGGTACAACGGTCTCTGCGGTCGATCTCACCACACGCGCAGCAAAGAAGATTGCCATTGACGACCAGCCCGAGTATCTGCAAGCTCAAGGCTTCCCCAAAATAGGTACAGAACATCCCTCCGCACTCTTGCTCAGCAAAGACGGCCAGCGCCTGTTTGTTACGAACACGAACACAGACACGATCAAGATCGTCGATACTTCGAGCGATACCGTGGTCGAAACGATTCCTTTGACGCCCTATCTGAATGCTCCTTTGGGAAGTCAGCCCGATGCGCTCGCACTCAGCCCCGATCAGAAAACATTGTATGTGGCTAACGCGAACAACAACGACGTTGCCGTGATTGAGTTGGGCAGCAATGGGCAAAAGAGCCGAGCCAAAGGGCTCGTCCCTGTCGGCTGGTATCCTACGGCTCTCTCCCTCAGCCCCGACGGCAAAACCCTCTACGTGGCTAATGCGAAAGGACTGAGTTCCAAAGCAAACCCCAATCACGCCAAGTTCGGGGACAGCTCGTACATCGCGGGCCTCTTCCAAGGCACTGTCTCTGTCATCCCGATTCCCGACGAGAAGGCTCTGGCTCGTTACACTCAAGAGGTCATCAAGAACAACGGCTTCGATGAGACGCGACAATGGCTTGCCCAACCGCCGCAAGAGAAGTCTCCCAAACCAATCCCAGTGAGAGTTGGAGAGCCTTCCACTATCAAACATGTCATCTATATCATCAAGGAGAACCGCACGTATGATCAAGTGTTAGGCGATATGTCTCAAGGGAATGGAGACCGAAAGCTCGTGCTTTTCGGGCGGCAAGTCTCTCCCAATCACCACGCGCTGGCGGAGGACTTCGTGCTACTGGACAATTTCTACGCCAATGGTGATGTGTCCGCCGATGGCCATAGCTGGTCTATGGGAGCGGCCGTCACCGACTCTGAGGAGAAGCTCTGGCCTAGCTCCTATGCCGGCCGCTTACCCAAAGCCGCAGTGAAGGAATTGCCCGAGCCCTTCCCTGGGAATCCCATCACAAAAAATCCAAGCCTGGGATTCATCTGGGATGTCGCGGCAATCAAGAAGCTCACCTATAGGATCTACGGGGAGTCCCTGATCGCCGGCCCCAATCCTAAAAATCCATGCGAAGGCAACACAGTCCCGTTCGATAACGTGCGCGAGCATGTTGATCTCTGCTTTCGACCTTATGATCTAGCTTACAGAGATGTGGACCGCGCCAAAGAATTTTTGAAAGAGTTCCAAGCGTTTGAAGCGAACGGTCAGTTACCGCAGCTCACTATCTTGGACTTGCCCGCTGATCATACCTCGGGTACAAGGCCCAACTTCCCCACCCCCCGAGCGATGGTGGCTGACAACGATCTGGCCTTAGGCATGATAGTCGAAGCCGTTTCTCACAGTGAACGCTACTGGAAGAAGGAACCCACGGCGATCTTCGTCGTCGAGGACGACGCGCAGGACGGCCCCGACCACGTCGATGCTCATCGGACGGTAGCACTGGTCGTAAGTCCTTACACGAAGCGGAAATTTGTCGACAGCACCTTCTATGATACTGCGAGCATACTGCGGGCCATCGAGTTAATCCTCGGACTCCCCCCGATGAGTCAGTACGATGCGGCCGCCATATCCATGCTCAATGTCTTCCAGGCCCAATCGGACTTTACCCCGTATAAGCTGCGACCAGCGACTTGGCCTGTAGACGAGATGAATACTATGCAGAGCTACGGAGCCCAGCGCTCGGACCAGATGAACTTCCAAGTGGTCGATGCCGCACCGGCTCAAGAGCTGAATGAGATCCTCTGGAAATCGATCAAAGGGCCTGACTCCGAGATGCCCCCACCTATTACTCATGGCTCTGCCCTGAACGACGAAGAAGATCGTGATGAAGGAAGATGAATGAGACACAATTTCGAAAATGTGCTCACCGTCAAAAAGTTTTGGTAGCAATCTAAACAACAACGGGATTATTTTGATGCCTGAAGCGGGGTTAGTGGTTTCGTATCTAGTGGGTTCACGTGCTAATACTGTTTTGCTTTCTAAATGTCCGAATGATTGGCTCTTCCAGCCAGCCTTTGCCGCCAGTTTATCCAGACATTCCAATGACGAATTAGTATAAGCATATGCGATCGAGGGAGCGCCCCGCACATGCTCAGGGCAACGCCCCAATGATCTTGCGGTAGTCCGCCTCGCTGAAGGCGCGTAGGGTCTCCGAGCGGACATTCCCTTTCGCACCGCTGGCTAACGCGAACTTCGCTACGGTTTCCTCATTCGGTGCCTCCAGCACGACGACAAAATCGTATTGGCCTATGACGAGGTAGAACGCCTTGATTTCTGCGCCCATAGATTGAGCGAGTTTTTTGGCGGCGTCCAGACGACTAGGACTCTCCTTGATGTTCTCAATGCCTTGTTGTGTCAAGCGGAAGAGTGAGATGTAAGTGGGCATGAGACTGCTCCTTTCGGTTTTTGAGGGCGCTCCCTCAGCGCTCTGTCAGCTTAGCTAAAACCCTCGATCGGAATCAAATGAGAGAAGAAAGATCTGTCCTAAAGTGAGGTGCGGGGTACCTCGAGATTCAGTGGGTCTTCCATACGCCTAGCTTAGCGCTGTTCGACGAGGGACGGTGTTACACCGAGTTGACTCAACACCGTGGGACTGGAGTAATCAGTCACGCCCACAATGCGCCCCCACTTATTTTAGCTACAGGAACGCCCTTGGCTTGAAAGCGCTTGTTGGTGGGCGGGATGATTGCTCCGGTCGGTAGCTCCCAGGCTCCCTTGTGCGTACCAGAGATGGTGTACTCCATCACGACTTGATTCTCACCGACGACCCAGTTCGTTGGGCTGAGTTTGAGGTCTGGGCATGCGCGCCGCCCCGATTCGAAGGCTTTGCGGATCGCCTCTCGACCTTGATGAGGCTGCGGTGCGGCGATGTCCAGGAAGGTTGCTCTTTCATCGAAGGGCTCGACGGCTTTGTTCAAGTCGCCACGGTTGAAGGCTTCTATCGATTGTTTGACTAGGCTGATATTTTCTTGTTCGGCCATGTTCATCCTCCTTAAAGAATGGACGAGAGGTACCCCTCACCCTGATGAAGTCAGGACTTTCGCGGTTGAGTTTATGAACAGTAAGATAGGGGTATGCAACGCCAGAAATGTTCCCTCGATCTTTATGTGGATTTTCTCGTCGCCAGTCAGAAGCAGTTCTCTGGAATGGAGTTGAGTAAAGTGGCTCC